>NZ_JBFAKX010000003.1:0-414094 GCF_040655935.1 Promicromonospora sp. NPDC050262 | reverse complement strand
TGTTGGGTCAGGCTGGTGCCGCGGGCCATGAGCTTGTTCGCGTCGGTTTGCGGGATGCGCAGGCGGGCGCTGATCTCGGCTGCGGCGGTGGTGTGCTCGGTGGTCCAGCCGCGGCGTCGGGCGATCTCGCTGGTGGCGCGGGACTGCATCGCGGTGGCCCAGGAGATGATGTCCTGCCACCGCGCCGCGACATCCAGCAGCTCGGCGTCATCGGCATCCGCCACCTCGACACCGGTCAAGGCGGCGACCAGGCTCGCGCCGACAGGGAGTCGGGTCAGGTCTGTCAGCGCGTCTGGATCGAGCGCGTCTGGATCGACCGCGTCTGGGTTGAGTTCGCCTGGGTCGAGTTCGTCTGAGTCGAGGGCATCGCGCGCGACGACATCGACGCCGAGATCATGGGCCGGCCGGTGCCCGCCGGCTCCGTGGCCGGTCCAGGTGACGACGGCCTCGGGCACGGGTCCCTTGCTGTCGAGGCGCGTCGACGGCCAGCCCAGGGAGATCGTCGTGGTGCCCAGGGGCGTGTCCGAGGCGGTGCGGAGCACGGTGTCGAGGGCGTACCGCAGTGACCGTTCCACAACGGTGAGAGGGTTCCGGCCCACGCCCTGGGACTCGTCCATGTGTTCCTCCTCCGATCTGCCTCGTTCTGCTCAGCATCTCAAACACCATCGAGGCATCGAATATATGTTCGACGGAACGCAAGCGCATCTCCAGATCGGAAGGTGTGGAGAACCCACCTGACCACCCCCACGGATCCGGCGCGAGACACCACCTCACCCGCCAGGACACCGCTGCTAGCATCCCGTCCGTGACTCCGAACCGTTCCGTCCTGCCGCCCCCGGTCGTCTGACCGGAGCGGCACCACGACCGGCCCGTACGGGCCGGTCATGCGGCGTGCTCCGAGACGTCTTCCCATCCTTCCGGACGCCTGACGGAACCCCAGGACCTCCTCGCGCGAGCTCCCGTCGGCCCTCCGGACCCCTCGGAACACGCCGGGACCTGCGGTCCCGGTCAGGAGCACACATGTCATCACCTCGAACCGGGCTGCTTCTCGTCTGCCTTGCCGGAGTCCTCTGGGGCACCGGCGGCCTCGCCCTGGAGATCCTGCGCGACCACTCGTCGATGTCCGTCCTCACGGTCAGCGCGTACCGCATGCTCATCGCGGCCCTCGTCCTGGTCGCCTCGTCGTTCGTGCTGCGCAGGGGGCAGCAGCTCGTGGCCCTGGTCCGCGAGCACCCGGCGCGCGCCGCCGTCGTCGGGCTGGGGACGGGCGCCTACCAGGCGCTGTACTTCGGGTCCGTCGCGACAGCGGGCGTCACCGTCGCCACGGTCGTCAGCCTGGGCCTCGCGCCGGTCCTGCTCGCCGCGGTGGACCTCCTCCGGGCCCGACGGCGCACGGCGGTCCGCCCCCGCTCCGCCCTGCGCCTCGGGCTGGTCATCTCCGCCGCGCTGTCCGGCCTCGTGCTGGTCAGCGCGGCGTCCGGGGCGGACGCCGTCGGGTCGCGTCCGGTGCTCGGCCTGCTGCTGGCCGTCGCCTCGGGCTCGGTCTACGCCGCGACGACGACGCTCGGCGGCACCCTGCTGGCGTCACCGGACGTGGACCCGCTCGCGCTGACCACGGTGGCGACGACGGCGGGCGCCGTCGGCCTCGTCCCGGCCGCGCTGGTCGGGGGAGGGCCGCTCGTCACGAGCGACCCGGTCGCACTCGGCACCCTCGCCTACCTCGGTGTGTTCACGATGGCCCTCGCGTACGGGCTGTTCTACGCGGGCCTGCGCACCACCCGCAGCGGCGCGGCCGTGGTCGCGACGCTGCTGGAACCCGTGACGGCGGCGGTCGCGGCCGCTGTCGTGCTGGGTGAGCGGCTCGGGCCGGCCGGGATCGTGGGCTCGGTGCTCATCCTGGCCGCGGTGGCCGGGCTGGACGAGGGGTAGCGCGGGCGGGGGGGGTGGCAGACCCCGCTCAGGCGTACGACCAGCGTCCGTCCTGCCGTGGTTTCTGCTGCGCCGGGACGGACGCGTCGTACTCGACGGCGGTCATCTGGCCGGTGTTGTACTGGTCGGCGATGTACTGGCTGAACTGGCCCGAGTCGAGCGTGTGCGCGTTGTCCTCGTAGTCGTACTCGTTGTAGCTGCCCTGGGCGCCGTAGCCGCCCGGCGGGGCGGCAGGAGCGGCGGTCGGCGCCGGTGCGTGCATCCCCGCGGGCGCGGCGTACGCGGTCTGCGCCGCGCCCGCGACGGGACCCGTGGCATGCGCACCCGGGTACGAGCCCGAGCCGTACGCCTGCTGACCTGACCCGTAGTCCAGCTCGGAACCCGCCGCGTACTGCGGCTGGTATCCCGCCCCGTAACCGGGCTGGGCGCCGCTCTGTGCCACGGCATCGGCAGCCGGCTGGTACGACGGGTAGGCGCCCGTGCTCACCTGCTGCGGGGCGGGCTGCCAGAGGTCTGCCGGTGGGTTCGGCGAGTCGAACGACGGCGTCGGCCCGGCGAGGCTGTGGGCCGCCTGGTTCTGCACAATCTGGTTCTGCGTTGCCTGGTGCTGTGCCTGCGCGGCGAACAGCGCGGACGCTCCGGCGTCCGGCTGCACCCCGTTCAGCTCGCCGTGGATCCGGCCGGCGAGGTTCGCGGCGATGGCGAACCGCAGCGGGGCGAGGGAGTCCACCGACATCGTGCCCGTCACCGCGGGCGGGGGGAGGAACGCGAAGACCTCGTCGTCGCCGAGCCGCATCCCTTGGTCGAGCGCCGTGTTGAGCGTCTCCTCGAGGAGGTACTCGGCGCGTCCGTCCTCGCCCTCCAGGTCGGCGAACATGTCGTCCATCGAGTTCCAGCGGCGTTCCAGCGTGCCCTCGACCGTGTCGAGGAACCACCACCCGTCGTGCGACTCGAGGAACATGTCGCCAAAACAGGAGGCGAAGCGTGGCGTCTTGCCACCCGTTCCTATCCACGACCAGGACGACAGCGCGAACTCGTAGGCGTCAGGTGCGAATTCTCGGATCAGGTGCACCTTGCGAATGTTGCCATGCTCACACTCCGAGCAAAAGGGGCGTACTGGATATGTAACGATTCGGCTCCAACGAATCACCCAGTATTTTCCTCCCGGAAACACTTGGCCGTCGCACGCCGGGCATCGCTAGCGTCGGGCCATGGAGCGCACCGAGGGTGATACCAGGAAGAACGGCGGGCGCGGGCCCGGTCACGACCAGCTCGCGCTGGACGCGCGGGTCCAGGCGTACTACGCGGGCCTGACCGGCTGGGACGAGCATGCCCGGCTCACCGCGCGCTCGGCGCAGGGCCCGCTGGAGCACCGCAGGACCCAGGAGCTGGTGCGGCAGCGCCTCGCCCCGGGCGCGCGGGTGCTCGACGTCGGCGGCGCCACCGGCGTGCATGCCGCACCGCTCGCGGCGGACGGTTACGACGTGCTGCTCGTGGATCCCGTCGCCGAACAGGTCGCCCGCGCGGCGGAGCACGGCACCTTCGCCGCGCGCGTCGGTGACGCCCGGGATCTCGCGGCTCCGAGACTGGCGCTGGCGGACGACGCGTTCGACGCCGTCCTGCTGCTCGGCCCGCTCTACCACCTCGCGTCGCGCGTCGACCGGCTGCGGGCGCTGCGGGAGGCCGTGCGCGTGACCCGGCCCGGCGGCACGGTGGTCGCCGCGGGGATCACGCGGCTCGCGGCGCTGGTCGGCGGCGGGTACGAGCAGTTCGGTCCGCCCGTCTGGCTGGCGGTCCTGGAGCGCGGCGAGGCGCCGTCGGACCTCGCCTTTCCCGCGGCGCACTTCCACGACGCCGCGGAGCTCGCAGGGGAGGCGGCGGAGGCGGGGCTGTCCGACGTCGTCGTGCACGGTGTCGAGGGACCGGCCGGCGGGGCGCTGGAACGGGTGCCGCTCGCCGCCCCGGAGGCGCCCGCGCTGATCGACTCCGCGCTCACGCTCGCCCGCGCCCTGTCCACGACGCCGGGGGTCGCGGACATGAGCCAGCACGTCCTGGCGATCGGTACGGTCGCACCATGAGCACCGAGACCAGCCCGGGAACCAGCCCGCAGATCAGCCCGGACACGAACGAGCTCCCCCGGACCGACCCGCCCCTGGCCGCCGACGAGGTCACCATGCTGCGGTCGTTCGTCGACTTCTACCGCGCCACGATCCGGCGCCAGTGCGCGGGCCTGACGGCGGAGCAGCTCCGCACGCCCCACCCGCCGTCGACCATGACGCTCGCCGGGATGCTCAAGCACCTCGCCTACGTCGAGGACGTCTGGTTCTCGGTGCGGCTGCGGGGGAACGATCCCGCGCCGCCGTGGGACACGGTCGACTGGGCCGCCGACCGCGACTGGGACTGGAACAGCGCCCTGACCGACTCCCCGGAGAGCCTGACCACGCTGTTCGACGACGCGGTGGCCGCCTCCGAGGGGATCCTGGACGAGGTGGTCGGGCAGGGCCTGGACCAGGAGGTCGTGCGCCCGGCCGGCCACGCGGGGCACGGCGGGCGCATCACGCTGCGCTGGATCCTGGTGCACATGGTCGAGGAGTACAGCCGGCACGCGGGGCACGCCGACCTGCTGCGCGAGGCCCTGGACGGCGCGACCGACCTGTAGGCCGGGCACTGTAGGCCGGGCCCTGGAGAACGAACGCGGAGAACGCGGGGAACGAACGCGGAGAACGCGCTCGCTCAGAACAGGAACCACGCGTAGTCGGCGGCCTCGAGCACGATCCAGAAGCGCAGGAACCGCCCGACCAGGCCCGTGCTCAGGAACAGCCACATCCGCACGCGCAGCACGCCCGCGACCACGGACATCACCATGACCGGCGGCAGCCCGGCGAACGCAGAGGCGAACAGCACCACGCCGAGGTAGACCGGGCGCCCGTCGGTGCGGTCGCGCCAGCGCGTCATCGCGGCGGCGGCCTTGGGCGAGTCCAGCTTGCGGCGCAGCCAGGGCAGGTGCGTGGTCCCGGCGCCGGCCCAGTACCAGAGCAGCTTGCCGGTGATCTGTCCGACGGCGGCGACGGCGGCCAGCACCACGCTCGGGTACGTCTGGTCGGCGGCGGCGATCGCGAGATAGGCCTCCAGGGCCATGAACGCCGCGACGGCGGCACCCGCCGAGTAGAAGAACGTGGACAGCAGGAGCATCGGGCCGGGTCTGTCCTCAGCAGGAGGGTCGCGAGCCGGAGGGCCGCGAGACGGAGTGTCGCGAGAAGGAGAGGCCCGGCCGAGTGGCCGGGGTCACATCGAGACGGTAGCGCCTACGGCCACGAGCTGCCGAATCAGGGCCTCAGCGGGCGGCGCGGGCGGCCCCACGGTGAGCGCCATCACGCGGCGCAGCGCCCCGGGCAGGGGAGCGGTGGCGATCCCCGGGTGCCGGTGGGCGAGCAGCGTCAGCCCCGGCAGCAGGCTGACACCGGCCCCGGCGGCGACGAGGGCCTGCACGGCCACGTAGTCGTCGGTCTCGAACGCGATGCGGGGCGCGAAGCCGACGGCGGCGCAGCGGGCGACCATGTCGGCGCGGCAGCGCTCGCAGCCGGCGATCCAGTCGGCGTCGTCCAGCGCCCGCAGGTCAGGGGTGACGCCGGGCTCCGGCGCGGCGTCGAGGTCCGCGGCCGTCACGAGGTTGACCGGCTCCTCGAGGATGGTCGTCGACTCGAACCGCGACAGGTCGTCCATGGAGCGGGCGTGGCGCACGTCGACGTGCTCGAACACCAGCGCGACGTCGACCGCCCCGGACTGCAGCGCGGCGACGGCGTCCGGCGGCTCGTGCTCGACCAGGCCCACGGACAGGCCGGGGTGCTCCTGCACGAGCCGGGCGACGGCGTCCGGCACGAGGGTGGCCAGGGCGGAGGGGAAGGCGGCGAGGCGGGCCCGGCCCGCGCGCAGCCCGGCCAGGGCGTCGAGCTCGCGCCGCGCGCCCTCGACGCGCCCGAGGATCTCCTCGGCGCGGTTGGCGAGCAGGCGGCCGGCCTCGGTGAGGCGGACGCCGCGGCCGTGCCGCTGCAGCAGGGGGATGCCGGCGTCGGCCTCCAGGCGGGACAGGTGGTGGCTCACCGACGGCTGGGCGTAGTGCAGCTCCTTTGCCGCGGCCGTGACGGAGCCCGTACGGGCCACCGCCGCGAGCACCCGCAGCCGGGTGAGGTCGAGCTCTGCGGTCATGTCACCAGGCTAGCGCAGAAAGATAGGTGCTATCGATCGAAAGTCCAAGTAACAAGTATTGGACCTATGGGTCATGAGCGGGTCACGCTGGATTCATGATGGTCGCGCCCGCCCCAGACGCCGCCCGCACCGACGCCACCCGAGTCGACGGCACCCGCACCGCCGTCTCGATCGCCGACGTGCTGGCCGCGCAGTCGCGCCTGGACGGCACCGTGGTCCGCACCCCGGTGGGCGAGTACCCCGACGTCGACCGGGCGGCCGGCACCACCGTCGTCGTCAAGCACGAGAACCAGCAGCGCACCGGAGCCTTCAAGGCCCGCGGCGCCAGCAACCTCCTGCTGTCCATGTCCGACGCCGAACGAGCCCGCGGCGTCGTCGCCTACTCCACGGGGAACCACGCACAGGGCGTCGCCTACGCCGCCCGCCTGACCGGCACCGCCTGCACCATCGTCATGCCTGACGACCCCAACCCCGTCAAGCTGCGGGCCGTGCTCGACCAGGGCGCCGACGTGCTGCTGCAGGGCGCCACGTTCGACGACGCCCGCGCGCACGCCACGGCGCTCGCGGCCGCCTCGGGGGCGCGCCTCGTGGGCGCCGCGAACGAGCCCGCGATCATCGCCGGCGTCGGCAGCCTCTACCTCGAGCTGTTCCAGCAGGCGCCCGGCCTCGACGTGCTCGTGGTCCCCGTCGGCGGCGGGTCCGGCGCCGCCGCGGCGGGCCTCGTCGCCTCCGCCGTCGCGCCCGGCACCGAGGTGATCGGCGTGCAGTCCGCGGCGTCGCCCGCGGCGCACGACTCCTGGCACGCCGGGACGCTCCTGGAGCGCGCCAACACCACCCGCGCCGAGGGCCTCGCCGTCGGCTGCGGGTTCGAGATCACCCAGGCCCTCATGCGCCGGCACCTGGCCGACTTCGTGCTCGTCACCGACGAGCAGATCAGCGCCGCCCAGCAGCTCTACCTCACCGGCGCGCACACGGTCGCCGAGGGTGCGGGGGCCGCCGCGCTCGCCGCCGTTCTGGCCGACCCGGAACGGTTCGCAGGCCGCCACGTCGGCGTCGTCTGCACGGGCGGGAACGCGAGCGGGGACGAGCTGCGGCGCGCCCTGGGTCGCGCCGACGCACCCGCCCCCGACTAGGCTCGGCCGCATGGCCCGCTACTTCGACGTCCACCCCGCAGACCCTCAGCCGCGCGCGGTCGCGCAGGTGGTCGCGATGCTGCGCGACGACGCGCTGATCGCCTACCCGACCGACTCCTCCTACGCGTTGGGCTGTCGCATGGAGTACCACGACGGCGCGGACCGCATCCGCGCCATCCGGCGGCTCGACGACAAGCACCACTTCACGCTGGTCTGCTCGGACTTCGCCCAGCTCGGCCAGCTCGTCAGGCTGGACAACTCCGCGTTCCGCGCCATCAAGGCCGCCACGCCCGGGCCGTACACGTTCATCCTGCCCGCCACCGCGGAGGTGCCCCGCCGGCTCGCGCACCCCAAGAAGAAGACCGTGGGCGTGCGCATCCCCGAGTCCGCCGTCACCCAGGCGCTGCTCCGCGAGCTCGGCGAGCCCCTGCTGTCGTCCACCTTGATCCTGCCGGACCACGCCGAGCCCCTGACCGACGGCTGGACCATCAAGGAGGAGCTCGACCACGTGCTCGACGCCGTGGTCGACGGCGGCGACGCCGGGACCGAGCCGACCACCGTCGTCGACTGGTCCGACGGTTATCCACAGGTGGTCCGAGAAGGGGCCGGCGACCCCGCCCGTTTCGAATAGCCTGGGGGTCATGACCGACCCCACCGGGCTCGAGCAGGCCCGCACCAAGATGACCCAGGCAGGCGTGGCACCCGCCGCGATCGAGACGTTCACGCGCTTCTACCACCTGCTGGAGTCCGGCGAGACCGGCCTGATCCGCGAGAACGACGTCGACCCGCTCGTCGACATCCCCAACCGCGCCGAGCTGACCATCAGCGACGACGACGCAGCCGCCGCACTGGCGCAGACCGCCATGCTCAAGCTCAACGGCGGGCTCGGCACGTCCATGGGCATGGACCAGGCCAAGTCGCTGCTGCCCGTCCGGGAGGCGCCCGACGGCGCCGGTGAGCTGCTCACCTTCCTCGACATCATCGTCGGCCAGGTCCGCGCCGCCCGGCAGGCCACCGGTGCCCGCCTCCCGCTGCTGTTCATGAACTCCTTCCGCACCCGCGACGACTCGCTCGCCGCCCTGCAGCAGTACGCCGACATCGCCGTCGACGGGCTGCCCGTCGACTTCCTGCAGAACCGCGAGCCCAAGCTCCTCGCCTCGGACCTCACCCCCGTCACCTGGGAGAAGGACCCCGACCTCGAGTGGTGCCCGCCCGGGCACGGCGACCTCTACCCGGCGCTGCACGCCTCCGGCGTCGTCACCGCCCTCCTGGACGCCGGCTTCCGGTACATGTGCGTCTCCAACTCCGACAACCTCGGCGCCACACCCGACGCCACGATCGCCGGCTGGTTCGCGGCGTCCGGCGCCCCGTACGCAGCCGAGCTCTGCCGCAAGACGGCCGCCGACGTCAAGGGCGGTCAGCTCGTCGTCCGCAAGGCCGACGGCCGCATCGTCCAGCGCGAGACCGCGCAGACCCACCCCGACGACGTCGCCGCCTCCCTGGACGCGACGCGCCACCCCTTCTTCCACACCAACAACCTCTGGTTCGACCTCCAGGCGCTGGCGGCGGAGCTGGAGCGGACGGGCGGCGTGCTCGAGCTGCCGCTGATCCGCAACGACAAGACGGTCGACCCGTCCGACTCGTCGTCGCCCGAGGTCGTGCAGATCGAGTCCGCGATGGGTGCGGCCGTCGCCGTCTTCGAGGGCGCGACCGCCATCGAGGTCGAGCGGTCCCGGTTCCTGCCGGTCAAGACCACGAACGACCTGCTGGTGCTGCGCTCGGACGTCTACACCCTGACGTCGGACTACCGGCTCGAGGCCCAGGCGCCCGCTCCGCTGGTGGACCTCGACAAGGCCCACTACAAGCTGATCGACGGCTTCACGCAGCGGTTCGCCGCGGGCGCACCGTCGCTGCGCGACGCCGACTCCCTCACCGTTCGCGGCGACTGGACCTTCGGGTCGGGCGTGCGCGCCGAGGGCAAGGCGACGCTGTCGGGCGAGGGCGGCACGGTGCCGGACGGCGCGACGGTCGGCGCCGAGGGGTTCTGACGGGCTGCACGGACTGACGGGCTGCACGGACTGACGCGGCTGCCGGGGCGCACGGCGGGGGCGGTGTCGGATTGCGGTGTCCGCTGCGCCGTGGGCACGGCGGCGTGGTCGGTAGCACGTCAGGTGATCGGCATTTCGAGCTGCCGATCACCTGACGTTCTACCGATCACCTGACGTGCTACCGATCACGTGCCGTCCTGCCGGTGGTTCGTCGTGGCTGATCGCCAGGTCTCCTCGATGGCGACGATCCGTGCGCGCAGTGCCGTGGGGTCGGCGTCCGGCGGTACCGGACCGGCCGTGGCGGCGTCGGCGAGCCAGTCGGCCCAGGCCCGCCAGCGCGGCAGGTAGAGGTCGCGGACGAGGCCGTGCCAGTGCCGGCCGGAGTAGTCGTGCAGGCCGTTGTGCTGGCCGCCCCAGACGCTGACCAGGCTCCGTGCCTCGCGTTCCATCGCGTCCCGCTCTGCGGTGGTGTCGCCCCAGGCGCGGGCGGCCTCGATCCACGTCGACACCCGGGTCTCCGGACGTTCGGCGGCCAGAGCGTCCAGGGTCAGCAGGTCGGCGCGCAGGCGCCCCATGTGGTCGCGGACGCCGTCGGGGTCTCCGGCCCGCGCCGCCGCGAGGATGCCGCGCACGTGTACCCGCGTGCCCTGTGCCAGGACGTGCCCGGTGAGCTCGGCGATGTCGGCGGCCAGCACGTCGCGGGGTGTGGCCGGACCGTCCGGGTCGGCTCCCGATCCGTCGTCCGAAGGCCCGCGGGACAGCGCCTCGTGAACCGCCGTGAGGTCCTGGACCGCCCTGGCAAGGCGGGGGAGGGCGGCCGCGGTCGCGGGGTCGTTCTCGGCGTCCACGTTGGACGACGGCGTGGGCGGCTGAGGGCCGGAGATCGCCTCGCCGGCGCTGCGTTGGGCGGGGAACGGGAGCCCTGCGCTCCACGGTCGGGCGATGACGGGAGTCGGGATGGAGCGGGTACGCCCGGCACCGTAGAGCTCGGAGTAAATAGTGTGCCAAGCGCGGAGCGCTGCTTCGGCAGCTCCCTGCACCGGATCGGGGATCAGCCCTGGCGTCCCAGCTGGTTCGGACATCCCAGCCTGTTCGGACGGTCGAGCCGGTTCCGCCCGTTGGGTCGGTCGGGTCGGTTCTGCGGGCAGACCCGCCGGCCCAGCCAGGCCTGACGACCCGGCCAGCCCGTACCGGGTCAGCACGAAGCTCTCCAGCCAGACGTCGAGGTCTGCGGGGGAGCGCGGGGCGTCGTCCCAGGCGAGGTCGGTCGCGAGCTCGTAAAAGACCTCGTTGTTCTCGATCGCCTCGGGGGCGAGGCCCACGCCCCGCAGGTGGGCCACGCCGTCGGGCAGGGCGTGCACGTCCCGGACCAGCCCGGCGAGGTCGCCGAACAGGGCGGGCCGGCCGCCGAAGTTGTGCAGCGCGCACCAGACCCAGGGTCGGCCGGCGAGCGGGCCGCCGTCGGCGAGCAGGGCCGCGTGCAGCGGCACGTGCTCGCCCCAGAGGTCGAGGACGAGCGTCCGGTCGGCGGGAACGTCGTGCAGGTAGGCGGCCACACGGTCCGGCGTCCAGAACGCGCCCTTGTAGTGGAACGGCCAGCCCTGGAGCACCCAGACGGGCTCGGGCTCGGCGGCGGCGCGCGCAGCGGCGGCGAGGGCGCGGTACGTCCCGCGTCCGGCGGCCCGCAGGTACTCGACGTCGCCCGACGGCGGGACCGACTCGATGTACGGATCCACCGCGTAGAAGCCCGTCCCGGGGCCGAGCAGCTCGCGCTGCACCGCCCCGAATGTCGCGTGCAGCTCCTGGAAGCGTGGGGACTCGGGATGCAGCAGGGGGATGTGCCAGCCCTGCCACTCGATCTCGTCGACCGGCTGTCCCTGTTCCGGTCCCTGTTCCGGTCCCTGTCCTGATTCCTGCCCCGGCCCGTGCCCCGCACCCTGCCCCGGCCCGGCGAGGGCCCGCGGCACGTGCCCGCCGAACCCGGGCAGCACCGGCGTCATGCCCAGCTCGCGCATGCGTGCCAGGATCCGCCGGGCGAGATCCACGCGGCGCTCCGCCCAGCGGGCAGGCAGCGGACCCCCGAACGAGTGCATGCCGCCCATGAACGTCCACGGGAAGTGCGCGGCACCGCCGATCCACTCGGCGGCCTCGGCGTCCGGCAGGCCGGCCCGGCGGAAGGTCTCGGCGAGCACGGCCTCGTGCGCCACCAGCATGAGCGGGTGCGTGACGCCGTGCAGCGCCATCCAGTCGATCTCCCGTTCCCAGCGGTCCCAGCCCCAGAACGGGGTCGAGTACCCGAAGGTCACCACGTTCAGGTAGTACCGCACGGCGTGCGGGGACGAGACGGAGGTGCGCGGGGCGTCGGGAAGGCGCCTCTCGCTCACCCGCGAGCGCGACCACGTGAGCCGCGTGCCCAGGTGCGTGCGTGCGTACCGGCCCAGGGCGACCGACGCCGCCACGGGGTCGGTCGCCCGGAGTGTCAGGCGTCCGCCGTCGGCCCGGAAGTCGGCCGCGCACGCCGGGCGGCCCGGACCGTCCTCGAGAAGTGGCTCCACCGTGATCCGCGCGGGTTCGAGCCCCGCGCGTCCGGCGACGCCGCGGACGGCGTCGGCCCACGGCGGACCCGTCATGCCGGCGCTCCCGGACGTGAGGAACCCGCCGGCCCCGCCGACCCCAACGCCGTCCTCGCCCATGCCGGAAAGTCCACCACGCCCCCACCCGTGCGCGACTCCTCGGCCGCGAACGCCATGAGGTGGCTGTCCAGCGCGGTGGCGAACGACAACTCGCCCGTTCCGACGGAGCCGTCGGCCACGGCGCGGCAGAACGCGTCCATCAGCCCGTCGTCGCCGCCCGCGTGCCCGCGGTGGTCCGCGGCCGCTGTCTCGGCACGGGCGACCAGCGTCCAGGCCGGGTGCCCGAGGGGTCCGGCGCCGCCCGAGGACACCACCTCGACCCCTGTCCCCGGAGCGAGCAGGGTCTCCGGCAGCCTGCCCGACGGCGAGAACAGGTCGACCCGGATCTCGCCCGACCCCATGTGCCCGTGGAGCTGCCCGCGCGTGCCGGTGATCGCGAGGTGGCGGGTGTTCTCGGCGGTGAACGCGCTGGCCGTGAGCGTCGCGGTGAGGCCGGAGGCGAACCGCAGGAGCGTCTGCTGGTGGTCGGCCACGTCGTTGTCGCAGCGGTAGACGCAGCGCCCGTACGGGCCGCGCCGCAGGGCAGCGATCCGGCCGGCGGGGGAGAGGTCGTCGCCCAGCATCGCGACCGGGTGGCTGGTGACGTCGCGCAGGGCGTCCACGTAGTACCGCGGCGCGTGGAACGGGCAGCTCGCCGCCGCGGGGCAGCCGTCGGTGCAGCGCCCGGGCGCGCCGGCGGGCGCGTTCTCCGGCCGGAAGTGCAGCAGCGAGCCCTGGCTGGAGACCGCCTGGGGTGCGGCGCCCGCGAGCCAGCGGATCAGGTCGAGGTCGTGGCACGTCTTCGCCAGCACCATCGGGCTCGACTCGGCGGCGTTGCGCCAGTTCCCGCGCACGAACGAGTGCGCGAAGTGCCAGAACCCGATGTTCTCCCGGACCTCGATCGTCGCGAGGTCGCCCAGCGTGCCGGACGCCACGACGGCGCGGACCGCGCGCCAGAAAGGTGCGAATCGCAGCACGTGCCCGACGGCGACCCGGGCGCCCGTCCGGCGTACCACGCGGGCCAGGTCGGTGAGCCCGGTGCGCGTCGGGGCGGCCGGCTTCTCCAGCAGCATCGGCAGACCGGCCTCCGCCACCGCGGCGGCAGCCTCGACGTGGAGGGCATCCGGCAGGGCGATCAGCACGGCGTCGGGGCGCAGGTGGTCGAGGTCGGCGACGAGGCCGCGCCAGTCGGGGTAGCGGGCCGCCGTCGTGCCCGCCAGGGCGTCCAGCCGGGCGGGCGCCGGGTCGGCGACGCCCACGATCCGGGCGCGGTCCGGGTGCGCCCGCACCCAGCGGCCGTAGGCGTCCGCACCTCGGCCGCCTGCGCCCAGCACGGCCAGGCGCAGGGGGACGCCCGGACGGAGGGGCACAGCCGAACGCGGCGGGACTGTCATCGCTCTGTCCTCATCGGGATCTCCTCATCGTTCTGCTCCCTGGACCAGCCCCGACACGATGTACCGCTGGGCGAGGAAGAACACGATCACCACGGGCACCGTCACCGCGATGGACCCGGCCAGCAGCACCGTGACCGGCACCTGGAAGTCGCCGAGCTGCGCGATGCCGAGCGGGGCCGTCCAGAGGTCACGGTGCTGCACCAGGAACAGCAGGGCGTAGAAGTACTCGTTCCAGGCGATCATGAACACGTAGATGGCGGTGGCCACCACACCCGGGACGGCGATCGGCAGCACGACCCGGACCAGGAGCTGGCTCAGGGTGCAGCCGTCCATGATCGCGGCCTCCTCGACGCTGGCCGGCAGCGCCAGGAAGAAGTTGCGCATCATGTACAGGGCCACGGGCACGGTGGCCGCCACGTACACGATCAGGAGGCCGACCAGGGAGCTCGTCAGCCCCAGCCGGGACAGGATCACGAACTTGGGCACCGCGAGCACGATCCCCGGGAAGAGGTAGACCGCCAGGATGATGCCGTTCGTGACGGCCCGGCCCCGGTACCGCAGGCGGGCGGCGGCGTAGGCGCCGAGCACGCAGACGACGATGCTCAGCACGACCGTCCCCAGGGCGACGCCCAGGGAGTTGAGCACGAACCGGCCGAGCCCGAAACCGCCGTCGGCCTCGTCCCGCATGGCCGTGGCGAACGCGGACAGGTCCAGGGCCGTCGGCAGCCCCAGCGGGTCGCGGGTCACCTCCGCGTACGGGCGCATCGAGAGCACGACGCCGTACGCGACCGGGCCCAGCGACCACAGCAGCGCGATCGCGACGACGACGGCGCGGCCGGCGCGTGCCGCGGGGGTGGGGCTGACGCCGCTCATGACGCTCCTCTCGTCCGGTGCCTCTGACGTGTCCGGTGCCTCATGACTCGTCCGTCCGGCGGGACAGCGCCACGTACCCCACCAGGAGCACGCCCAGGATCAGGCTCATGAGCAGCCCGAACGCGGCCGCGCTGCCGATGTCGGCCTTGGTCACCAGCTCGGTGTAGACCTGGATGGCCATGACCTGGGTGCTCCCGGCGCCCTCGGTGAGCAGGTAGACGTCGTCGAAGCTCTGGAACGACCAGATGAACCGCAGCAGCAGGAGCAGCAGGGCCACGGCCCGCAGCTGCGGCAGCAGGATGAACCGCAGGTTCTGGCGGCGGTTCGCGCCGTCGAGCGCCGCGGCCTCCTCGATCTCCCCGGGCACCGACTGCAGCCGTGCGGTGAGGAACAGGAACGCGAGCGGCGCCGACTTCCAGATGTCGAACAGCACCACCACCAGCAGCGCGACCGGCACGGGGATGCCCCAGACGTCCGCGGTGGTGGTGCTGAGGAAGCCCACCGGCGTGTCCCAGCCCAGGTAGGCCCGCCCGAACGCGTTCACGACGCCGTACTGCGGGTTCAGCATCGTCCTCCAGATGGTCGCCGCGGCCACCACGGGCAGCACGTACGGGACCAGCAGCAGGGCGCGGACGAGCCCGCGGCCGGCGAAGGGCCGCCGCAGCGCGAGCGCGAGCACCAGGCCCACGGCCAGCGACCCGGCCGCCGTCAGGCCCGCGTACAGCACGGTGGTCCACAGGGCGCCCCAGAACGCCTGCGACGCCGCCGCGCGCCGGAAGTTCTCCAGCGACCACTCGATCGGCTCGGTGCCGAGGTACGGGATGTCGACCAGCCGGATCTCGGAGAAGCCGAACACGACCACCAGCGTGAACGGCAGCAGCACCACGAGCCCGACCACCGCCAGGGACGGGGAGACGAGCAGCCAGCCCGAGCGGTTCTCGCGCCGGGCGCGCCCTGTCGAGGTCGGGCGCGGTGCAGCGGGGAACGGCCCCGCGCCGGACCGCTCGGCGCCGGACGGGCGGGCGATCCTCGCGCGGGCCGACGGCGGGCGCCCGGGCGTCACTGGTCCTGCTGCAGTGCCGTGACGTCGGTGGCCATCTGCCCGGTCACGTCGGCGGGGTCCGTGCCGCGGTACAGCGGGTCGAGCTGCTGCGCGAGCGTGCCCTGGGTGGCCACGAGGCCGGCGAGCGTCGCGTCCGGCGTGCCCTGGCCCCAGCGCGCGACGGCGGACATGCCCTCGCCCATGGCGGTGACCAGGTCGTCGCCGTACACCTCGGCGACCGAGGACTCGACCTTGGGCCCGAAGCCCAGGCCGCCCCAGGCGTCCAGGTACTCGGTCGGGTTCTCGGGCGTCCCGGTCCGCAGGGGGAGGCGGCCCTCCGTCGCGACGGCCAGGGTGTCGGCGTAGCCCTCGCCCAGCACGAACTCGACGTACTGCCGGGCCTCGTCGGCGTTCGCGTGGGCCGGGACGGCGTAGGCGAGGGTGGCGCCGAACTGGGCGGGCGTGGCGGCGTCGTCGTCGGCGGAGGACGCCGAGGCACCCGGCGGATCCAGGACCGTGATGAAGCCCGAGTTCTTCGCGAGGAACTCGGGGTCGTCGGTGCACTGCTCGCACGACGGCGGCACGGCCTCGTCGAGGTTCGCGAGCTCGTCCAGGATGTGGGTCGAGAACAGCAGCATGGCGGCGTCGCCCGCGAGGTACGCGGCGCGGGCGGACTCGACGTCGTAGTCGCCCGCGACCGACGAGTCGCGCAGCTCCTTGAACAGCCCGGCGGCCTCGGTGCACTCGGGCGAGTCGATGGTCACGTCGCCGTCGGACACGAGCCGGCAGCCCGCGGACTGGAAGATCGACTCGATCCCCTCCGTGCCCGACGCCGTGCCGGACTGCGTGCCCAGGGCGATGCCGGTGACGTCCAGCTCCTCCTTGACCGTGGTCGCGGCCTGCGCCAGCTCGGCGACCGTGGTGGGTACCTCGACGCCCGCCGCCTCCAGCAGGTCGGTGCGGTAGGCGATGAGGTGCACCCAGCCGTCGCTGGGGACGGCGGCGATCGTGCTCTCGCCGGTGTCGGCGTCCTGCACGGTGACCGCGCCGAGCGCGTTCTCGTTGAACGTGGCGGGGTCCAGGGTGTCGAGGGTCTCCTGGACGACGTCGGTGTCCAGGAGACCCTGGGACTGCCAGGAGGTGACCTGCGAGGCGCCGGCGAGGATCACGTCGGGTACCTCGCCCGAGGCCGCGCCGGTCACCAGGGCCTGGTCCTGGTCGGCCGCGGCGAGCGGGACGACGTCGACCTCGATCCCGGTCTCCTGCGTGAAGCGTTCGGCGACCGCCTCCTGGGCGGCGACCCGTTCGGGCGTGGACTGCGGCGTCCAGAAGGTGATGGACCCGGCCTGCTCCTCGGCGGGCGCGCCGCACGCGGCGAGCAGGGCGGCGGCGGTCAGTGCGACGACGGCGACGGACGGGCGGATGCGACGGTGCATGGTCGGTCCCTCCACGGTGCGGGCCTTGCTTGCGCGGGTCTTGCCTGGCGAGCCTTGCTTGCGGGCACGTGCTGGGTGCCCCAGACAATTCACCCCGTCGTGGGACCAGTCAAGGACGACGCGCCGGGGATGCCGGGACGGGCACGTCGACGACGCGGGCGTCACCGACGACGGGGGAGAGGGTGCCCGCCGAGGCGGCGGCGACGTCGGCGACCAGGGTCTCGACCTGGTCCTGGGGCACGAGGAGCCGCAGCCGGGCGACGGCGTCGTAGGCCGGCTGCTCCATGACCGAACCGTGCGTGGAGGCCCAGTCGCGCAGCATGTTGTCGATCCGGCCGGCGTCGGCGTGGGGGACCGGGACCTCGGCCTCCAGGAGCAGCCCGCGGCGCAGCAGGGTGCCGGTCGCGGCGGCCTCGTCCAGGGCGGCGGCGACCGCGCCCGAGTAGGCGCGCACCAGCCCGCCCGCCCCCAGCTTCACGCCGCCGAAGTACCGTGTGACGACGGCGACCAGGTCCGTGAGGCCGCGGTGCCGCAGGACCTCCAGCATCGGGACGCCGGCGGTGCCGCTCGGCTCCCCGTCGTCGGAGGAGCGGGCCTGGTCGGCATGCGTCCCGAGGACCATGGCGACGCAGTGGTGCCGCGCGTCCCAGAGCTCCTTGCGGAGGCGCGCGATGACGGCGTCGGCCTCCGCGACGCTGCGGGCGGGCGCGAGGTGGGCCAGGAACCGGGACTTCTTGATGACCAGCTCGTGGTCGACGGGGCGGGCGATCGTGCCGGGGAGGTCCACCGGAAGAGCCTATGAGACTCCTGTGCGCTCTCTTCGCGCGTCCCCTTGATTAATAGTGTGCCAAGCGTAGATTGACACCCATGACCAGTGACGACGTCGTCTCACCGCCAGCACGGAACGGGGAGCCGGGCCGGTACCCGCGGCCGCCGGTGACCCTCGAGGAGGCCGAGTGGGTGTGGCGTGAGCTGTCCACGGAGGCGATGCGGCCGGGAGCCAAGCCGGAGGCGGCGCGCCTGGCGGTGATCACGGGGCTGGTGCGGGCAACCGGCTCCCGGTACGGCGACCTGCTGCGCGTGCGGGTCGAGGACATCGACCTGGGGCCGGCGCGCGCCAAGGCGACCGAGGGCAGCGTGCTGGTGCGGCACGGCAAGCACCGCACGCCGCGGCGGCACCTGCTGCCGGCCGACCTCGTGGTGCTGCTCAAGCACTGGATGGTGGTGCGGGAGGAGCTCGCCGCGGAGCTGGAGGGCTCGGTGCCGCGGGCGCTGCTGCTCACGGTGCACCACACGCACGACAACGGGACCACCGTCGCGTCCGGACTGCCGATCACGCGGCAGGGCCTGGTGCTGTCGTGGCGGAGGTTCGTGCACCGGACCAACGCCCGGTACGGCGCGCTGCGCCCGCCGCTGCCGACCCGCTTCGAGCAGGTCCGCCGCGCCTGGACGGACGCCG
The DNA here is from genome assembly GCF_040655935.1 of Promicromonospora sp. NPDC050262. Classification (NCBI taxonomy): domain Bacteria; kingdom Bacillati; phylum Actinomycetota; class Actinomycetes; order Micrococcales; family Promicromonosporaceae; genus Promicromonospora; species Promicromonospora sp. NPDC050262. The sequence continues at coordinate 395,902 of NZ_JBFAKX010000003.1, read as the reverse complement.
CCCAGGAAGGCTGAACCCCTCGTTGAGTGCTGGGTATTCGCCCTTCTGGCACGCGAAAAAGGGCGAATACCCAGCACTCAACGAAGGATTCAGGAGGTGGCGATGCCTACGAGCGGGGACCGCGGGGTCGAGGACGGGAGCTCCGTGAAGCCGTACCGGTCGTAGAACTTGGCGGCCGCGGTGTTCTCCGACGCGTAGCCGAGGTGCACGCCCGGCACGCCCCGTTCCGCGAGCGCCGCGCGGAGCGTGTCGATGAGCCGGGAGCCCAGGCCGCGGCGCTGCAGCACGGGCAGCAGGTCGATGTGCAGGTGGGCCGGGTGTGTCGTCAGCTCGCCGTGGCGCAGGCCGCGGACCATGCGCTCGGGGTCCGCTCCGTCGCGCAGGAGCTGGGCCTCGGTGTAGCCGGGGTTGTGCCCGGTGGCCGGGCCGGGTGCGGGGTGGCGCTCGACGAAGCCCGGTGTCCACTCGCGCGCCCACCATGCGGCGAAGGCCTGGGTGTCGGCGACGGCGACGATGTACCCGGCGGCGCGGCCCTCGTGCTCGACGACCCAGGCGAGGTCGGGGGAGTGGTCCACGTAGGGCAGCGCGTAGACGTCGGGCATGATCAGGTCGGACGAGTAGATGCCGCGCGCGTCGGTCCCGGCCGCGGCGGTGCGGACGCAGATGTCGGCGACGTCGGCTCGGTCGGCGACGCGGTACTGACGGATGAATGGCTCGCTCACCGCGTCAGACTAGCGCGCCGGAGCGCACTGGCGGCGTTACCTCGAGTTTGCCGCGGGATCATGCCGGTCACGGGATCGTCACGGGTTCGCAATGTGCAATTATCAGCCAAGTTCGTTACGGTCGATTTGTCATGCAGAACCTCGAAGAGGAACTCAAGCACATCCATCCGACCGAGACCACGGTGGCGCTGAGGGAGCCCACCGTCGATGACGGAGCAGCGATGTGGCGCCTGGCGCGCGACAGCAAGACGCTGGACCTCAACTCGTCCTACGCGTACCTCCTCTGGGCACGTGACTTCGCCCGGACGTCGGTCGTCGTGACCGTGGACGGCGAACCCGCGGGGTTCGTCACGGGGTACGTCCGGCCCGACGAGCCGACCACGCTGATGGTCTGGCAGGTGGCCGTGGACCACGCCTACCGCGGACAGCGGCTGGCGTCCCGGATGCTCGCGCACCTCGCGGGGCAGCATCCCGGGTGCACCCACGTCGAGACCACCATCACCTCGGACAACACGGCGTCGATCGCCCTGTTCATGTCCTTCGCGTCGGCCCAGGGTGCGCCCGTCGACGTGCGGACCGTCTTCCCCACGGAGGCGTTCCCGGACGGCCATGACGCGGAGCTCGTGTTCCGCATCGGCCCCCTCTCCTGACCTTGGTCCCGGTCAGCCTCCCCGGCACGACCTGAAGCAGCACCACACCACCGATCAACCCCAGCCGAGTCCGGCCAGCAGGGCCGGACCGCAGAAGGAGCCATGCGCCCGAACACCGCCATGCCCACCGGCCCGTCGACCAGCAGCACCGGCAGCACCAGCAGCACCGGCCCCACGAGCATCTTCGACGACCTCGAGTCCCAGGTGCGCAGCTACTGCCGCAGCTGGCCCACGACCTTCACCACGGCGTCCGGCAGCACGATCCAGGCCGAGGACGGGCGAAGTTATCTCGACTTCTTCGCCGGAGCGGGTGCCCTCAACTACGGGCACAACCACCCGGTGCTGCTGGAGGCGTTGATCGACTACCTGCGCAGCGGCGGGATCGTGCACGCGCTCGACATGCACACGGTGCCCAAACGGGAGTTCCTGACGACGTTCCGGGACCGGATCCTGGCGCCCCGCGACCTCGACTACAAGGTCATGTTCCCCGGCCCGACCGGGACCAACTCGGTGGAGAGCGCCCTCAAGCTGGCCCGCAAGGTGACGGGCCGGCAGCACATCCTGTCGTTCACCAACGCGTTCCACGGCATGACGCTGGGCGCGCTGTCGGTGACCGGCAACTCGATGAAGCGCAACGGCGCGGGCCTGCCGCTGACCAACAGCTCGAAGATCCCGTACGACGACTACTTCTCGGGCGCCACGGAGGACTTCCTCTGGCTCGAACGGGTGCTGAGCGACAGCGGGTCCGGGGTCGACAAGCCCGGGGCGATCATCGTGGAGTCCGTGCAGGGCGAGGGCGGTCTCAGCGCCGCGCGGCCGGAGTGGCTGCGGGCCCTGTCCGAGCTGTGCCGTGCCCACGGGATCCTGCTCATCCTGGACGACGTGCAGGCCGGCTGCGGCCGCACGGGCGAGTTCTTCAGCTTCGAGGAGTCGGGCATCGTGCCCGACATCGTGTGCCTGTCGAAGTCGATCTCCGGTTTCGGGCTGTCGATGGCGCTCACCCTGATCCGCCCCGAGCTGGACCAGTGGGAGCCCGGCGAGCACAACGGCACCTTCCGCGGGCAGAACACCTCGTTCGTCACGGCCACCGCGGCACTGAACCAGTTCTGGGCGAACGACACCTTCGCCGAGGGGGTCAGGGGGCGCGCCGCCGAGCTGCGCGACGGCCTGACCCAGATCGCGAACGGGTACGACGGCGCCGTCGTCAAGGGCCGGGGATTCCTGACCGGCATCAAGTTCCCCGACCCGTCGGCGGCGTCGAAGATCGCCGCGGCGTCCTACGAGCGCGGCCTGCTGGTCGAGACGTCCGGGCCCGAGGACGAGGTGCTCAAGACGATGCCCGCGCTGACCATCGGCCCGGACGAGCTGCGGTCCGGGGTGGACGTCATCGCGGCGGCGACGGCCGAGGTGCTGGGCGCGCCGGCCGTGCACGACAGCGCTGTCCGTCGGACCGACCCCCGAGGAGAGGAAGACAAGTGATCGTGACGCGACTGGCCGACCTGGAGGGCACCGACCGCGACGTGCGGTCCGAGACCTGGCGGAGCCGCCGCCTGGTGCTCGCCAAGGAGGGCGTGGGCTTCTCGTTCCACGAGACCACCATGTACGCCGGCACGGAGACCGAGATGTGGTACGCCAACCACGTCGAGGCGGTGTACTGCGTGGGCGGCACCGGTGAGCTGGAGAACCGGGAGACCGGCGAGCGCCACCAGATCTCGGACGGCACGATGTACCTGCTGGACGGCAACGAGAAGCACACGATGCGGCCGACGACGGACCTGCGGCTGATCTGCACGTTCAACCCGCCCGTCACGGGGCGGGAGGTGCATGACGCCGACGGCGTGTACCCGCTGGTGACCCAGGAGTAGGTCCCTGCCGGACGCGCACCGCCGTCGAACGTGTCAGACGCCCAGGTCACCGGAGTGACCTGGGCGTCTGACACGTGTGCGGGGGTCAGGACTCCGTGAGGGCGCCCGACGTCGACTCCAGGTGGGCGCGGACGAACCAGTGGAACTGCTCGAGCTCGTGCAGGTGCCCGATGAGCAGGTCGTTGGTGACGTCGTCGAGCTTCTCGGTGGCGTCGGCGGCGTTGCGGTGCGCGGTGATGACGCCGGCGTAGACGTCGTCGAGCGCCGCGAGGTGCTGGATGGCGGGCGCGCGGCCCAGGGCGTAGTCGTCCCAGGTGCGGGACGCGACGAGCGCCCCGGGGGTGCCCACGGGCACGACGCCGAGGGTGGCGATGCGTTCGGCGATCTGGTCGACCATGGCGCGGACGGCGTCGACCTGCGGGTCGAGCATCTCGTGGACGCCGATGAAGTGCGGCCCTACCACGTTCCAGTGCACGTGCTTGAGGGTCAGGTGCAGGTCGTTCAGCGCGTGCAGCCGCTGCTGGAGGATCTCGGCGACCTCCGCCCCCTGCTCGGGTGTGAGGGACGGGACGGTGTAGCGGGGCAGCTTCGGGGACATCGGGGGTCCTCCTGTTCCGGCCGGCGGTGGGACGCGTCCATCGTCACGCGGTCAGCGGTGAGTCGCCAGCGCGACGAACGCGATGCCGGCCACGCCGAGGGCGGCGAGCAGGACGGCGCCCGGCAGGGTCGCCCCGGAGGCGAGCATCGCGAGCGCCGCGAGGAGTGCGGTGCCGCCCAGGACGACGAGGTCGCGTCGCCAGTCGGTGAGCAGTGCGGCGATCTCGGCGCGGCCGCGGAGCGGGACGTGGGCGGCCCACCAGGTGAGGCGGGCGACGAGGTAGCCCAGGAGCGTGACGAGGAGGGACCAGGGGTCGAACGCCCGGCCGTCGTCCGGGCCCGGGGACAGGCCCCAGAAGAGGACGGCGGCCAGGACGAGCGCGCCGGCTGCCGTCGCGGGTGTGGGGCGTGCCGTCAGGAGGATCGTGAAGAGGGTGGCCAGGGTCCAGACGATCCCGGTCGACAGGTCGGGGGTGCGGGAGGTGGCGGTGAGGAACAGCGCGGGGACGAGCAGGAGGAGGGCGAGGCGGAGGGTCCAGCCACGCAGGGTGGGGCCGGTCTCGACGGTGATCTCGGGCAGGGGGCGCGCGGTGGGGTCGTTGGTCAGGCGCTGGCGGGTCCGCTGCAGGAGGTGGGACCAGTCGGCGGGTCGGGTGGGGTTCATGGGGTGCCCGTCCGTCCGGGGACGTGTCGTTCGGCGGCGCGGGCGAGGGTCTCGAACCTGATGGCGGCCTGGTCGCGTGCGGAGCCGGCCCAGCGGATGACGGGTACGCCCTCCCCGGTGAGGGCGGCGAGCCGGTCGTCGCGTTCCAGGCGGGCGATGCGCCAGGCGATGCGGAGGTGGCTCTCGGTGACGGGGTGGACGTCGGGCAGGGTGTCGATGACGACGACGGGGTGGCCCTTGGTGCGCCAGGTGCGCACGAGGTGCAGGGGTTCGTCGTCGAGCACGGTGGTGAAGAGGTAGACGATGGCGTCGGCGGGGACCTGGGGTGGGCGGACCCGGTGGACGGACGCGCGGTCCTTGGGGTGGGCGAGGGCGAGGCCGTGCACGATGCGGCGCAGGTGGCGGCGCCCGGAGGCGGGCGGCAGGGGGCGGCGTCGGCGGGCGAGGTCTTCCAGGCCGACGCGGTCGCCGCCCTCGACGAGGGCGCGGGCCACGGAGGCGGCGGCGTGCCGGGCGAGGTCGAGGGAGGTGGGTTCGTCGACGCGGAGGGTGCCGTAGCCGCGCCAGGTGTGCAGGTCGGGTCCGACGTCGTCGCGGGAGTCGACGACGAGCACCGCGGTGGCCTCCGCGGTGGCATAGGTGCGCCGGACGTAGAGGGTGTCGAGGTCGGGGGAGCGGCGGGCGGTGGTGCGCCAGTCGATGCGGCGCCGGCGGTCGCCCGGGGTGAAGGGGTGGATGTCGCGCAGCTCGGCGCCGTCGCCCAGGCGGCGCGAGGAGTGGGGGCCGGTGAGGCCGCGCAGGCGCTGCGGGAGGGGCAGCCTGCCGAGCGGTGCGGCGGCGGGCAGCACGAGGCGGCGCGTGCCGCCGACCTGGACGGGTTCCTGCTCCCAGGTGGCGTGGAGCGAGCCGCGCAGGTCGACGGCGAAGGTGTCCTGCGGGCCGGTGCGGACGGACGACAGGCGCAGCGGGACGTCGCGGGCCGGTGTCGCACGCGCCGCGAGCGTCACCTCGGTGGTGCGGTGGCCGGCCGCCGCGATGCGCAGGTGGACGACGTCGGCGGCGCCGGGGGCGACGTGGAGCGTGGCGGTGAGCTCGCCGGCGGCGGCCGAGCCCTCGGGTTCCCGGAGGGTGCCGCGCGGCTCAGCGGCGGCTCCGGCTTCAGCTTCGGCTCCGGCTTCAGCGACGGAGCCGGAGCCGGGACCGGGACCGGCGACGGTGCCGGGGCGCCCGGACCGTGCCCAGGCCGCGGCGAGCAGTCCGGGCACGCCGATCAGGGCGAGGTCGGCCCGCCCGGCGAGCACGCCCAGGGCGAGCAGGATGACGCCGGCGACGACGGCGGCGGTGTACGCGGACGTGAGCTGCCAGCCCGGGGCGCCGTCGGGCCGCTCGCCCCGGGAGGAGCGGTCGTCGGGGACGATGACGCCGCCGGCCGTCATCGTGACCGGACCGTGGTGGGGGTCGGCACGGCCCGCAGGAGGTCGGCGACGACGGTCTCGGGGCGGGTCGCGGAGGCCCAGGCGGTCGGGGTGAGCGTGATGCGGTGCGCGAGCACGGGCACCGCGACGCGCTTGACGTCCTCGGGCAGCACGTAGTCGCGCCCGTCCAGGACCGCGATGGCGCGGGCCAGCAGCACGAGGTTCTGCGAACCGCGGGGTGAGGCCCCGACCTCCAGGGCGGTGTGCCCGCGGGTCGACGCGGCCAGGTCGACGCAGTAGCGCACGACGTCGGGGTCCACGGGCACGGCCTCCGTGCCGGCCTGCATGGCGAGCACCGTCGCGGGCTCGACGACCTTGCGCACGTGCGCGGCCTCCTGCCGGCGGGCGAGCCGGCGGGTCAGCACCTCGGCCTCCTGGCCGGCGTCGGGGTAGCCGACGGCGAGCCGCACCATGAACCGGTCGAGCTGCGCCTCGGGCAGGGGGTAGGTGCCCTCGTACTCGACGGGGTTGGAGGTGGCCAGCACGTGGAACGGGCTGGGCAGGGGACGGCTGGTGCCCTCGATGGAGACCTGCCGCTCGGCCATCGCCTCCAGCAGCGCGGACTGGGTCTTGGGGGCGGTGCGGTTGATCTCGTCGGCGAGGAACAGGCCGGTGAACACCGGTCCGGGCCGGAACTCGAACGTGCGGGTGGCCGGGTCGAACACCGACGAGCCGGTGATGTCGGCCGGCAGCAGGTCCGGGGTGCACTGCAGACGGGCGAAGTCGAGGCCCAGCGCGGCGGCCAGCGACCGGGCCGCGAGGGTCTTGCCGAGCCCGGGCACGTCCTCGAACAGCACGTGCCCGCCCGCGAGGATGGTCGCCAGGGCGATCTGGAGCGCGTCCCGCATACCGACGACGGCGGTGCCGACCTCGGCGAGGACCTGCTCCCCGAGCGCGGCGACGTCGGCGACGGCAAGGGGTTCGGTGGGTTCGTTCAGGTCAGGCACGGTTCTCCTCGGTGGTGGGCGCGGAAGGGGCGGGCCCCAGGCGTTCGATCGCGTCGAGCCAGGACTGCAGGGTCCGGGCCGTCGGCGCCTCGCGGGACGTGAGCTGCCGCACCACACGTGCGCCGAGCAGCCGTTCGACGTCGGGCAGCGCGTCCGGGTCGGTGGGGTCCACGCCGTGGGCGCGGACCCGGTCGGCCGCGAGCGCCCGGACGCGGCGGACGACGCGTTCGGTGACCCGCCCGTCGCGGGTGAAGGTGGACCAGCTCAGATCGGAGACGTCGTGCCGTCCGCCGGCGCGGGCCTCGGTGACGACGTGGGGCCACTCGGGGTCGGCGACGGCGTTATCGGTCCTGGCCCAGAGGGCGGCCAGGGCGACGGTGACGGCGGTGGCCGCCGCGGCGTGCCAGGGGTCGATGACCTGCCAGAAGGCGAGTCCGCCGGCGGCGATCCCGGCGGTGACCGTGATCGCGATGAGTCGCTGCCAGTTCCAGTGCTGGTTCATCGGGGTCCGGGCTCCTCTCCGGGCTCGGTGTCGGGCCGGCCGACGTCGGGCCGGTCGACGTCGAGCGTGCGCGCGATGTCCGCGAGCGCCGCGCGGGCCTGGGTGACGGCGGTGGTGTCGACGGGTCGGTCGGTGAAGCGGGCGCGCTGGTAGAGGGTGCGCAGCCGGGTGACGGCGTCGGGTGGGGCGGGGGTGGCGGCCAGGACGGTGCTGGTGAACTCGGTGGGGGTCTGGGCGGGGTCGCGGCGGGTGCCTGCGCGGTCTGCCGCTTCTTCGAGGGCTACCCAGGCGGCGACGACGGCGTCGCGGGGGCGGGTGTGTCCTTCGAGGTGGGCGAGGGCCCGGGTGACGGCGTCCTGCAGCTCGGGGAGGTCGATGTCGTCGCCGAGGGTGGTGGTGCCGGTGCCGGCGGCGAGGGTGTCGGGGTCGGTGTCGGTGGGTTCCCGGCGGATGGCGAGGAGCTTGCGGGCGGCGAGGGTGAGCAGGACGGCGATCAGCAGGCCGAGGAGGGTGACGAGGACCAGGACGACCCAGCAGTTGTCGGCCGGTTCGGTCTGTTGGCCGGGGGGTGCTTCGGGGGTGCCGGAGGCGACGGGCTGGGACGGCGGTGCCTGGGAGATCTGGACGGTGGGCAGCCGGGGTGGGCTGGTGGTCCAGGGGGTGGCGGTGGCCGCGCCGAGCACTGCGACGACGACGAGCAAGCAGATCAGGGCGAGGCGTGCTCGGGGTGCTGTGCGTGGTGTCGGCTGTGGCATCCCGTGCTGGTTCCCGTGGGTCATCCGGTGGTGAGCTGGTGGGCGTGGACGCCCGCGACGGCGGCCGCGACGAAGGAGGCGGGGTCGGCGTCGAGGCCGCGGCCCATGGTGCGCAGCCCGGCCGGGGAGGTGCGCAGGGTGTCGAGGAGGGTGGTGTCGGCGGGGACGTCGACGAGGGTGTGTGGTGTGGTGTCGGCCAGGGTGCGGGCCTGGTCGTGGACGCGGCTGGTCAGGGGTGCGCCCCAGGCGGGCAGGTTCTCGACGTCGGCGGTGGGGACGGGTACGGGGAGGTCGGCGGGGGCGAGGGCGACGCGTCCGTAGGCGGTCAGGGAGTGGTGGGAGACGCCGAGGTGGCGGTCGCGGGGGTCGGCGCCGGAGACACGCAGGGAGGCGACGGGGCGGCCGCCGAGGGTGGCGGTGGCGTTGACGGCGTCGCCGGCGGCGACGCCGGAGTAGCCCCAGCGGGTGCCGGTGCCGAGGTTGCCGGGTCCCTGGGTGACGACGGCGACGTCGCACCCGGCGACGTGCCGGGCTGCCAGGAGCCCGGTGTGCACGGTGACGGCCTCGAGGTCGCCGCCGTAGGCCTGGCCGACGGTGACGCAGGTGGTCAGCCAGTCGGTCTCCCGCAGGGCGGCGACGGTGCGGGAGAACGCGGCGGGCAGGGCGCCGCCGTCGGTCATGACGTAGGCGACCTTGAGGTCGCCGGGTGCGCGTCCGGCCGCGGTGGCGGCGTGGCGCAGCCCGGCGACGACGGCGGGCAGGGCGGAGTGCAGGTCGGCGACGACGACGGGCATGCCGTCGAGGCTGTCGGCGTCGGCCAGGGTGGTGTGGTGGGGCGACTCCTGCTCGTCGACGCCGAGCACCATGGTCTGCAGGGGCGTGTACCGGGCCTTGACGAGGTGGCCGGGCCCGACGGCGGGGTCGGCCGGGAGCGTGGTGCCGGGGACGGCCGGGCCGACGACGAGGGCGTACCCGCCGGTGCCGAGCCCGCGGGCGAGCGCGGACACGTTGAGCAGCAGCGCGTCGCCGGGGGCGGGCTCGCCGACGAGGTCGGTGTAGGCCAGGGCGCGGACCGTCAGCGGTCCGGTCGTGCCGTCATACCCGCCGGACGCACCGCCGACCGGTCCGTCGGCCGCCATACCAGGCAGGGGCCGGTCGAGCGTCACCTGGAGCTCGAGGGCTCCTCGCCACGACTTGCCTGTGGAAATCACGGTCCCGATCCGCCACGTCATCACACGGTGGAGGTTACCGCCCGATACCGTTGTCCTGATGTCCAGCGACCTGCCCCCCACCTCATCTCCCACGGTGCCACCCGGTGCGTCATCCGGCACGCCGTCGGCCCAGCCGCCGAACCAACCGCCGAACCAGCCGACCGGCCCCGCGCTGAACCCGGCCGAGCGGCTCCTGAATCTCGTCATCGCGCTCGTGAACACGAATGCGGCCATGACCAAGCAGCAGGTGCGCACCGCCGTGGCCGGCTACTCGGACGCGCCCAGCGACGAGGCGTTCGAGCGGATGTTCGAGCGGGACAAGGACATGCTGCGGGCCCTGGGCATCCCCGTGGTCACCGTCGGCACCGGCGGGCACACCGACGAGCTCGGGTACCGGATCGACCAGGACGCCTACGCGCTGCCGTCGATCGACCTGACGCCCGCCGAGCTCGGCGTGCTGTCCCTGGCCGCGCAGTTCTGGCAGGACAAGACGCTGCAGACCGACATCACGCGCGCCATGGTCAAGCTGCGCGCCGCCGGGGCGGGGGACCCGTCGGCCGACGCCCTGGCGGGGCTCGCGCCGTCCGTGCGCGCCGTCGGCGACGCCTACGGCCCCCTGATGGAGGCGATCGAGGCCCGGCGCGTCGTGACGTTCAGCTACCGCGCCGCCTACAACGGGGCCGTGCTGACCCGGCACGTCGAGCCGTGGCGCATCGCCGCGCGCGACGGCGGCTGGTACCTCATGTGCTTCGACCGCGACCGGCAGGCCCCCCGCGTGTTCCGCATGTCGCGCATCGAGTCCCGGGTGCGGGTGATCGGCCCCGCGAACGCCTACGAGGTGCCCGAGTTCGACACCGACGCCATGCTGGGCGGCGGGCCGCACGGCGAGATGCGGCAGGCCGTGGTCGCCGTCCGCCCCGAGCGTGCCAGCGCGCTGCGTGCCCGCGCCAAGGCCGTGCCCGACGGAGAGCGCACCGCCTACGACGCCCACCTGGCCCGTACCACCCGGTCCGGTGCCGGTGAACACGCCGGCTGGGACATCCTGCAGGTGCCCTACCGGTCGCTGACGGGCATGGCGTCCGAGGCCGCCGGGTACGGTGCCGCGCTGGTCGTCCTGGAACCCGAGTCCGTGCGGGAGGAGACCGTGCGGCGGCTCACCGCCGCCGCGGCGCTGGGCACACGGAACGTCCGTGCGGAGGTGTCTCGTGGCTGAGCGCGCCGACGACAGGCTCCTGCGCCTGCTGGGCATCGTCGCCTACCTCGACGGCGCCGGGCCCGTGTCCGTGGCCGACCTGGCCGGCCGCTTCAGCACCACACCCGCGCAGATCCAGAAGGACGTCGACGCCCTGTGGGTCTCCGGCACCCCCGGGTACTGGCCCGACGACCTCATCGACTTCGACGCCGCCTCCATCGACCGCGGCGTCGTGCACCTGACCGAGGCGCGCGGCATGACCCGGCCCCTGCGGCTCGGCACCCGAGAGGCCGTCGCGCTGGTCGCGGCCCTGCGGGCCATGAAGGCGACCGACGCCGTCCAGGCCGACCCCGCCCGGTCCGCCGTCGTCGAGTCCGCGCTGCGCAAGCTCACCGACGCCACCGGCGAGGCCGCGAGCGCCGTCGACGTGCGGCTCGCGCCGGGCGGTGACAAGCAGGTCGTCGCGGCGATCTCGTCGGCGCTGACGAACCGGCACCGGCTGCGGATCCGGTACGTGACGTCCTCGGACGTGGTCAGCGAGCGGGAGGTGGACCCGGTGCGGCTGCACACGCAGGACGAGTTCGCCTACCTCGCGGCCTGGTGCTACCGGGCGCAGGCGCCGCGCACGTTCCGCGTGGACCGCATCCTGGAGGCCACGGAGACGGACGTTCCGGTGCAGGCGCATCCCGGGCAGGAGCCGGAGATAGATTTCGGTGCGCTGTTCGCGGGCGGCTCCTCGCCGCTGGCGACGATCCGGTTCGCGCCGCGGGCGCGCTGGTTCGCGGAGGAGGTGCCGGTCGAGTCGGTGCGCAACCTGCCCGACGGCGACTTCGAGGTCACGCTGCGGGTCACGAACCCGGGGTGGCTGCGCAGCACGCTGATCCGGCTCGCGCCGCTGGTGCGGTCGGTCTCGCCCGAGATCCTGGCCGACGACGTCGCGGGTGCGGCCACGGCCGCGCTGGCCCTGTACGGGGACGGTGACGGAGCGGGTCACGGTGCGGGTCACGGTGCCGGTGGCGTGCGCGACGCAGCCACATCGGCCGATCAGCACTAGGCTGGGCGACCATGTGGTTCTGGGTATGGACCCTCTTGATCGTGGGCACCCTCGTCGGGGCGTTCTTCCTGGCCCGTTCGCTGTGGCGTTCGGCCAGGGGGCTCCTGGAGGAGCTGGGCCGGGCCTCGGCCCGGTTCGGCGAGTCGGCCGACCGGCTGCAGGAGGCGTCCGACCGGGCGCGCGAGGCGGCGGGCACGCAGCACGCCGGACCGAGCCTGTTCGACGACGTGACGATCCACTACGAGCGCGTGCACGCGCAGCGGGTGGCCCGTGCGGGGCGCAGGGACGCGCGCCGGGCACGGAACGTCGCGACGTGGCAGAAGTGGAAGCACTTCAACGAGTAGGAGCCCGTTCTTCCGGGGTGTTCCTCGGTGTTCCGGGCGGTTCCGCCCAAGTGCTCGGGCCGGTTTCGGGGGCTTCGCTACCCGCCGTCCACCGGGGGGCTACCAATTCGCCCCCCAGATCCGCGTAGGATCGGGCATATCCGCACCGCGTATCAGCACCGCACCGTAAGGAGAGTCACCATGGGCGCCATGCAGCCGTGGCACTGGATCGTCCTGCTCGTCGTCGTCCTGCTGCTCTTCGGGTCCACCCGTCTGCCGGGTCTGGCCAAGAGCGTGGGCCAGTCGATGAAGATCTTCAAGAAGGAGATCAAGGACATGCGCGAGGACCGGTCCGACGCTGACGGCAGTGCTGCCGACAACGCGCCGGGCGCCTCGACCACCACGACCACCGGATCGACCACCGGAACGACCACCGGAACGGGTACCGGTTCGGGCTCGACCCCCGGCTTGATCGACCACAAGGACCGCGACATCCCCAAGGCCTGATCCGTGGCACGAACGAGACGGGCGTCCGACGGCCGGATGCCACTGCTCGAGCACCTGCTCGAGCTGCGCAAGAGGTTTGTCCTGATCGCCGTCGGCCTGGCGGTCGGCGCCATCGCCGGCTGGTTGCTCTACGACCCGCTGCTGGTCCTGCTCCAGCGTCCGCTCGTCGTGGCGGAGGAGATGCGGGGCAACGAGATGACCCTGAACTTCGCCGGGCCGATGGCGGCACTGGACCTGAAGATCAAGTCGTCCCTGTTCCTCGCCGTGTTCCTCACCTGCCCCTGGTGGCTCTACCAGGTGTGGGCGTTCATCACGCCGGGCCTGAACAAGAACGAGAAGAAGTACGCGTACGGGTTCGTCGGTGCGGCGTTCCCGCTGTTCCTCGGCGGGGCGTACATGGCCTGGCTCGTGTTCCCGCACGCGATCCAGATCCTGTCCGGGTTCCTGCCCGACGACGCGACCGCGTTCACCAACGCCCAGGAGTACCTGTCGCTGGTGATGCGGCTCCTGATCGCGTTCGGTCTCGCGTTCCTGTCGCCGGTGCTGCTCGTCGGCCTCAACTTCGCCGGCCTGCTGTCGGGCAAGGCGCTGCTGGGCGGCTGGCGGTGGGCCATCCTGGTCGCGTTCACGTTCGCGGCGATCATCACGCCGACGCCGGACGCGCTCACGATGATCCTCGTGGCGCTGCCGATCTGCGTGCTCTACTTCGCCGCCGTCGGCGTGTCGTTCCTGCACGACCGGCGCGTCGAGAAGCGGTTCGCCGACGCCGAGGTCTGACGGAACGGGAGCCCTGTGCGGCACCGGGGCGTGACACACGGGTGTCACGCCCCGGTGTCATACCGGTGTGTCACACAGTGACCGTAGGCTGTGCACCATGAACGACCTGAGCCCCGCCGAGCGGTACTCGGCCTTTCGGTCCCAACGTCGTTTGGAAGCAGAGGGCCGTTCGGTGGCCGGACCCGAGCTGACCCTCTTCCGGGAGGTCATCGGCTTCGAGCTCGACGACTTCCAGGTCGCTGCCTGCGAGGCGCTCGAACAGGGGCGTGGCGTGCTCGTCGCGGCCCCGACCGGGGCAGGCAAGACCGTCGTGGGCGAGTTCGCCGTGCACCTGGCCCTCGCGTCGGGCCGCAAGGCCTTCTACACGACGCCGATCAAGGCCCTGTCCAACCAGAAGTACGCCGACCTCGTACGCCGGCACGGCCCCGAGAACGTCGGGCTGCTCACCGGCGACTCCACGATCAACGGCGAGGCACCCGTGGTGGTCATGACCACCGAGGTGCTGCGCAACATGCTGTACGCCGGGTCCGCCACCCTCGACGGGCTCGCATACGTCGTCATGGACGAGGTGCACTACCTGGCCGACCGCTTCCGCGGCCCCGTCTGGGAAGAGGTCATCATCCACCTCTCCGACGACGTGCAGCTCGTCTCCCTGAGCGCCACCGTGTCCAACGCCGAGGAGTTCGGCGACTGGCTGGAGATGGTGCGCGGCGACACCGCCGTCGTCGTCTCCGAGCGGCGGCCCGTGCCCCTGTGGCAGCACGTGCTCATGTCCTCGCCCGAGCCGCGCGGCAAGCCGCGCCTGCTGGACCTGTACGCCGGGCACGTCGACCCGACCGACCCCGGCACCAGCCCGCCCATCAACCCCGACCTGACCGCGGCCTTCCGGTCCGGGCGCGGCGGCAACCGCCCCGGCGACCATGCTGGTGGACCGGGCGGCGGGCGGGGCCGCGGGCGCGGACGGGGCGACCGCGGGTACCGCGGCGGCAACGGACGGCGCGCCGACGACCGCCCCGGCGGCGCCGTCGGGCCCGGACGGCGCACCCCGCCGCGGTTCATCGTCATCGACGCCCTGAACGCGGACGCCCTGCTGCCCGCCATCTACTTCGTGTTCTCCCGTGCGGGCTGCGAGGCCGCCGTCGACCAGTGCCTCAAGGCCGGGCTGCGGCTGACCACACCGCAGGAGGAGGCCACGATCCGCTCGGTCGTGGAGGAGCGCACCGCCGCCATCCCGCCCGAGGACCTGGACGTGCTCGGGTACTGGGCCTGGTCGCAGGCCCTGGCGCGCGGCATCGCCGCGCACCACGCCGGCATGCTGCCCGTGTTCAAGGAGACCGTCGAGGACCTGTTCGAGCGCGGCCTGGTCAAGGTCGTGTTCGCCACCGAGACCCTCGCGCTCGGCATCAACATGCCCGCCCGGTCCGTCGTGCTGGACAAGCTCGTCAAGTGGGACGGCTCCAGCCACGTCCCGGTCACCCCCGGCGAGTTCACCCAGCTCACCGGTCGCGCCGGGCGCCGCGGCATCGACGTCGAGGGGCACGCCGTCGTCGTCGACCACCCGGCGCTGGACCCCGTGGCCCTGGCCGGCCTCGCGTCCAAGCGCCTCTACCCGCTCAAGTCCAGCTTCCGGCCCACCTACAACATGGCCGTCAACCTCGTCGCCCAGGTCGGCCGCGACCGCGCCCGCGAGGTCCTGGAGACCTCGTTCGCGCAGTTCCAGGCCGACCGCGGCGTCGTCGGCCTGGCCAAGCAGGCCCAGGCGCACGCCGAGGCCCTCGACGGGTACGCCAAGGCCATGTCCTGCGACGTCGGTGACTTCGCCGAGTACATGGACCTGCGCCGCGCCATCAAGGACCGCGAGCGCGAGCTGTCCCGTGCGGCCACCGGCGCGCGCCGCGCCGAGGTCGTCGCGTCCCTGGAGAACCTGCGGCGCGGCGACGTCGTCGAGGTGCCCTCCGGGCGCCGGCGCGGGTACGTGCTCGTGCTCGACCCGGGGGAGCCGGGCGGGTTCGACGGGCCGCGGCCCACGGTGCTGACCCAGGAGCGGCAGGTCAAGAAGCTGACCCTGGCCGACGCGCCCGACGGCCTGGAGACCGTCACGACGGTCAAGATCCCCAAGGCGTTCAACCCGCGCAAGCCCGACGCGCGCCGTGACCTGGTCTCGACCATGCGCAACGCCCTGGGTGTGCTGGCGGACGACGTGCCGTCGGCCCACTCCACGACCTCGCCGTCGCGCAGCGCGGCGAGCCGGGCCGCGCGCGGTGGCCGGCCGGTGGTCAGCCGCCGTTCGGACGCCGCGACCGACGCCGAGCTCGCGCGCCTGCGCAAGGCCCTCAAGGCCCACCCGTGCCACGCCTGCCCCGAACGGGACGACCACGCCCGCTGGGCCGAGCGCTGGAACAAGCTCAAGCGCGAGCACGACCAGCTCGTGCGGCGTGTCGAGGGCCGTACCGGGTCGATCGCCCGCACCTTCGACCGCACGCTCGACGTGCTGCTCACCCTCGGGTACCTGCAGCGCACCGGCGGCGACACGAGCGCGGGCACCGGCGCGGGCACCAGTGGGAGGATCCGCGTGACCGACGACGGCCGGTGGCTGCGCCGCCTGTACGCGGAGAACGACCTGCTGCTGGCCGAGTGCCTGCGCCGCGGGGTGTGGGACGGGCTCGACGCCGCGGGTCTGGCCGCCGTCGTGTCCACGGTCGTCTACCAGGGGCGGCGCGACGATGCCCCCGACCCGTACATCCCGGGCGGGCCGACGGGCCGGCTCGCGGGCGTCCTGGACGACACGCAGCGGGTGTGGTCCGAGGTGGACGACCTGGAGGAGGCGCACGGCATCGACGCGACCGGGCCGCTCGACCTGGGCCTGGTCGGCGCGATGTACCGGTGGGCGTCGGGCAAGGGCCTGGACAGCGTGCTGCGCGGTTCCGACCTGGCCGCCGGCGACTTCGTGCGGTGGTGCAAGCAGGTCGTGGACGTGCTGGACCAGCTCGGCGGCGCGGCGCCGTCGGACCGGCTGCGCGCCACGGCACGCAAGGCGCAGGACGCCGTCCTGCGCGGCGTGGTGGCCTACTCCAGCCTGTGAGCCGGCCTCCGAAGCCGGCCCCGAGCGGGTGACTGTGCGGGTCCACGCCCTGCTGACCAGGGCGTGGATCCGTCGGATCGCATACAGTTCCCACCGTGAGCCAGCCTGTCCGATCCATCCTGTACCGCAACGGCGTCGTGCACTCCGGGGCAGACCCGTTCGCCGAGGCGATCCTCGTGGACGACGGCGTGGTGGCCTGGCTCGGCGCCGACGACACCGCCGCCGGGCTGGCGGCCCGCGCCGACCGCGTGATCGACCTCGACGGCGCGCTCGTCACCCCCGGGTTCGTCGACGCGCACGCCCACGTGCTGGAGACCGGCCTGTCGGCCGACTCCGTGGACCTCACGCCCGCCGGCGGCGTGCACTCCCTGGCCGACGCGCTGGCCGCCCTCCACCAGGCCTCACGCCGGCTCGCGGCGGCCGACCCGTCCGGCGACCAGGTGCTGCTGGCCTTCGGCTGGGACGAGCAGGCCTGGCCCGAGCGGCGCGCCTTCACACGCCAGGAGCTGGACGCCGTGTGCGGCGGCCGCCCCGTGTACGCGGCGCGGGTCGACGTGCACTCGGCGGTCATCTCGTCCGCGCTGGCCGCCCGTGCGGGCATCGACCACGACCCGGCCTGGACGGGTATGGGCCTGGCCGGCTCCGGCTGGTCCGACGCGCCCGCCGACACCGGCCTGGTCACCGCCGACCTGCACCACACCGTGCGCGACGTCGCGCACGCCCTGTCACCCGAGCGCCGCACCCGCCTGTACCGCGAGACGCTGACGGCCTGGGCCGCCCGCGGCATCGTGTCCGTGCACGAGATGAGCGGCGAGCACCTCGACACCCGCGCGGGCCTGGCCGAGCTGTACGCCATGTCGGCGGAGTCCGTCACCGCCGACGCGCTGGCCGACCCGGACGCGCTCGCCCTGCCGCACCTGGCCGCCTACCGCGGCGAGCTGTGCGCCACGCCCGACGACGCCCGCGCCCTCCTGGCGGAGCTGCCCTTCCTGACCGGGATCGGCGGCGACCTCAACGTCGACGGGTCGATCGGGTCGCGCACCGCGGCCATGCGCAGCCCGTACTCCGACCTCCCCGCGGACCCGTCCTCCGCGTCGTTCACCGGCGCCCTGACCAACCCCGACGGCTCGCCGTGGACCGGGAACCTGTACCTGGCCGCCGACCAGATCGCGAGCCACCTGAGCGCCGTGCAGAGCGTCGGACGACCGGCCGCGTTCCACGTCATCGGCGACCGCGCCATGGACGAGATGGTGCTCGGGCTGCAGATCGCCGCCCAGACCAGCGGCGAGAGCGCCCTGCGCGCCGGGCACCACCGCATCGAGCACGCCCTGTTCGTGGACGCCGTCACCCTCGCCGCGCTCCTCGTGCACGGGATCGGCCTGTCGGTGCAGCCCGCGTTCGAGTCCGCGTTCGGCGGCGCCAAGGGCGTCTACGCCTCCCGGCTCGGCGCCATGCGCGCCGGGTCGATCATGCCGTTCGCCGACCTCGCGCAGGCGGGCGTTCCGCTCGCGTTCGGCTCCGACACCCCCGTCACCCCCGTCGACCCCTGGCAGGGCGTGCGCGCCGCGACCCGGCACGAGGACCCCGACCAGCGCATCTCCGCGGGCGCGGCGTTCCGCGCCCACACCCGCGGCGGCTGGCGCCTGGCGGGCCTGGACCACACCGGCGCCGGACAGCTCCGCGTGGGCGCACCGGCGCACCTCGCCGTCTGGCGGGCCGAGCACCTCGGCGTGCAGGCCGCCCCCGGGCGGCTCAGCTCCTGGAGCGAGGAGGCCCGCGCGGGAACACCGCTCCTGCCCGACCTCTCGCCCGACGCCGTCGAGCCCGAGTGCCTGCACACCCTGCGCGACGGCGTGGTCCTGCACGACACGCTCTGAGAGGCCCACGCACGCCGGTAGGCTGCGACCGTGCGCTTGCGTGAGCCGTCCCGGCTGCTGTCCTTGTTCCTCGCGGTGGCCGGTGGCCTCGTCCTCTGGTCCGCGTTCCCCGACGCCGGGGTGTGGCCCGCCGCGTTCGTCGCCGTCGCCGTCCTGTACTGGGCCCTCGGTCGCGACAACGCCTGGTGGAACCTGCTGATCGGGTTCCTGTTCGGCATCTCGTTCTTCCTGCCCCACCTGTGGTGGGCCCACGAGTCCACCGAGACCGCGCCGTGGATCGCGCTGTCCGCGCTGGAGGCGCTGTTCATCGGCGGCTTCGGCGTGCTGTGGACCTGGGTGCGCCGCGCGCGGTTCCTGCGGCGGCGCGGCTGGCGGCTGGCCGCCGCGTTCGCCGTGCTGTTCGTCGCCGTCGAGCAGTGGCGCGCCGAGATCCCGTTCGGCGGGTTCCCCTGGGGCCGCCTCGCCTGGACCATGGCCGGCACCCCGACCGGCCGCGCCGCCTGGCTCGGCGGCACCGTCGCCGTCAGCCTCCTGGTCGCCTTCGCCGGCGCGCTGCTCGCGCTGGCCGTGGCGGGCCTGGTCCGAGCCGTCCGTACGGCCCGCGCGGCGCGCGCGACGCGGGTGTCGCCGGCCGGCCAGTCGGGGCAGCCCGCCCGCGTGGCAGGGAACCGCACCGTGACCGTCCGGTCCTCGGTGGGCCGTTCCGTCGGAGCCCTCGCGCTGGGCGTCGCGGTCGCCGTCGTGCCACTGGTGCTGCCGCTGCCGACGTCCGCGAGCGCCGGTCCCGTCGAGACGCCGGAGGGCCAGGAGGTGTACGACGCCGGGAGCGACCTGGCGGAGGACGGGCAGCTGTGGGCGGGTGCGGTGCAGGGCAACGTGGGGGAGCCGGGCCTGGGGGCGTTCGCCAACCGGGCCGAGGTGCTGAACAACCACCTGGAGGGCACGTACGTGCTGGCGGAGGACTTCGCCGGTGAGCTGGACGTGGTGCTGTGGCCGGAGAACGGCAGCGACCTGGACCCGCAGACGACGCCGGACGTGGCGCGCGGGCTGGACGCGGCCTCGACGGCGGTGGGTGCGCCGATCCTGGTGGGGGCGCAGGAGTTCCCGGAGACCGGCGGCCGGTACAACGTGTCGCTGCTGTGGCAGGCGGGTCAGGGGGTGATCGCCCGGTACGCGAAGCAGCACCCGGCGCCGTTCGGTGAGTACATCCCGCTGCGGTCGATCCTGCGGCTGTTCTCGGACCAGGTGGACCGGGTGACCACGGACATGATCCCGGGGGTCAACCCGCCCTACGTGGACGTGCCGAGCCGGTTGGGTCAGGGCGCGTACCGGCTGGGCACCATCATCTGCTTCGAGGTGGCGTACGACGAGATCATCCGGGACGCGGTGCAGGAGGGTGCGCAGGTGCTGGTGATCCCGACGAACAACGCGTCGTTCGGGTGGACGGCGGAGTCGACGCAGCAGCTCGCGATGTCGCGGCTGCAGGCGATCACGACGGGGCGGGCCGCGGTGCAGATCTCCACGGTGGGCGTCTCGGGCGTGATCACGCCGGACGGGACCGTGGTGCGGGACACGGAGCTGTTCACGGCCGACCAGTTCGTGGTGAACCTGCCGCTGCGGTCCTCGATCACGCCGGCGGTGGCGGCCGGGTACTGGCCGGGCTGGATCGTCGGCGGGCTCGCGCTCGCCCTCGTGGTGGCGGGCGTCGTGGGCGGGATCGGTGCGCGGCGTCGGGCGCGCGGCTAAGGTCACCTGCCACGAGACGGGTCCGGGACCCCAGACGTCCGGACCCGCACGTACGAAAAAGAGACCGCCGGTCCGAACCCTGAGGTTCGGACCGGCGGTCTCTCTGCTGTCCTGCTTGTGTCGCTGTCCTGCGTGTCTGCTTGCTCGCCGGCTCAGGCCGAGCGGCGGAGCTTGCCGGCGCGCAGCAGCTCGAGGCGCTCGTCGAGCAGGTCCTCGAGCTCCTTCACCGTGCGGCGCTCGAGCAGCATGTCCCAGTGGGTGCGCTGCGGCTTGGTCGCCTTCGGCTCGGGCTTCTCGGCGTCGCGCAGGAGCGCCTCCTCGCCGCAGCGGCACTCCCAGATCGGGGGTACGTCCGCGTCGGTGGCGAAGGGCAGGATGATGGTGTGGCCGTTGGGGCAGTCGTAGTAGGCCTGGAACCGAGGGGCGAAGTCCACGCCCTCGTCGGACTCCATGCTCTTACTACCGATGCTCATACCGCGCAGGGACCGGTCAGGCACGATGTCCTCCAGAGGGTTGTCGGGATAGGTGGCGGAAAAAGGTCCGTATAGCCAACGCAGGGACCCTCTGTGATGTTCCAGCCCATGTTTCAGCGGTCTGACGACCAGCCGTGCCAATCCAGGCTACCGACCGGACGTGCGCTCGCAAGCGCACTCCGGGCAAACTGGGTGTGGATGTGCGCGATCTCACGTACGTCGCGGCAGGTGGGAGCATGTCGGCCGGGAACAATCGGCACGAGCCGCCGGTTAGGACCCATGTTCATGCAGATGCATGAACAGCGTGGGTGGCACACAGCACGTGCGGCAACCAGCTCAGCACCACGATCGAGGAGCACAGCATCATGCAGTTCGGGATCTTCAGTGTCAGCGACGTGACGACGGACCCGACCACCGGGCACACCCCGGACGACACCGAGCGCGTCCGGGCCATGCTCACCATCGCGAAGCACGCGGACGAGGCAGGCCTCGACGTCTTCGCCACCGGTGAGCACCACAACCCGCCGTTCGTGGCCTCGAGCCCGACGACGATGCTCGGCTACCTCGCGGGCGTGACCAAGGACATCACCCTGTCCACGGCCACCACGCTCATCACGACCAACGACCCGGTCCGCATCGCCGAGGAGTACGCGATGCTCCAGGTCATCAGCAACGGTCGCATGGACCTCATGATGGGCCGCGGCAACACCGGCCCCGTCTACCCGTGGTTCGGGCAGGACATCCGCCAGGGCATCCCGCTGGCCATCGAGAACTACGCGCTCGTGCGGCGCCTGTGGACCGAGGACGTCGTGGACTGGGAGGGCAAGTTCCGCACCCCGCTGCAGGGCTTCACCGCCACGCCGCGCCCGCTGGACGGCGTCCCGCCGTTCGTGTGGCACGGGTCGATCCGCAGCCCCGAGATCGCCGAGCAGGCCGCCTACTACGGTGACGGGTTCCTGCACAACAACATCTTCTGGCCGATGAGCCACACCAAGCAGATGGTGCAGTTCTACCGGCAGCGGTTCGAGCACTACGGCCACGGCCGCGCGGACCAGGCGATCGTGGGCCTCGGCGGCCAGGTCTTCATGCGCAAGAACAGCCAGGACGCGATCACTGAGTTCCGGCCGTACTTCGACAACGCGCCCGTCTACGGGCACGGCCCCACCATGGAGGACTTCACTCGCGACACCCCGCTGACCGTCGGCTCCCCGCAGGAGGTCGTCGACCGGTACGGCTCGTTCATCGACGAGGTCGGCTACTACCAGCGCCAGATGTTCCTCATGGACCACGCCGGGCTGCCGCTCAAGACGGTCCTGGAGCAGATCGACATCCTCGCCTCCGACGTCGTGCCGGAGCTGCGCAAGATCGCCGACGCCAAGCTGCCGCAGGACGTCCCGGCCAACCCGCCGACGCACGCCGAGCGCGTCGCCGCAGCCCGCGCCAAGGGCGAGGCCGGCGCCACGCACGTGGGCGACGGCGGCGACGAGTACACCGGCACGCTGGCCGAGGAGGCACTCTGAGATGACAGACCGTGAGACGACAGACCGCGCGATGACAGACCGCACCGCCTCCCTCGTCCCTCCCGTCGAGGACCGGCCCCGCCGCACGATCGCCGTCGTGCACGCGGGGCTGGGGCAGCCATCGTCCACGCGACTGCTGGCGGACCGCCTGGCGGACGCCACGGTGCGCGAGCTGGAAGCCCTGGGCCACGAGGTGACCGTCGAGGTCGTCGAGCTGCGCGACCACGGTCACGCGATCATCGACGCGATGCTCACCGGGTTCCCCACGGGCGCCCTGGCCGACGACATCGAGACGATCACCCGGGCCGACGGCGTCATCGCCGTCACGCCGCTGTTCACCACCACCTACTCGGGGCTGTTCAAGTCGTTCGTCGACATCCTCGACAAGGAGGTGCTCACGGGCATGCCCGTGCTGCTCGGCGCGACCGGCGGCACGCCGCGGCACTCGCTCGCGCTGGAGTACTCGATGCGCCCGCTGTTCACCTACCTGCGGGCCGACGTCGTCACGACGTCGGTCTTCGCAGCCACGGACGACTGGGCGCAGGCAGGCGACCGCGCCCGGCACGACGACGGTGCGAGCTCCCTGCCCGAGCGCATCGAGCGGGCGGGCCGGTCGCTGGCCGCGATCGTCTCCGCACGCGGGGAGCACGCCAAGCCGGACGACCCGTTCTCCACGACGCCCAGCTTCCTGGACATGCTGGGCGGGGACTGACGACGGGGTCGGCCTGCACCGGGCGGGCCGGCCTGAGGCGATCGCCTCCGCCTCGCCGGCTCTGGTGCACCGGGCCGGCGTGCCGGGCCAGTCGCGCAAGGTCTGTCGTGGCAGGTCCGGGGCTTGCACGCTCAGGGCGTGGCAGGGAACATATGGGACAGCCACCGCAACGGGTCGTGGGCAGGTCGATGGTGAGGGAGCGCGGTCATGGCGGACGACACACAGGACCAGGTCTCGAACGACCCGGACAGCACGGACTCACCCCCGGCGGCCGATCCGGACGCGGACGCGACGGGTGCGACGGACATGAACGCGACCGACACGAACCCGACGGACACGGGCGCGACGGACACGGGCGCGAGGGCAGCGGCTGCACCCGAAGCGGGAGCGTCGCCGGCAGACGAGGACGTGCCGTCGTCCCCGGAGAGCACCGTCGCCGCTGGTTCGGCTGACGCGACCGTGCCGCAGGCCGACACCGGGCGGGTCGCCCGGATCGTCGCGGCGCTCCGGAAGGCGCACGCCGAGCAGGCAGCCCGTACTGCTGAACCCGCAGACCCTGGTACGGAGACCAGCGAGTCGGAGCCGCCTGCGCCCCGCCGCGCGACCAGCGGGGTGCGGCCCGCGGCACCACGCACACCGACCCTGCACTGGAACCCCGGTGCCCGCTACCGCGCGTCGCAGCTCGCGAACCAGCCAGCTCCGATGCCGCCGGCACCGACTCCGCCCGCACCCATGCCGCCAGCACCCACACCTGCCGTGCCCCCGCCGCCAGGATCCGCGGCGCCAGGATCCGCGCCGCACGTGCCCGCTCCTCCGGTCGCGGGACCTCCGGCACTGGCCGGACGACTGTTCCGCGGCCCGGCCCGGCGGACCGCCGTCTTCGAGCGGGAGATCTGGCACCCGTCGGCGCGGTCGTCGCGCGTGCCGAGCGACGTGGGCGAGGCGCTCGTCGCCGCCGTCGAGCGGTATCGCAAGGGCTCGATCTCGACGTCGGGCCTCGTGCGGGCGATCGCCAACACCCACGCCGCCTGACGACTGGCTGGCACGGGACGTTGCAACACCCGAACTTCAACAGCCAACAACCAACAGTCGAGAGCCGAGAGCTGAACAGCTGACCGTCAGGACACCTGACAGCAGGACCGGCTGAGACGGCCGGGTGGCGCCGCAGGTTCGCGGCGCCACCCGGCCGTCTTTCGTTCGTCTTCCGTCTGCTTCCGCGGTTCTTCGCCGAGTTTCCAGATGGCGGCAAAAAAATGGGCCCCATCCACCTGGGTTCGCCCTGGTGGGGCCTTGTCCCGGGTTCTTGCCACAGGGAGCATTCGTTGCACTGCAGGTGAGTACATGAAGCAGGCGCACCACGCGCGGCGACCTGTCGCTCTCTATCAGTGGGTGCCGACCGGGCATTCGACGGGACCGGCCATCCGACGGGACAGACCCTCCGACGGGACCAGGTATCCGATGACAGGACAAGGGGGCGGGAGCGGCTGATGCGTACGGGCACGCGGGCCAGGTTCGGCTTCCTCGTCATGAGCGGGGTCGTCGTGAGCGGCGTCGTCGCCGGCCTGCTCAGCGGCTGCGGCCAGGGCGCGAGCGTCGCCAACTTCACGGTGCCGGAGGAGTACGGGTCGGTCGAGCAGCTCGTCGCGGACGCCGACGTCGTCGCGCTGGTGCAGGCGGGCCGCTCCGGGGTCGACGTCGTCGACCGGGTGCCGTACACCCGCACCGAGCTGGAGCTGCGGAAGGTGCTGCTCGGTGCGGTCGGCCAGGACACCGTGCTCGCCGTCACGCAGGTCGGTTCGGCGTCGTCGCCCCCGGGGGCCGAGCTGCCGTCCATCCTGCGCAGCGGTCGCGAGTACGTGGTGGTGCTGCACCTGAACGACGCGGGGGAGTTCGAGGTGGTGGGGCCCGGCGTCTGGCGGGCGGACAGCCTCGGGGCCAGCCTGACGCTGCACACGGGCAAGCCGTCCTGCGTGACGTCCGACATCCCGCACGTGACCACGCCCTGGGAGCTCGAGGTGGCGCTCGGCAAGGCGCGGGCCGTGCTCGGCACGAGCGTCGTCGGAGAGACGTGAGCCGACGGTCCCGGAAGGCACAGCACAGCAGAGCAGTCTGAGCTGAGCCGAGAACGTTCCAGGTCAGGAGCCTGGGACGGGCCCTGATGCCCGGTTCGCTGCGCCAGACTGGGCGCATGACGCGCAGCCTCGTCCTCACCGCAGACGACGCCGGGACCGACCCCGACGCAGACCGCGAGATCGCCGCCCTCCTGGTCGGATCGCCGCTGACGGCGGTGGGGGTGATCACCACGGAGCCGGACGACGAGGTTCAACGGAACGACGAGGGCAGACCGGCAAGCTCTGTGCAGAGCGAGATCCAGAGCGAGATCCAGAGTCAGCGTCAGGTCCCGAGCCAGAACCCGAGTGCGGGGGCACTCCGCGCCGTCGAGCTCATCGCCCGGTCCGCGCCCGACGTCGCGCCCGGGGTGCACGTGGTGCTCCCGACGCCGGGTCCGGCCGGCGGCTTCGACGACGTCGTCGACCGCATCACGGCCCAGGTCGACGCGCTCACGCGGGCCACCGCCGCCGTCGGCGCGCCGCGGCCCCGGCGGATCGACTCGCACCAGGGCACCCTGTACGGCCTGCAGGGCCGCTCCTATCTCGGCGAGTCGATCGGGTTCTGCGCGCGGCGCGGGCTGGCCTTCCGCCTGCCCCGCAGCCTGGACCTGTACGGCGACGGCGACCCGGTGCTGGCCACCGCCGACGTCCAGGCGCGGCACGCGACCGCCGTCGCCGGCGCGGACGCGGCGGGGGTGCGCCTGCCCGAGGTGATCGCCACGCATCGCGGCGGTGACGCGGAGGCCCGGGACTACGGTTCGCTGCGGGACCACTACCTGCGCCTGCTGGGGCGGCTGCCCGAGGGTACGAGCGAGATCTTCCTGCACCCGGCGCCCGACACCGCGCGCCTGCGCGAGCAGTCGGCGACGTGGTGGCGCAAGCGGACATGGGAGCTGCGGCTGCTGGGCGACCCGGTTTTCATCCGGGAGATCGAGCGGGAGGGCATCGACCTGGTCAGCGGGTGGTGAGTAGGCTCACCGGCGTGGAGGCCGAGGACGCCGTGGACGCGCCGCAGGCAGGAGCCCCGTCGCGGTCCGCCGGACGGGGTCCGACGCCGGGCGGTGGTGCGGGCAGCGGCGCGGGAAGCGCTGCGGGCGGCGCCGTCGGGAGCGGCGCGGGCCGGACGTCGCCGCTGCGCTACGGCGTCGGCATGTTCGGCACCTCGCTGCCGATCAACCTGGTCAAGGGCTCGATGCTCTACGTGTACGTGGAGCTGCTCGGCCTGGACGCCGTCGTCTACGCGACGGTGTACGCGGTGTACGGGGTGCTGGACGCGCTGGACAACCCTGTGTTCGGTCACCTGTCGGACCGGACGCGCTCGCGCTGGGGGCGGCGTCGGCCGTACCTCGTGGTGGGCGCGCTGGTGCTGACGGCGACGACGATCGCGCTGTTCTCCGTCCCGGGCGCCGTCGCGGCCTCCGCAGTCGGGCTGGCGGTGTGGTTCGCCGTCTTCGCGATCACCACCGAGATGGCCGACTCCCTGATCAACGCCAGCTACGGGGCGCTGCTGCCGGAGCTGTTCACCGACGAGCGGCGCCGCGCCACGGCGAACGCGGTGCGGCAGGGTGCCCAGCTCGTCGCGCTGGTCATCGCCCTGGCGCTGACGCCGGTCCTGGCGCGGAACGTGCTGGGCACCGAGGGCTCCGCCGTCGGGTACGGGCGGCTCGCGGTGATCTTCGGTGTGGTCGCGGCCGCGGTGATCCTGTGGACCGCGTTCGGCGTGCGGGAGGACCCGGCGCTCGACGCCGAGCCCAAGCCGCAGTTCTTCCGTTCGGTGGGGCAGATCCTGTCGACGGCGCACTTCTGGACGGTCGGCCTGGTCAACGCCTGCTACGGCGCGGCGATGGCGCTCGTGCTGGGCGGGCTGCAGCTGTACGTGGAGCACACGCTGGGCGGCTCGGCGCTGGACGCCAGCATCCTGCAGCTCGTGGTGATCGCCGTCTCGATCGGCATGCTGAGCGTGTGGGCCGCCGTCGTGCGCCGCAGGGGCGCGGCCTGGACGTGGCGGCTCGCGCTGCCGGTCGCGGCCGTCGGGTTCGTGCCGCTGTACTTCGCGACCGACCTGCTCACCGGGATTCTTGCCGGGCTCGCGGTCGCCGTCGGGTACTCGGGCGTGCTGGCGACGAACGACCTGGTGATCGCCCGCGTGCTCGACGCCGACGCCGCCCGCCATGGCACGCACCGCAGCGGTCTGTTCCTGGCGGCGTTCGGCGCGCTGGGCCGGCTCAACGGCCTGATCACGGCGGCGGCGCTGGCGTCGCTCGCGCTGTGGTTCGGGTACCGGTCGGGCGCGGACCCCGGCCCCGACCCGGGACAGGCGTTCCGCGTGTACCTGTCCGTGTACCCGTTCACGCTGCTCGTCGTCGGTACGGCGGTGTCGCGGTTCATCCGACTGCCGGCGGCGCCGGAGGAGGCCGGCGGAGCGTCGGGCGACGCGCCCGTCACGCGCTGATCGCGAGCCTCCTCACGCGCTGATCGCGAGCAGGGTCCGGTCGGCCGCCTCCAGGCGGTAGGGGCCGTGCTCGGGCGGTGCGGAGAACGTCACGCGGTCCCCGCGGACCCGGCGACGACGGTCCGTGCCGCCGTCGGGCACGCCTTCCACCAGCACGGTGCCGTCCGCGTCGACGGCGACCAGGTCGTCGCCGACGCGCACCAGGACGGGCTCGCCCGGTCCGGGGAACCTGCTGAGGGCGGTCCGTCCCCGCCGGACGGCGTCCAGGATCGCCTCCGGAGTGCGGTCCTCGGCGGCGACCCAGGTCGTGGGCGTGCCGGGCGGGTAGCCCTGGTCGGGCGTGTGGAAGTCGCTGCCGCCCAGGAACACGGGAATACCGGCGGCTCCGGCGGCCGACACTCCCGACAACCCGGCGGCCGACCCGGCCTCCGCTCGATCAGCCGCCGGCCCGCCGACGCCTCGCAGGTAGGCCCACGGTCCCGTCGCGGTCAGGTCGAGGAACCACGAGATGTGCCACAGCTCCAGGAACCCGGTGCGCACGGGGTACTGCCAGCCGCAGTCGTCCTGGAGCGGGTGGTTCACGGACAGCAGGCCGCCGCGCTCCTCGACGTCGGACAACCACAGTGCCGCCGGACGGCGGAAGTCCACCCAGCCGATCTCGCCGAACGCGTTGGCGTGGCCCGCGTGCGTGGTGACCTCCTGCCCGGGCAGGAGGCAGAGGTCATACGCGGCGCCGACCCCGGGCAGGTGCGCGTGGTGCGAGACCGTGTTGTGGTCGGTCACGGCGAGAAAGTCCAGCCCCCGGCTGACGGCGGCCGCCGCGAGCTGGGCGATGCTCAGCGTCCCGTCCGAGTGCGTCGTGTGTGCGTGCAGGTCGCCCGCGTACCAGGTCAGACCGCTGGGCGCGGGCAGGTCCCGCCCCAGGCGGGTGCCGCCGTGGGCGCCGCCGCCCGGACGGCTCGTCCCGGTTGTCGTTGAACCGGACCCGGTGCCGGACGGCGCGGGCGGCGCCGGCGGCTCGTCCTCGACCGGGCCGGCGTCGGCCCCGGTGGCGATCGTGACGGTCACGTCGATCGGTTCGGCCGGCAGCCCGTGCAGGCCGAGCACCACCGCCCACCGGCCCGGGACGATCTCGCCTGGCTCGTACCCGGGCGTGGCTGTGCCTCGCCGGTCGCGCCCGGCGGCGCCGGGGCTCGCGTTCGGGGTGATCGCGAACCGCGACCGGGCGCCCCCGGACCAGCCGCGCCACCGCTCAGGGTCGTAGCACCCCAGGTCGATGACGGCGGCGTCCCGGTCGTACGCGAGGGTGACCTCCAGGGCGTCGGTGTCGCGCCCCGCCGGTATCTCGAAGGGCACCTCGAGGTACCGGTTCTCGATCTGGTCGTCGATCGACAGGCGCAGGCGGCGCTCCTCGCGGGTCACGCACCGAGGCTAGCGGCGGGTCCGGGGAAGGCACGCCCGCGCCCGGATCCGCCGAAGCCGGGATGTCCCCGACCCGCGGGGCTCGTGGCGACATGGCTGCCCCGTTGCCGTGACGCCCCGCTGCCCTGGCGCCCCGTTGCCGTGACGCCGTGCTGGCTCATGGCCCGCGGGCCTATGCGCCTGCGGGTCTACGAGCCCGCGGGTCTACGAGCCCGCGGGCCTGCGGGCCTGCGGGCCTGCGGGCCAGGCTTCTCAGCGCGCCAGGATCTCCGTGAGGAACTCGATCGCCGCCGGGTAGGCGTCCATGCGGTTCGCCCGCTTGGCCAGGCCGTGCCCCTCGTCGTGGTAGACCCGCAGCTCGTGCCGGATGCCGCGGTCCGCGAGCGCCGCGGCGATCTGCTCCGCCTCGGACAGCGGGACCCGCGGGTCGTTGGCGCCGTGGATCACGAAGAGCGGCGCGCGGAGCTGGTCGAGGTAGGTGATGGGGGACGCGGTGACGAGGAAGTCGCGGTCGTGCGCGAGGCTGCCGTACTCGCGTTCGCGGGCGGCGCGGCGGTACTCGGAGGTGTTCTCGAGGAAGGTCACGAGCGAAGACATGCCGACGATGTCGACTCCGGCAGCCCACAGGTCCGGCTGCATGGTCGTACCCGCGAGCACCATGTAGCCGCCGTAGGAGCCGCCCCAGAGGGCGCTACGGTCGGCGTCGAGGCCGAGCTCGGGCAGCCAGGCGCGGAGGGTCGCGAGGTCGGCCACGGAGTCGAGGCGCTTTTCGACGTCGTCCAGGCTGACCCAGCGCTTGCCGTAGCCGGCCGAGCCGCGGACGTTCGGGACCAGGACGGTGAACCCAGCGCCGGCGAGCGCCTGGATGACGGGGGAGAACAGCCGGGTCGCCTCGCCCTCGGGTCCGCCGTGGACCAGGACCACGGAGGCGCCCGCGACGGTCGCGCCGTTGGCGTACTCGGGGGCGGAGCTCGGGACGTGGTCGTGCTCGTCGCCGGAGTGCTCGTCGCCGGAGTACTCAGTGCCGGCGTGCTTGTCGGCAGCGTGCTCAGTGGCGGAGTGCTTAGTGCCGGCCGGCCGGTACACGAAGCAGGGGATCTGCTCGCCGTCCGGGGTGGGGACGCGGTGCACCGTGGGCAGCGAGATAGGCAGGCCGTCGGGGATCTGGGCGCGGCCGTCGACCAGGGTGTTGACGGTGCCGGTGGCGGCGTCGACGAGGTGGATCGAGCCGGGGTCGCCGGAGGCGGTCACGTGCACGGCGAACCGTGAGGAGTCCGGGGCCCAGATGACGGTGGGCACGCCGTCGTCCGGAAGCGCGACGTCGCAGCGGTGGGTGCCCTCGTGCTCGTGGACGGCCAGCGTGGTGACGCCGTCCTGGTGGTGGCCCACGACCATCGCGGAGCCGTCGGGGGACAGGACCACCTCGAGGTCGTGGTCGTCGGCCTCGACCAGGGTCTCCCAGACGGTCCCGTCGGCTCCGGCAGGCGCACCATCGAGGGCAGCGTCGTGGGCACCGGTGCCGGTGCCGGTGCCGGGGTCAGGGTTGGGGTCGGCGGAGACCGGGTGGACGTTGCCGGTACGCACACGAACGACGGCGGCGAACTCCCGCTCGTGGTCCGAGGCCATGACCAGTGCCTCGTCGCCCGCCGTCCAGGCGACGTGGGTGTGGTGGGCGTGCTCGTCGGCCGCAGTGACGGCGACGGGACGGGCTGTTCCGGTGTGCGCCTCCGGGGTCTCGCTCGTCGTCCCGTGGCCCCCGGTCGTCCCGTGGGCTGCGGTGGTCGAGCTCGCGGCGATCTCACCTCCGGCGACGAGAACCTGTGTGGAGCGCGGGCGGCTGCTCAGCGTCGTGATCGCCACGGAGTGCCGGTCGTGGGAGGCGACGGCGTCGACGAGGTACCCGCCGCCGTCGTACAGCGTGGTCTCGGTGCCGGTCGCCAGGTCGTGCACCACGACGTCGAAGTCCACGCCGTCGCGCCGGTTGGTCAGGAACACCACGGACTCGGCGGAGACGTCGGCGAGGTCGTGCTTGTACGCGGGGTCGTGGACCAGGGGAGTCAGGTCGGCGAGTGTGGCGGGCAGACGAGCGGGCGGGCCGGAAGGTAGACCGGCACGCGACGCGGTGCGTTCGACGTCCGGCAGGTCGACGGCCAGCAGGTCGACATCCAGCGTCTCGATGTCCAGCAGGCTGAGCTGCATCTGCTCGTCGCCGCCGTTGTCGTGCTGCACCACCACCCGGCGCATGCCCGGCACGTAACGGCCGGAGCAGCGCGAGGGCAGCGCGGTGAGCTGTGTCCGGGTGCCGTCAGACGCGATCTCGACGAGCTGCATGCTGTCCGACTCGTCGTTCCCTGCGAGGATCCGGCCTTCCGGGTCGACGTCGAAGACGGTCCAGGCCGTCAGGTCGAGCAGGGCGCCGATGATCTCTGGCGCGGAGGTCGGAGGCACGGAAGGCGAGGGCACGGACGGCGAGGGCACTGGTGCAGAAGTCACTGACGCAACCTAGCGGGGGACCGCACGCAGCGGTTGTCAGGCAGCCCTGTCACGGGTCCACGGCAACCCGACTCGGCGACCGTGGCGGTTGGTGAACCTCCACCGCCCCGGCTGATCCGGTGTCGCGCTCGGATCCCACGCCATCGTGATCCCGGTGGTGTCCACGAGCGTGTGGTGATGCCAGCACAACAGGGCCGAGTTTGCGACGGACGTCTCCCCGCCGTCGGCCCAGTGCCGTAGCGCATGGTGCACCTCGCACCGGCTGGGCGGCTGGTCGCAGCCGGGGTAGACACAATGCTGGTCCCGAGCGATCACAGCCTTCCGCATCTGCCCGGTCACCGTGCGCTGGGCACGTCCCACGTCGATCGCGGTCCCGTCGGGCCCGAACACGACGCGCGTGACCTCGGCGTCGCACAGGAGCCGCCGCAGGAGGTCACGCGGGACGACGCTCCCCGTCGTGGAGGCCCCCGTGAACGTCGCGGGCTGAGCGGTCAGCGCCGTCAGGTCGCCGGGACGGAGCCCGCCACGGCCTCCGGTGCGACCGCCCACGAGATCCTGCTCGACACCGACACCGACACCGACACCGACGCTGCCCTGCTCCATCCCTGTCGCGTCAGGAATCTGACTCGATCCGACACCGCTTGATCCCGGGCCGGACGACCCGGCGCCACTCAGTCCCGCACCACTCAGTCCGGTGTTTCCGTTGGCCCGACCGCTCCGGACCAGCTCCGTCAGGGAGACGGTGACGTGGACGTGCGGACGCACCGCGGCACCCGAGCCCACGCGGCCGTTGTCCAGGACGTCCCGTGCGAGATCGGCGAGTGCCTGCGCCCGGCGCTGGGTCGGCGTGCGGTCGTCGCCGACGGCCGAAGCGCCCATCATCGAGCCGAGCGCCGTCGAGAGCAGGTGTCCGTGCTCGTCGGTGAGGAATCCGTTGACGTGCCAGCCCCCGAACGTCGGCGAGACCTCCAGGTGCTCCCGTTCGGTCGCCTGCCGGTAGCCGCGGTCGTCCGCGTCGGGATCCGCGACCTGGCCGAACCGCTTCAGCACCCGACGAAAGCGCGCCGGGTCGCAGGCACCGGCCAGCCCGGTCAGGTACTCCTCACCGGTGATCGCCGGGGGAGCAGGACGAGTGTCGCCCACCGCTTCGAGGTCGGCGTCCGTGGCGGCCGGCTCGGCAGAGTGCTCGCCGTCGATGGCATCGTCACCGGCACCCGGGGCGGCGGCAGCATCACTCCCGGAGTCGTCCGCAGCGCCACCGCCGCCGTCCGGCGCATCCAGGGCTGCAACAGACGGCTCCGGCAGCTCCTCCGGCTCGATCGGCGCCGCCAGCGCAGCCTTGCGTGCGTCGCTGGTGGGCGCGACGTCCACGAGGGCGCGGACGTGGTCGACGCCGATACCCCCCGAGAGCGCCACCGCCCGGGTCGTGGGCAGGTGATCACGCAGCACCCGGCCCGTACGGGCTTCACGCTTGGCGGTCGTCGTGCTGATGTTCTCCGTCCTCGCCAGCCAGGCCGAGAACGTCCGCGCGCCCGTGCCCTGCCAGGGGTGCGCGGCCTCGATCACAGGCAGCCACGTCAGCCGGACCGTCTCGAGGCGGGCGCTGAGCGCTCGCAGCCTCGGCGCGGCCGCGACGAGCCGGGGTGCCGCGACGCCGCCGGTGCCGGAGGACTCGCCGACACCGGCGACCGCATCCGGTCCGGCGGACGCCACCAGCTCGTCGGTGAGCACGTCCAGATCGCTCAGCACGGCTTCGAGGGCGCGTGGTCCGCACGCCTGACGGGGCTCGGGTGGAGGCACTGGCGTGCAGTCCATCTCGCGTCACCCCCGCCCGGTTCCGTTGCTGTGCCGACCCTCCGATTTTATCGAACATACGTTCGATGCGCTTGTCCGGTTTTGAATCTGTGGATAACACTTGACCCGGCGACACGTCCGCTAGCAGGCAGCCTGCTCGCGATCACGACGTCCTGGCTGCGGCGCCGAACTTCTCGACGTAGTGCGGGTTGTACATGACCCCGAGCAGGTTCCCGAACGGGTCCACCACCGAGGCGGT
Organism: Promicromonospora sp. NPDC050262; assembly: GCF_040655935.1. Lineage (NCBI taxonomy): Bacteria > Bacillati > Actinomycetota > Actinomycetes > Micrococcales > Promicromonosporaceae > Promicromonospora > Promicromonospora sp. NPDC050262. The sequence goes on along the minus strand of NZ_JBFAKX010000003.1, from coordinate 362,720 downwards.
CACGAAGTCGTGCCCGCGCACGGTGACGGGCTCGAACTCGGTGGCGCCGAGGTCGAGCAGCCGGGCCACGGTGCCCTCCAGGTCGTCGACGTGCCAGTACATGAGCGCGCCCCCGGGCTGGTCGGGCAGGCCCGGGGGCGCGAACGCCCGGCTGACGAGCCCGAGCTCGGCCTCGTTGTCACCGATCCGGAACTCGGCGTAGGCCAGCTTGCCGTCCGGCCCGGGGCGCTGGAAGTACGGCTCGACGCCGAGCGCCTCGGCGTACCAGGCAGCGGCCGCGACGACGTCGTCGGCCCAGTAGTTGATGGTGGCGAATCCTCGAAGGCTCATGCCGCCATCTCAGCACCAGCCACTGACACTCGCCGGGCCGGTGCATCTGCATCGGCCCGGCTCCGCCGTCCCGAGAACGGCGGCCCCCGAGACGGCACGCCCCCTCAGGAGCCCGCCGTCTCCTTGTCCGGCTCGGCGGTCGCGGGAACCGCCGCGGCCAGCGCCTCCCGCAGCCCCGCGGCGGCGCCCTCGGCCTGCGCCTGGCCGGCGATCGCCGCGATGCGCGCCTGCTCGGCCTCCGTCGCCTGCCTGCGCGCGGACTCCAGCGCGTCACGCGACGCGGAGAGCTCACCCTCCAGCCGTGCGACGGAGGCCTCGGCGCCGGCTCGTGCCGTATCGGCAGCGGCGCGGTCCCGGTTGGCCTGCGCGACGTCGCCCCGCGCGGCCTCGAGCGCACCGCGCACGTCCGTCAGGGACTCGCGCAGGCCCACGGCGGCACCGTCCGCCTGTGCACGGGCCGACTCCGCCTCGGAGCGCGCCCGCTCGGCGGCAGCAGCCCCCGCCCGGGCCTCGGTGAGCTCCTCACGCACCGCATCGAGCGCTCGCTGTGCGGCGGCGAGCTCGCCCTCCAGCCGGGCGGCCGACGCCGCGGCGTCGGCCCGGGCCTCCTCGGCCGCGTCGCGCTCGTCCTGGACGGACCGTGCATGCTCGCGCGAAGTCTCCAGCAGGGCACGGAACTGGACCAGCTCGGCGTCGGCCTCGTCCACGCGTGCGGCCAGGGCGTCCGCCTCGCCGACGACGGCGGTCAGCGCCTCGTCCGACGCCGCGGCGGCCGCCTCGTGCTCCGCCCGTGCTGCCTCGACCGCCGCACCCCACAGGGCCTCCAGACCGCGTTCCGCCAGCGCGTTCACCGCGGTGGGCAGCTCGGGGAGCGCGCTGCGCGCGTCGTTCTCGGCTGCCCTCGCGTCGCGCCACTCCCGCAGATACTTCGTGGCTGTGGCGTTCGAGCAGCCGGCGCGCTCGCGCACGTTCGTCACGGTCAGCGCCGCACCCTCGGCCGCCAGCGCGTCTGCCGCCTGGAAGACCCGTTCCTTGTCCCGCACGTCGTTCCCCACGTCGTTGTTTCCGCTGCCCTTGCTTCCACTCGTAGTAGTACGAGTAGTAGCGCGATACTACTCCTACTTTCACTCCACACAGTGCGCACCCGCTTTCCTGAAGCGGGTGCGCACTGAGAGCAGAATCGGCTAGATAGCAGGCATTCGGGGTGCCATAGGCGTCACTACTCGACCGGCAGAGAGCAGATGGTGAGCATCGATTCCGTGGCGCGCCGGTCTCAGATCCACGCGACCTCGGCCGACGATCCGACAGGACCGGTTCTCGGACGCAGGATCAGTCCTCAGGAACGTCCTGGAGAAACACGACCCCGTCCAGGCCGGCGAGCTGGGCCGGGTCCAGCGGCGCGTAACCGAACCAGGGGGACACCCGCGCCACAAGCGACGCTCCGCTGGAGAGACCTGGAGCGTCGACGACGCACCGGTCCGCACCGAGCGCGGACAGGAGACCCTCGACGCTGTCCGACGGCGGGGCGTCCACGCCCTGGTGCCGGATGGTGCCGACCGCCGAGGCCAGGAACCCGTACCGATCGCCCAGCCGGGCGCTCACCAGCGCACCGGCGCCCCACCACTCCAGCCGCGGGTGGTCCCACATGCTCATCGTGCTCATGCCACGCTGCAGGTGGCTGTTGTGGGCATTGACCAGCACGGGGCCCCGCTCCGCGAGGGCGAGCAGGTTGTCGGCCATCATCGCGTCGCGGACCGCGAGCAGCCGCGGCATGCGGGCGGGCGAGGGGTCGGCCATCCAGAAGTGGTAGCGCAGCAGGCCGGTCGCGGTCCGGCCTGCCAGGCGCGCCCGGTCCCACTCCTGCGACGTGGAGGTGGCGATGAGGCGCGGGGCGTGCGTGTCGAGGAGCGTCGCCAGGTCGTCGGCGAGCAGGCGCAGCTCCCGGGCCTCGGCGGACTGCCCCACGGACCGGGCGGGGTCCGTCATGGCGGCGGGTTCGGTCCAGAGGGCGTCCGCGCCGATCATCCGGTCGAGCACGTCCGCGCTGCAGGGCAGCAGCTCCGCGTCCACGCGCGCGGACAGGTACTCGTACAGGGCCGCGAGCGCGGCCCGAGGGCTCGCCGCCGCCGAGATCTCCAGCGGCCCGTCGAAGCCTGCGAACCGGAGCCGGTCGGTGTCGGGCCGGCCCTCCTCACCGGCACGCACGTTCCAGGCACGCATCCAGCGCACCAGCTCACGGTTGGCCGGGAACGCGCCCCACTCGTGGCTGAACCCGCGCGCCATGACGTCGTCGAGCACGGCATCGTCAAGCACGGCATCGTCGAGCACGGCATCGTCGAGCTCGGCATCGTCGAGATCGCCGACGCCGGTCGCGACGTAGTCGTCCACGACCTGCCCCGCGAGACAGTCGGTCTCCAGGGCGATCGTGCGGTAGCCCTCCTGCTCGACGAGCTCCCGGAACAGCTCGTTGCGCAGCCTCAGCAGGGGGTCCGCGCCATGAGTGGGCTCGCCCAGGGCGAGGATCCGCGGCCGGCCCGGGAACAGGCGCATGACGGAGGCGGCATCAAGGGGATGAACGGTGTGCTCGAGGTCTCTCACCATTCCCTCAACGGTATCGTTGACGTCCCGGTTGAGACCTGGGCTTCGACGGCCCAGGACAAATGCCCAGGACAACGCCCAGAACAAGGCCCAGAACAGGCGGATCGATGGGGCAGAACCTTCAAAGTGCCGTTCGGCTGCGGCCGGTCGACCTGGCACGCGGGCACGGCCTGTCCACGCAGGCGGTCCGCAACTACGAGGACGCCGGCATCCTCCCGGCCGCCGTCCGCACGCCGTCCGGATATCGCGTCTACACGCCTTGGCACGCGCGCGCCCTGCGCGCTTTCCTCGCCCTGGTCCCCGGGCACGGCCATCGGACGGCGGCCGCGATCATGCGCGCCGTGCACGACGGCGCGACCGGCGAGGCGTTCCGCCTGATCGACGAGAGCCACGCCCAGCTCCTGGACGACCGCAGGACGCTCCGCGCCGTCGAGCAGGCGCTGCGCGACCTCGACTCCACCGGGCCGTCACCGGGCCCCCGGCCCGGTGACACCTTCGTCGGCCCCCTTGCCGCCAGGCTCCGGATCCGGCCCGCGACCCTGCGCACGTGGGAGCGTGCCGGGCTCGTGCGCCCGCGGCGCGATCCGCAGACCGGCTACCGCGTCTACGACGAGGCCGCGCAGCGCGATGCCCAGCTGACCCACCAGCTCCGGCGTGGCGGGTACCTCCTGGAGCAGATCGGCCCGCTGATCGACCGGGTGCGGACAGCGGGCGGGCTGGAGCCCCTGGAGGCGACCCTGCACGAGTGGCACGGGCGCCTGACCGACCGCGGACGGGCCATGCTCGCGGGCGCCGCCGCCCTGGAGGCCTGCCTCCGTGCCGACGAGGGCTCCGAGGACGGGCAGCGACCCTGTCTCAGCGAGCCGCCCGCAGCCGCGCCGCCTGCTTGATGAGGTGCGTGCGCTCGGCCGAGCTGGTGGCCCGGTCGGCCGCGGCGGTGTAGTGGTCGATCGCCGCGGCGGCGTCGTCGGCGCGCTCGTGGAGGTGGGCCGCCACGGCGTCCCACCGGGACAGCCCCGGGTCGATCTCGGCCAGGGCCGCCAGGCCCGCCCGCGGCCCGTCGACCTGCCCGACGGCGACGGCCCGGTTCAGCGCGACGACCGGGTTGTCGGTGAGACCGGCCAGCTCGTCGTACCACTCGAGGATCTGCGGCCAGTCGGTCTCCTCCGCGGTGGGGGCGTCGTCGTGCAGGGCGGCGATGGCGGCCTGCACCTGGTACTGCCCCAGCCGGTCCTGTGCCAGGGCGTCCTGCAGCACCTCCACCCCCTCGCGGATCATCGCGGTGTCCCACCGGGAGCGGTCCTGCTCGTCGAGCGGCACCAGCTCGCCCGAGGCGGTGTAGCGGGCGGCCCGGCGGGCGTGGTGCAGCAGCATGAGGGCCAGCAGCCCGGAGATCTCGGGGTCTGCCCCGTCCGGGCGGCCCGGCCCGGCCGGGGCAGACGGTGCGGACGCGGCGAGCTGCCGGGTCAGCCGGATCGCCTCGTCCGCGAGGGAGATCTCGCCGGTGAACCCCTCGTTGAAGATCAGGTACAGCACGTGCAGCACCGCGCGGGCGTCCCCGGGCCGGTCGAACCGCTGGCCGCTGATGGTGCGCTTGGCACGCGAGATCCGCTGCGCCATCGTCGCCTCGGGGACCAGGAAGGCCCGCGCGATCTGGGCCGTGGTCAGCCCGCCGACGGCCCGGAGTGTCAGTGCGATCGCGGACGCCGGGCTCAGCGCCGGGTGACAGCAGCGGCTCAGCAGGAGCAGCGTGTCGTCCGACTGCTCGGTGGGCCCAGGCGGCGGCTCGTCGTGGACCCGCTCCTCCCGCCGTCGCCGGGCGGCCTCGGACCGCTGGGCATCGATCAGCTTGCGGCCCGCGACGCGCAGGAGCCAGGCCTTCGGGTCGTCCGGCGGGTCGTCGGGCCAGTGGCGGACGGCCTCGATGAGGGCCTCCTGGACGGCGTCCTCGGCCGTCGCGAAGTCTGCTCCGCGACGGACGAGGACGCCGAGGACCTGCGGCGCCAGCGTCCGCATCTGGTCGTTCACCGCGTCGTGGTCCACACCAGGCCCCTCATTCGCCGATGGTCAGTCGCCGACCGTCGTTCGCCGACCGTCGTTCGCCGACGGTCGTTCGCCGACGGTCACTCGCTGATGGTCACTCGCTGATGGTCAGGTCCTCGCCGAGGAACGGCCGCACCTCGAGCCACTCGTAGATGGGCCGACCGCCCTTGCCGGGTGCCGCGGACAGCTCGGCCGCCGCCTCGTAGGCCCGCTCCTGGGACTCGACGTCGATGATCATCCAGCCGGCGATGAGGTCCTTGGTCTCCGCGAACGGGCCGTCGGTCACGGGCGGGCGGCCTTCGCCGTCGTACCGGACGAACGTGCCCTCGGGGGACAGCGCGCCCTCGCCGACGAACTCGCCGGACTCGGTGAGCTTGTCGGCGAACCGGCGCATGTAGTCGATGTGCTCCGTGATCTCCTCGGGCGACCACTGGTCCATCGGGACGTCGGTGCCCGGCACCCACTCCGGACCGCCGCGCCGGTAGTGCTTCAGCAGCAGGTACTTCGCCATGGTTCTCTCCCTGGGTCGCGGGCCCCGTGGGGCCCTGCGTCGTGGACGCGGTACGGACGCCGTCTTGCGCCCTCGACCCTAGGACGGAGCCCTCTTCCCGTTCTCGACATCAGGATCGCCGATTCCCGAGAAAAAAGTTCGGGACGCCTGGACGCGCAGGTCAGCCGCTTGCGCCGGGTCAGCCCGCTCGGCCCCGCACGGCCCGGATCGGCGTGACCGCCGCAGGCCCCTCGGGCGCACCCTCGTCGGCCGTCGGTACGACGGCGGTCGCCTGGAACGCCGCGCTCATCGTCTCGCCCAGGGCGTCGAGGTCGTCCTCGAAGAGCCCGGCGTAGGTGGACAGCGTCAGGACCGGCGACTCGTGCCCCAGCATCCGCTGCACGGCCTTGACGGTCGCCCCGCCCGAGATCGCCAGGGAGGCCGCGGTGTGGCGCAGGTCGTGCAGCGTGAGCGTGTCGAAGTCCTCGGCGCCCGGCCCCAGGGTGGTGCGCGACAGCGCCGTCAGCAGCCGGGTGCGGCTCACCTTCTCGCCCCGCGTCATCGTCTCGCGCGCCCGGTCCGCGTCGGCCACCAGCGCCCACGTCGCCGGGTCGCAGATGCCGGTGGCCTCCCGGCCGCCGTCCGACTGGAGCCGGCGCACCGCGGCGACCACACCGGCGTCGTACAGGCCGGTGGCGCGCAGGCCGTCGTCGTACAGTCCCAGTGCCTCGCGCAGGGTGCGGACGGCGCGGCCGGCGGCCAGGACGGCGGGCCGGAACGCCGACCGGTCGAAGCTCTCGCGCCGTAGCGCGGTGCCCCGTGCGCCGGTGAACAGCAGTTCGCCGCGTGCCCGCCCCGCCGCCTGCTCGGCCACGGCCGTGACCAGGGAGGACGGCAGGGGCACCTCGCGGCGCGCGTGCGTCTTGGTGTCGCCGAGCAGGAGCGTGCCGTCGTCCAGGCGGGTGTACGCCTTGTTGACGTGCACCCGGCGGCGCAGCGGGTCGACGTCGGCCACCGTCAGCGCGCTGACCTCGCCCCAGCGCAGGCCGGTCAGAGCGGTGAGCAGTACCAGGGTGCGCGTCTGGGCCGACGTGGTCGCGTCCGCGACGCGCCGGAGCTGCTCGTGCGACAGGTAGCGGTGCGGTTTAGTCTTCGGGGCGCGCGGCAGGGCGGGCACCTTGCCCGACGGCGTCCGCGCGGGGTTGGTGCGCAAGCGGCGCGCATCGACGGCGGCGTCGAGCAGGGCCACCAGGAGGCGGGCCGCGTCCCGGCGCCGGGCGGGCGAGGCGGTCTGTCCGGTGGTGGGGGAGACCAAGGTGGCGGCCCAGCGGGCGACGTCCTCGTGGGTGACCTGCCGCAGCGGCCGGTCGCCGAAAGCCGGGGCGACCAGCGAGCGGAAGCGTTCGCGCTCGGCCTCGATGGTGCGGGGCGCGCGGTCGACCCGGGCCTCCTGCCAGGTCTCGAACCACTCGGCGACGGTGACCCGGCCGGCGGACGGGTCGATCCACTCGGCGTGCTTGCCCGCCTCCTCCTGCCGGCGCGCCTCCGCGAGCGCCTCGCGCCGCACGGTGAAGCGGCGGGTGCTGCGCAGGCGGCCGTCGACCCGGTATCGGCCGATGTAGCCGGTGCGGCCCTCGGAGTCGGTGCGCTGCTCGGTGTACGCCACGGGGGCAGCGTAGTCGCGGCGTTCGGCCTGGTCGTGGTCGTGCGGGGCGTGTCGACGACGGCGCCCCGGCACGGGTCACGGACGACCGGTCACGCACGCACGACCGGTCACGGTGTGACGGGCTGCGGGACGCTCTCGTGGTCCTCCAGGTTCCGCAGCCGTCGTACGGGGCTCGCCGCGAGGATCGCGGGCCCGGCGAGCATGACGAAGGCCGACCCGAGCAGCACCGCACGGGTCCCGGCGGCCTCCGCGACCGCGCCGGCGATCAGGCCGCCCAGGGGGATGCAGCCCCAGGACACGAAGCGCACGGTGCCCATGACGCGGGACAGGAGCTCGGGCGGGCTCGCGACCTGCCGGTAGGTGCGCGTGACGACGCTGCCGGGGACCACGCTGGCCGCGAAGAGGAGGTTGCCGGCGGCGAAGCAGATCCAGCCCCAGTGGCCGACGCCCGCGGGGATCAGCAGCGCCCCCGCGAACCCGACGAGCCCGTCGAACAGCACGACGCGCGCCGAGCCGAACCGCCGCACGAGCCAGGGTGTGGCCGCCGCGGCGAGCAGCGCCCCGACGCCCTCGGTCGCCAGCAGCAGCCCGACGACGGCGGCCGGCGCGTCCAGCTCCCGGACCAGGTAGATCGCGAACAGGGCGTGCTGGGCGCCGCAGACCGTGTTGACCACGCACGCCCACCAGGTGCACGGCGCCAGGACGGGGTGGGTCGTCACGAACCGCCAGCCCTCGGCGATCCGACGGCGCAGCGGGGTCGGGTCGTCGTCGCCCGGCTGGCGCCGTTCGGGCAGGGCGCGCAGCAGCACGGCGGAGGCGACGTAGGACACCGCGTCGAGCAGCAGCGCGGGTGCGGCGCCGACGAGCTGGACGACCAGCCCGCCCAGCGAGGGTCCGCCGAGCTCGGTCACGGCGTGCGTCCCGGACATGAGCGAGTTGCGGCTGGTGAGCTGGTCGCGCGGCACCACGGAGGTGATGAACGTGGTGCTGGCGCTGAAGAAGAGCACCTCGGCGAAGTTGAGCGTGAGCGCCACGACGAACAGCTGGGCCAGGGTCAGGTGACCGGTCCACCAGGCGAGGGGCACCGACACGATGGCGGCGGCCCGGACGAGGTCGGTGACGATCTGGGTGGCGCGCAGCGGCCAGCGCTGCACGATCGCGCCGGCGGGCAGCCCGATGACGATCCAGGCCAGGTAGGACGCCGCGGCGAGCAGTCCCGTCTCGAACGGTCCGGCGTCGAGCACGAGCACAGCGGTCAGGGGCAGGGCGATCTTCGTGACCGCCGACCCCATGTTGCTGGTCGTCGTGGCCGCCCAGAAGGTCCAGAAGGAGCGTGCGGCGGTCGGGGCCGTCGTCGTCATGGGTCTGCCTCCACGGTGAGCCGATGGGTTCGAGAGTGAGTTCCATTGTGGAACTCACTGGCGGTACAGTGGCAGAAGGACGGCGGCGGGCGCAACGCGGCCCGGGTGCCGGGGGGATGGGCAACGGCATGGGCATGGGCTTGGGCGAGGACGTACGAGAGGATGGCGCGCATGCGCAAGGAGGACCTGGCCGACGCCGACTGCGGGATCGCGCAGTCGCTCGGCGTCGTGGGTGACTGGCAGAGCCTGCTGATCGTGCGCGAGGCCGCGGCCGGCGTCTCACGCTTCGACGCGCTCGCCCACGAGCTCGGGTTCAGCAGACGAGCCCTGACCGAGCGGCTCGGCCGGCTCGTGGACGACGGCGTCCTGGAGCGGGTCCCGTACTCGGCGCACCCGCCCCGGTTCGACTACCGGCTCACCCGCCGCGGCGAGGGGCTCGTGCCCGTGCTCGTCGCGCTGCAGGAGTGGGGGACGCGCTACGTGATGGGCGACGGCGCCGTCTCGGGCGCCGTCGGCGACGCCGAGGCGCGGCGCGTGCACGCGCTCGTGGGGACGCGGGTGCCGGACGTGACGCTCACGGCCCACGACGGCACCGCCGTCGGCCTCGTGGACCCCCACCGCTGGACCGTGCTGTTCCTCTTCCCGGGCGCCTACGCCCCCGGCACGGACGGGTACCCCACCGGCTGGAGCGACATCCCCGGCACCCGCGGCTGCACGCTCGAGTGCGTCACGTACGCCGGGCGCACCGCGGCGCTCGCCGACGCCGGCGCCCGGGTGCTCGGCGTGTCCACCCAGCGCCCCGACCAGCTCGCGGCCTTCGCCGCGCACGCCGAGCTGCCCTATGCGCTGGCCTCGGACCAGGACGGCCTGGCGGCGTCGGCCCTGCGCCTGCCGGTGTTCCGGGCCGCCGGGACGGACCGGCTCAAGCGGACCACGCTCCTGATCGCGCCCGACGGCACCGTCCGCCGGGTCCAGGCACCGGTGACCGACCCGGCGGGTTCCGTGGACGACATGCTCGACGCCGTGCGCGCCGAGGCCGGCCGCGCGGAGACCGGGCAGCCCGCGCGCGGCTAGGTCCGTGCTGCGCGGCCAGGTCCGTGCGGAACCGTCAGATCGCCCGGGCCTGCCCTGTCAGCGCGTTCCAGCCGATGCGTCCGCCGAGGGCCAGCAGCACGACGCCGGTCACCCGGTCGGTCACCCGCGCGATCGCGCGCCCGGACAGCCACCGCTTCGCCAGGCCCGCGGCGTTGATCAGCAGCGCGAGCCAGGCCAGCCCGAGCACGTCGTGCTCCACAGCCAGGAGCAGGCCCATCAGGAGGTGCGGCACGCCGTCGGGCAGGAACTGGGGGATCGTGGCCAGGTAGAAGACGCCGACCTTGGGGTTCAGCAGGTTCGTCGTGGCGCCGAGCGCGAAGGAGCGCCAGGTCGAACGCCCGACCCCCGGTACAGCGCCGGGCAGGACGCCAGCCACAGCACCGGGCACAGCACCGGGCAGAGCGCCGTCGACGCCGTCGGGCAGCGCGTCGTACCGCCCGGCGCGGAAGCTCGACCACAGCATCCGGCCGCCGAGCCACGCGAGGTAGGCCGCGCCCGCCAGGGTGAGCGCCCGGTAGGCCGTCCCGGAGGCGGCGAGCACCGCCGTCGCGCCGACGGCGGCCGCGACTCCCCAGGCCAGGACGCCCGCGTTGATGCCGAGCGCCGTGGCGTAGGCGTGCCTGCGGCCGCTGACGACGGCGGTCCGCAGCACCAGCGCGCTGTCCAGGCCCGGCATGATCGTCAGGGGGATCGCGACCAGCGCGAACAGGAGCATCGCCTCAAGGACCGTCACGCGCGCGAACGTACCAGTGCCCGCCCCGCCGTTCCCCGCCCCGCCAGCGTCTGTCCCGCCAGCGTCTGTCCCGCTCCTGCCTGTCTCACCGATGACCGGCACGTGCGGACGAGCCGGTAGTTTGGAGGCATGCGCGTTCTCGTCTCCGGTGGAGCCGGCTACATCGGCTCACACACCGTCCTTGCCCTGGTAGCCGCCGGTCACGACGTCATCGTGGTCGACGACTTCTCGAACTCGAAGCCCTCGGTGCAGGGCCGCCTGGAGGCGCTCGCGGGTCGCGCGATCCCCTTCCACGGGTTCGACCTGACCGACGCCGACAAGACCGAGCGGCTGTTCGCGCACGAGCGGATCGACGCCGTGATCCACTTCGCGGGCTTCAAGGCCGTGGGGGAGTCGGTGACGAAGCCGCTGGAGTACTACCGCAACAACCTCGACTCGACGTTCGCCCTGGCCGCGTCGATGGCGAAGTACGGGGTCACCAAGCTGGTGTTCTCGTCGTCGGCCACGGTGTACGGCGAGAAGGCCCCCGTGCCCTACCGGGAGGACTACGAGCACCTGTCCTCCTCGTCGCCGTACGGGCAGACCAAGGTGATGATCGAGCGGGTCCTGTCGGACATCGCGCAGATCTCCGAGGGCTGGAAGGTCGCGCTGCTGCGCTACTTCAACCCGGTCGGGGCGCACCCGAGCGGTGACATCGGCGAGGACCCGCAGGGCATCCCGAACAACCTGATGCCGTTCATCGCGCAGGTCGCGGTGGGCCGGCGCGAGCGGCTGACCGTCTTCGGGGACGACTACCCGACGGCGGACGGCACGGCCGAGCGCGACTACCTGCACGTCACCGACCTCGCCGCCGGGCACGTCGCCGCCCTGGAGCACCTGGACGACATGGTGGAGCCCGCCCGCGCGTTCAACCTCGGGACCGGTACCGGTACGTCGGTGCTGGAGCTGCTGAAGGCGTTCGAGCGCGCGGTCGGCCGCGAGCTGCCCTACGAGATCGGCCCGCGCCGCGCCGGGGACCTGCCCGCCTTCTGGGCCGACCCGACGCGGGCCAACACCGAGCTGGGCTGGCACGCGACCAAGACCATCGACGACATGTGCGCCGACACCTGGCGCTGGCAGTCCCGGAACCCCGAGGGGTTCCCGGGCAGCTGAGCCCTGCCGTCGCTGGTCGGGTCCCTGGCGACGCTGCCAGGGCACCCGACCGGTTGGGCGTGACCGGACCGGTCAGACCAGCGGGTTGCCGATCGGCGGCGTCTCCAGCCGGTCGAAGTCGAGCTGCGGCACGCCCTCGTCCGGGTCCGGACCGAGCGGCGGCCTGGACCCGGCGCGAGAGTCAGCGCGAGATTCCGTCCGCGGAGCCGGCATCAGGATGGGCCGCAGCTCCGGGCCGAGCGCGGACCGCGAGTCCTGGCGGGAGGTGCGCTCGTTCGCCGCCGGCTCCTCGCGCACCGTCTGGCGCATCGTGCGGTCCACCGGCTCGGCGTGCGCCTCCTCGAAGGCCCGCACGATGGACCAGGGCAGGCGGATGTAGCCCTCGACGTCGAACCCGTTGGCGATGGCCCAGGCGCGCATCTGCGCGGGGGTCGCCCGGCCGCGGCCGTCGGTGGGCTTCTTCGACCCCGACTCGTCCACCAGCTTGGGGAAGTCCACCGGCGTCGCCTCGACGATCGGCTCGATCACCGAGTCCCGGGCGCAGCCGATCGTGTCGGCGACCCGCCACAGCTCCTGACGGGCCTCCAGGTGGTAGCGGTCGGCCTCGATCGCCTGGCGCACCAGCGCGTCGAAGAACGCCTTGCGGGCGGCGGCCGCCGCCTCGGGCGTCAGCCGGTACAGCGGCTCGGCCTCGGCCAGCCCCGCGGCGGTCTCGATCGTCAGCCGGCCGTCCTGGAGCGTCTCGGCCAGGAGCGACAGGTAGCCGTTGGTGCGCACGTCCGCGACGGCGGCGATCGCGTCGGCCAGCGGCTGGCCGCCGAGCGTCGTCAGCACGCCCGGACCGCGACGGCCGGGCCACGGCCGCGGGGCGTCGGCGGCCCGCGTGGGCCCCTCCGGCCACGGGTAGACCCAGGCGCGCAGCGTGACCTGCAGCAGCTCGGGCAGGTCCGGCAGGCCGGTCGCGCTCTGCACGAACCGGGCCAGGAGCCCGGCCACGGCCCGCGCCTCGCTGAGCGGGCTGGAGTTCGGCAGACCGCCCTCGTACGGGACCCCTGCGGCGGTGCAGCAGTCCGACAGCCGGCGGTGCACCAGGCCGGGCAGGTAGTGGTAGCTCGCGTCGATGATCGTGAGCTGGGCGAGCGTGGGCAGCTCCCAGCCCAGGTGGGACAGCTCGTTGCGCAGCACCTCGATGCCGAGCCGGCCGTTGTGGGTGACGATCGCCATCTGCGACAGGCGCTCGCGCAGGGTGGCGGCGACGTCGGCCAGCGCGATCCACGCGCCGTCGGGGTGCAGCACCGCGGACCACTCGTCGACCACCCCGCCGCGCTCGTCGACGCGCACGACGGCTATCTCTCGCAGGCGTGCCCCAGCAAGCTGGATCCCGGTGATCCGGGTCGACACCGCTGCGTACGCGGGCTTGCCCACGCGTTCGTCCCTCGCCATGCGCGTCCTTTCTCGACAGCCGTGCCGCCGTTGGCGCTACGACGCGCCACAGGGTGCCATCTGCGCGAGAGTCCTGAAAGTGGAGATCGTACGAATATGTCGGATTCTGTGAAAATCACTACCAAAGATAGCGGACCGCCCCCCGATTATTAACACTTGCGGTGGGTGTTTGGCCACCGTCCGGGGCAGGGCAAAAGGGGAGGTCATGATGCTGGCGAAGCTTTCGGTCATGGACTGGCGCGCCATCGCGGCGCTCGCGTTCGCTCTTCCGTACGTCGCGCTGACACTGGTCGGTGATCGGTTCGGGTGGCTGCAGGTCTCGACTTCCGACGCTCTGACCAGCCCAGTCACCATTGTGGCACTGGGCTGTCTGCTTGCCGGAGCAGGCCTCGCGCTGACCCCGGTGCTGCAGGGCGGGGCGTACCCGGTGCTGAACATCCTGGTGGGTGGCGCGATGCTGGCGGGCTTCGGCTGGGCCGTGCTGGTGCTGGCCCAGGCGCGGTACGGATGCGACCCGCTGAACGTCTTGCCCGGCTGCGGGTGATCTTTAGAAAGTTAAGACCCTCGCCGCTATCGGGTGATATCGGGCAGGTGTCAGATGGCTTGCCGGACGCTCCGCGGGGAGATTTCCCGTGCCGACGACCGCTCGCCGGGACACAATGCGAGCGTGTTCCAGCGTCCAGCCCACCATCGTGTCTCGAGCCGCGAGCTCGTCGCGCTCGGCACCGCGAGCCAGGTGCCCACCAGGACCCGCAACCACAACGGCTACGTGCTGTTCTGGGACGACGAGGTCATCCTGTTCGACCCGGGCGAGGGGTCCCAGCGCCAGATGCTGCACGCGGGGATCTCCGCGACGGCGCTGACCCGGATCGCGCTCACGCACCTGCACGGCGATCACAGCCTGGGCCTGGCCGGCGTGGTGCAGCGCATCAGCCTGGACGCGGTGCCACAGACGGTGCCGGTGACCTTCCCGGCGTCGGGCCGCCGCTGGGTCGAGCACCTGTGCGACGCCACCGCCTTCTACCACCAGGAGCGGCTCGCGCTGCAGGGGCTGAGCCGGGACGGCGTCGTGCCCCGCGTGCCGGGGGAGCTGCACGGCCCCGCGGTGCTGCGGGCGGCCCGGCTGGACCACTCGCTGGAGGCGTACGGGTACCGGCTCGACGAGCCGGACGGCCGCCGCATGGTCCCGGAGCGGCTGGCCGCCGCGGGCATTCATGGGCCCGACGTCGGCCGCCTCGCCCAGGAGGGCACGATCGGCACGCCCCACGGCACGGTCCGGCTGGAGGACGTCAGCGAGCCGCGGCCCGGCCAGTCGTTCGCGTTCGTCATGGACACCCGGATGTGCGACGCCGTGCCGAGCCTGGCCGACGGCGTGGACCTGCTCGTCATCGAGTCGACCTACCTGGACCGCGACCGGCACCTCGCGCGCGACCACGGGCACCTGACCGCGCTGGAGGCGGCGACGGTGGCCGCGCGGTGCGGGGTCCGGAGCCTGGTGCTGACCCACTTCTCGCAGCGGTACACCGACCCGACCGAGTTCGAGAGGGAGGCGCGCACGGTGTTCGACGGCGAGCTCACGGTCGCGTCCGACCTGGACCGGGTGGCGGTACCGCGGCGGCGGTGAAGCGCCGGCAGTGTGTCAGGTAGCGGCACTTCACACGCCTTGACGCAACCTGTTGCTTCTACGCAACGGCATCTCGATCCCCTTGACCTTCACCCTGGGGGAACCGCCAGTCTCCTGAGCACCGGCGACCCGCGCCGGGGACGAGGATGACGACGTGGAGCACCTGAGCATCGGCGAGTTCGCCCGGACGTCCGGCCTGACGCCCAAGGCGTTGCGCCTGTACGACGAGCTCGACCTGCTGCGGCCGGATCGGGTGGACCCGCTGACCGGGTACCGCTGGTACGCGCCGGCCCAGCTCGACCGGGCCCGCCTGGTCGCGCGGCTGCGGCTGATCGGCATGCCCCTGGCCCGCATCCGTGCGGTCGCCTCCGCGCCGGCAGGTGTGGCGGCCGACCAGGTGCGGGCGTACTGGCGTCAGGTCGAGGCCGACACGGCCTCACGCCGCGACATCGTCGCCTCCGTCGTCGAACACCTGCGCACGAAGGAGACGATCATGCAGATCTCAGGCCCCACGCTTACCGCCCGTAGCGCCTGGCGACTCGGCCAGGGCGCCCGCGCGGCCCAGCAGGACGCGCTCTACGCGGGCGGCTCCCTGTTCGTCGTCGCCGACGGGTTCGGGCCGCACGGCAGCCCCGTCCCGGCCGGTCTGGCCGTCGACGCCTTCGCCGCGATGGATGCCCCTGTGGGCACCACCACGGGCACCACGGTGGACGCCCCCTGGACGACGGCGGACGGCGACCCCGCGGCCGCGCTCCTGGCGGCAACGGCCGAGGCGAGCCGGGCGATCACCGCCGAGGCGGCCACCCTGCCCGACCCGCACCACTTCGGCACCACCGTGACCGCCGCGCTGCTGGTCGGCTCGACGCTGTTCAGCGCGCACGTCGGCGACTCGCGCCTGTGGCTCGTGCGGGACGGCCGGGCGGAGCGGCTCACCCGGGATCACACGGTGGTCGCGGCGCTGATCGAGGAGGGCCGGCTGACCGAGGACGAGGCGCGCTCCCACGAGGACCGCAACCTCCTGAACCAGGCGCTCGTCCCGGTCGGGACCGGCGGGCACTCCGACGCAGGACCCGACCTGGCCACGACCGAGGTACGGGCGGGTGACCGGTTCGTCCTGACCGGCGACGGCGTCCACGCGGTCCTGGCGGCGGACCACCTCGCGGCCCTCCTGACGCGTGAGGGCGACCCCGACGCCGTCGGGCAGGAGATCGCCGACGCCGTGGAGGCGGCGGGCGCCCCCGACAACTACGCGCTGGTCGTCGTCGACCTCGACGCCTGAGTTGGACGCGCGACCTGGACACCTGACCAGGACGCGCTGTCCACGGGCAGTTCTACCCGTTGACCTGCCCGTGGACCCCCAACCACGATGCCGCACATGAGCAACCCGGTGAACCTCCAGGTCTGGGACGGCGCCGTCAACCTCCGCGATCTCGGTGGCCTCCCGCTGGAGGACGGCGGGACCACCGTCGCAGGGCGCGTCTGGCGCTCGGGCGCTCCCGAACCCATGACGCAGACCGGCTGGGCGGAGGCCGTCGACGCCGGGCTCACGACCGTCGTCGACCTGCGCAACCCCGCCGAGGTCAAGCAGGCGCACGACCTCATGCCCGACGCCGTGCGGCCCCGGGAGCTCGTCACGCACAACACCCCGACCGAGGACCCCGGCGACCCGCACTTCCTGGAGACCTGCGGCCCCTGGCTCGACCACCCGCGCTCCTACGCGCCGAACACCGCGATGTACCCGCACCTGTTCGGCGGCGTGTTCCGGGTGATCGCCGACGCCCCCGGGCCCGTGCTGGTGCACTGCGCGGCCGGCCGCGACCGCACCGGGATGATCACCGCCCTGCTGCTGTCGCTGACGGGCGTGGAGCACGAGGCGATCGCGCAGGACTACGAGCGCGCCTTCCGCGGCACCACGCACCGCGGCGGCGGCGTGGCCTACGACGTCGAACGCGGCGCCTGGGTGCAGCACCGCGGCGAGACGTGGACCGCCCGGCAGCTCGACGAACGCGTCGGCGAGCGCCGTGCGGCACTGCTGGACTGGCTGGCGGAGCTGGACCCGGTGGCCTACCTGCGGTACGCCGGGCTGGACGAGGACCGCATCACGAGCCTGCGGGGGCTCCTGCGGAAGCAGAGCCGGCAGTCGAGCCTGCCACCGGCAGCCCGGCAGACGGCGCCGCCGGCAGCTCCAGGGTCATGAACACGCTGTGCGGGTCCAGGGTGTAGCTCCCGAACGGCCCGCACTCGACGAACCCGTGCCGGGCGTAGAGGCGGCGGGCGGCCGCGAAGTAGTCCTGCGACCCGGTCTCCAGGCTCACGCGCGCGTACCCGCGTCGCGTGGCCTCGGCCAGGACGGCGTCGAGCAGCGCCGAGGCAATGCCCCGGCCGCGGGCGTGGCCGGCGGTGCGCATGGACTTGATCTCGCCCTCCGGCTTCGCGTCGTCCCCGCCGATCTCGTCGTCCCCGCCGATCTCGCCGTGCCCGCCGATCTGGCTCGTCCCGCCGATCTCGCTGAGCGCACCGCACCCCAGCAGCGCACCGTCGTCGTCCCGGGCGGTCCAGAAGGTGATCGTCGGGGCGAGCAGCGCCGTGTGGTCCAGCGCGTGCACGCTCTCGGCCGGGGAGGTGGCGAACATGTCGGTGAGGTGCTCGTCGAGCAGGCGCAGCACGTCGTCGCGGGCGGGGGAGTCGGGGGAGACGTTCACGCCCCTATCCTGCACGCCCCATTCCTGCGCGAAGCTCGCCGGTGCACCGTCCGCATGGCGGGCTCGTGTGGCGCACGTCACGTCGCGGGGGTAGGAATCTCCAGGTGCGCGCACGCCCGCGCGCCGCGTGCCGGCCGATGAGGGCCGGAGGACCGAGGAGAACAACGATGTCGCTGCCCAGCCCGAGCTACACGATCACCCTGCGCGTGGAGGTGGCCGCGTCGCAGCGCGCCACGAGCACGGTGGTAGCGGCGGTAGCCGACGCCGGGGCGGCGGTCATGGGCGTGGACATCGCGCACTCGACGTCGCACGGCCTGGTCGTGGACGTCACGTGCGACACGATCGACGCGGAGCACGGGGAGCGGGTCGTGGCAGCGGTCAACGCCGTGGAGGGCGCGGAGGTGCTCAAGTCGAGCGACTCGACGTTCCTGATGCACCTGGGCGGCAAGATCGAGGTCACGAACAAGGTGCCGCTCAAGACGCGCCGCGACCTGTCGCGCGCGTACACGCCCGGGGTGGCGCGGGTGTGCCTGGCGATCGCGGACAAGCCCGAGGACGCCCGCCGCCTGACGATCAAGCGCAACACCGTCGCCGTGGTCACGGACGGCACGGCGGTGCTGGGCCTGGGCGACATCGGCCCGGCCGCCGCGCTGCCCGTCATGGAGGGCAAGGCGGCGCTGTTCAAGGAGTTCGGCGGGGTGGACGCCTGGCCGGTGTGCCTGGACACGACCGACACGGACGAGATCGTGCGCATCGTCAAGGCGATCGCGCCCGTCTACGGGGGCGTCAACCTGGAGGACATCGCCGCGCCGCGGTGCTTCGAGATCGAGGCGCGGCTGCGCGAGGAGCTGGACATCCCGGTGTTCCACGACGACCAGCACGGCACGGCGATCGTGGTGCTGGCGGCGCTGGTCAACGCCCTGAAGGTGGTCGGCAAGGACCTGGGGGACGTGCGGATCGTCGTGTCCGGCGTCGGGGCCGCGGGCAACGCGATCATCCGGCTGCTCAAGGCGCAGTGCGCACGGCACATCGTGGCGTTCGGCCGGGACGGCGCGCTGCACCCGGGCGTGGTCACCGACGACCCGCACCGGCGCTGGCTGGTCGACAACACCAACGTCGACGGGTTCTCGGGCACGCTGCAGGAGGGCCTCAAGGGCGCCGACGTGTTCATCGGGGTCTCGGCGGGCGGGATCCTGTCCGGTGCGGACGTGGCGCAGATGGCCCAGGACGCGATCGTCTTCGCGCTGGCCAACCCGACCCCGGAGGTGGACCCGCTGGAGGCGGCCGAGTCCGCGGCGGTGGTGGCGACCGGACGCAGCGACTACCCGAACCAGATCAACAACGTGCTGGCGTTCCCGGGCCTGTTCCGGGGGCTGCTCGACACGGGGGCCACGGACATCACCACGGAGCTGCTGCGGGTGGCCGCGGTGGCGATCGCCGAAGTGGTCGCGCCGGACGAGCTGAACAGCGCGTACATCATCCCGGGGGTGTTCGACCACCGGGTCGCGGACGCCGTGGCGGACGCGGTGCGCAAGCAGGTGTGAGCTCCTGCCGGGCCACGCCTGTCGGTGTGGCCCGGCAGGCGTGTCAGCCGATGCTGCCGATCGCCGAGTTCACGATGCCGCTGACGACGGCAGCGGTGCCCAGGACGAGGACGAGCAGCGCGCCGGTGGAGGCCACCAGGGGGATCCACCAGCGCACGGTCTCCGGCTGGGTGCGACCGTAGAAGTGGTCGGGCTGCGCGGAGGTGGTGCGGTCGAGGAAGGCGTCGTTGTTGCTCACACTGATAGAGACGTCCGACGGGCTCGAAACGATGCCCGCGTGCCGATAACGGTTCGGGAACGGTCGTACCGTCCCGGGACGGGACGAGCACCCCGGGAGAGTTGAGGTCAGCGTGAAGAACATCGGGTTCCTGTCCTTCGGTCACTGGACACCGCACCCGACGTCGGGCACCCGCTCGGCGTCGGACGCGTTGCTGCAGTCGATCGACCTGGCCGTGGCCGCCGAGGAGCTGGGTGCCGACGGCGCCTACTTCCGGGTGCACCACTTCGCGCGGCAGCTCGCCTCGCCGTTCCCGCTGCTGGCAGCGATCGGGGCGCGCACCAGCCGCATCGAGATCGGCACGGGCGTGATCGACATGCGCTACGAGAACCCGCTGTACATGGCGGAGGACGCCGGTTCGGCGGACCTGATCTCCGGCGGGCGGCTGCAGCTCGGCATCAGCCGTGGATCACCCGAGCAGGTCATCGAGGGCTACCGGCACTTCGGGTACGAGCCGACGCCGAAGGACGCCGGCGGCGCGGACCTGGCCCGGGAGCACACCGCCCGGTTCCTGGAGCTGCTCGACGGCGAGGGCTTCGCCGAACCGAACCCGCGCCCCATGTTCCCCAACCCGCCGGGGCTGCTGCGCGTCGAGCCGCACTCCGACGGGCTGCGCCGGCGCATCTGGTGGGGCGCCGGCTCCCGCGCGACGGCCGAGTGGACGGCCGCCCAGGGCATGAACCTCATGTCGTCCACGCTGCTCACCGAGGACACCGGCGTGCCGTTCCACCGGCTGCAGGCCGAGCAGATCCAGCGGTTCCGCGACGCCTGGGCCGAGGCCGGGCACGAGCACGAGCCGCGCGTGTCCGTCAGCCGCAGCATCTTCCCGATCACCGACCAGCGCGACCGGCAGTACTTCGGCATGGAGGTCTACAGCGAGGACCAGGTGGGCCACCTCGACACCGGCCCCGCCCGGTTCGGCAAGACGTATGCGGGCGAGCCCGACGCACTGGTCGAGGACCTGCGCGAGGACGAGGCGGTCGCGGCCGCCGACACGCTCCTGCTGACCGTGCCCAACCAGCTCGGCGTCGACTACAACGCGCACGTCATCGAGAACATCATCAAGCACGTGGCGCCGGCGCTCGGTTGGCGGTGACCCGGCTGCGGCTCTGACGGGGACGCCGGTGGGCGGGCGACGATCTCACCCGCCCACCGGCTGTCGGGCCGACGACGGCGGTGGGACGCTGCAAAGATGACCATCATCAGGACTCCCGAGCCCGCCGAGGCCACCGGCGCCTGCGCCGAGGGGTACGCCGGGGATCTCCGCGAGCTCGGCTACGTGCCGAGCCACACCCGGGTCATGGCCGTCAACCCGCAGGCGCAGCGCGCGTTCGAGGACCTGACCGGCGCGATCGTGCCCAGCATCGGCCTGCGCCTGTACGAGCTGGTCACCCTCGCCGCCGCAGGCGCCCTGCGGTCGCAGGCGTGCCGCCTGGCCCACGGGCGCAAGTCCCGCACCGTGTTCGACGACGCCCAGCTCGAACGCATCGCCCTCGACTACCACGCCGCCGGACTCAGCGAGCTCGAGGTCACCGCCATGGAGCTCGCCGAGCGCATCAGCCGCGACTCAACCGCGCTGACCGAGCAGGACACCCGGCGGCTGCGCGACCTCGGGCTCACCGACCGGCAGATCGTCGACGTCGTGCTGGCCGCCGCCGCCCGGAACTACTTCAGCCGCGCCCTGCACGCCCTCGCCGTGCCACCCGACGTCCCGCCCGACCTGCCCGAAAGCCTCCGGGAGGCGCTCCTGACCGGCACGTGAGCTAGGCCGCGCAGGGGTTGGCGGCCCGGGCGCCGCCAGGCGCCGGCTCCGGGCGGCGCGCAGCCACCACGACCGAACGCCGCCGGACCAGGTCACGTACCTGCCCGAACGCGTCGCACCGCTCCATCAGGTGCACCGCCGACCACGGGCCCCGCGGACCGCCGGCCGCCGCCGCGAGCAGCGAACGCTGCGCCGTCCACCGCTCCCAGTGCCGCACGAACTCGTCCGGCTGCACCACGCGGCCCCGGTCCAGCTGCCCGTCCAGGGCCTCCGCCAGCGACACGTCCACGGCCACCAGCACCGGGTCCCACCCGCACCGCCGCGCCAGCAGGCCCAGCAGCTCCCGACGGCGCTCGCGGGTGGCGGTGTCGTGCACCAGCAGGGGCCGGCCCGAACGCGGCCCGGCCAGGAGGCTCAGCACGGTCGCGACGGCGTGCAGGGTGTGCGCCACCCAGCGGTAGGCGACGTACGGCACCCAGGACGGGAGGCGGGCGGCGATCCGACGCCGGTAGCGGTCGGGGTCGAGCACCACCGCGCGAGGGACGTCCGCGGCGACGTTGGCGAGCAGGGTGCTCTTGCCGGCGCCCGGGACGCCGCCCACGACGATCATCAGCGGGCCGGCGGGGCTGGCGGCGGGCCGGTCGACAGCGCTCCCTGCGGAGTGGTCGGCAGCACGGTCAGGAACGGGTTCCGGGGCGCGGCCGCGAGCGCCGTCGGAGGTGTCAGGGGAGTCGGGGACAGGACGCAGGAGTGGGGCGGGTGTTGTCACGTGGTCCTCCATACGTAGGGGGCCGGGTGAGCAGCATCGCGCGAGCCGATCCAGGATCACCGGGAGCGCCCTGAGAGGGTGCTGGGCCGGGTTCACGGACCGGGATGTCGAGCCAGGGAGATTCGTGTGCGCCGACGCACGTCAAGGGTTGGGGAGAACCCTGGGCCACAGACATCGGACAGTTGCTCATTGCTGCTTCCATAACGTGCGACGAGGCCCGATTTGTTCCCGGTCGGGCGCTCCGACCTGCGGCGTTCCTACGGAGCTGGTGTGGTGTTCCTGCGTTGACCCGCTGCGTCCATCCGGCGGAGTTCACCCGGTCCCACGGGCCCGTCCGGGAGCGGCCCGGGCTAACCTCGGCTGGGAAGACCGCCAAGAAAGACCGCCGACAGGACGACGAGGCCCCGAGGAAGGCGAGCCCGGATGCGACGACGAATCGTGGGCGCCCTGGCAGCAGCGCTGGTGCTGGCGGCGACACCCCTGCCCGCGCACGCCGCGCCCGGCGACCCCGCGCCCGGCTGGCCCACGCAGCGCAGCGGCGGCACCTGGTCGGCGGCGGTATCCCAGTCGGGCCGGGTGCACACCGTCGCGCACCCCGTGCCGGGCGAGGGTTACGAGGTCCTCAGCCTGGGCTCGACGTACAACGGGACCTGGCCCGTCCCGACCGAGATCCCCGGGTACGGCGGCAGCGTCCGTGCCGGGTCCGGCGCGTACGGGATCGCCGTCTCCTCCGGGCCCGACTCGTCCCTGGTGTCCCGCGAGTTCGTCGGCGGACGGTGGACCGCGCCCGAGACGATCGGTGAGCTCGACCACGCCACCAGCTTCGTCACCACCACCGACGGCGACGCGGTCGTCGTCTGGCGGGCGCCCGACGGCCTCATGGCGGGCCTGCACCCGCGGGGCGGGACCTGGACGACGCTCCCGGTCACCGGTGTGCCCGAGAACGGGTACTTCGCCGCGACCATCAACGACGCCGGCAAGGTGACCGTCGTCTGGGCCGAGGCCACCGGCACCACCACCCAGGCCGTCCGGCGCACCGTGCTCCGCCCCGGCGCCACCACCTGGACCGCACCACAGACCCTCGGCACCGTCTCGCCCACCGGCGGGGCACCTCGCATCGTGAGCGACGGCCAGGGCCGCGAGACGATCACCGCGGGCGACAAGCTCTGGCGGCAGCAGACCACGAGCTCCACGCCCTCCTACGCCTTCGCCGTGGGCCGGGACGCCGAGCTCGCCGCGGGCACCACCGACACCCGCGTCGTCTGGCCCTACCGGAACGGCCGCTACCTGTCCGTCCGCACCCGCCACTTCACGCAGACCTCCACCACGCAGGGCTGGGGCCCCACCACCACCGTGTGGGCCAAGACCTTCCCCACCACCGTGCCCGTGCGCTGCCGGGAGCACATCAACCTCGGCCTCGGCATGGCACCCGCAGGCCGCTCCTACGTCGCCCTCGGTGTCGTCGCCGACTCCAGCAGCACCGCGTGCAGCGGCAACAAGGCCCGCCTGGTGACCCTCGACCGCACCAGCACACCCCTGAACGACGTCGCCATCGGGGACTACTTCAACGGCACCAGGTTCGGCGTCGCGGTCAACGCCCGCGGCCCCGTCGCCGTCAGCCACCAGGCCGACGGCGCGGACAACGGCTGGGGCGACACCAACTACCTGCAGTTCTTCAGCCGCTGAGCCGCTCGGCGAGCTCCCGGGCCCGCCGACGGATACGAGCTGTACCGGCTGGACCGTTGTAGGCCGCGTACGACGGCCACTGGAGGACCAGGATCGCCAGCTCCTCCAACGCCAGGCACCTACGGAACTCGTCGACGTCCTGCGCGCCACCTCGTCGGGCGGTCCGCGCCAGGTACTCCTCGACGAGGGCGGCCGGGACACGAGCACCCGACGGGGTAGCCCGGACACTGAGCAACGCGAGGTCCGACGTCGCCCGCCCGATACCGGCCGCCTGCCAGTCGCAGAACACCGGAGTGCCGTGCCCGCCAGCCTGTTCGTGCACGACGTTCCCGGTATGACAGTCACCGTGGACGAACACCGAAGGCACAGTCCGGAGGCGGTCAACCACCGCGGTCCTGCCTTCGAGCAGGTCATCGAGCTGCGGAAGATGACCGGACCAGAACTCGACGACAGGGCCGAGGTCCGAGACCGCGAGCGCCGACAACAGGTCGTCAGCGCGTCCCCAGTCGCCCGCGGGAAGTGGCATCCCGTGCAGCCGGGCCAGCTCCCGGCCGAGCAATCGCCACCGGTCCCGGGACCAGGCAGTGACGGCCAGCTGTTCGCCGGCGTCCTCGAGAAGGAGCGCGACGCCCTCGTCGACGATCAGCACGTCCAGCAGCGCAGGCGTGGACACGGGGGCAGCCGGTGCCACGCCGCGGTAGAACCTCAGCTCCCGCTCCGCCTCGGCGCGGGAGCGACCGACGTCGGCGGCGGTGACCTTCAGATACGCCCGGCCACCACCCGCCAGCACCACACGATGAACGCCCGCACCCGAACGAGCGTCGGCGGGCGATGCGCCATCTGACAGGCGCAGGCCGAACCTCTCGAGGGCCGAGGCCAACACATCCTGCTGCGACCGATCTCGCGACGGGGGAGGCATCCGGTCAACGTACATTGACCCACTGACAAGCCGGGCGGAGCGCTGTCGGCCGCGGGCAAGGCGGCACGACATGACAGCATCACGTGCGTGACGAACAACGCCGACGACGCCGAGCACCTGCGCACCCTCGCGCTCCTGCGCCGCGTCCGCGACCGCATGGACCGCGAGTACACCCAGCCCCTGGACGTCGCGGCGCTCGCGGCCGGGGTGCACATGTCGGCCGGGCACCTGTCGCGCCAGTTCAAGGCCGCCTACGGTGAGTCCCCGTACAGCTACCTGATGACCCGGCGGATCGAGCGCGCCATGATGCTCCTGCGCCGGGGCGACCTGAGCGTGACCGAGGTCTGCTTCGCGGTGGGCTGCTCGTCGCTGGGGACGTTCAGCACGCGGTTCACCGAGCTGGTCGGGGTGCCGCCGAGCGTGTACCGCGCCGACCCCGTGCTCGCGGGCGCGCAGGTCGACACCGCGGGCCTGCCGGCGTGTATCGCCAAGCAGGTGACCAGGCCCGTCAGGAATCGAGAAGCGCGACCCCCGGGTCGGGACCTAGCGTGACCGTCATGAGCACACAGACGAGCAAGAGCACGGGGCTGACGATCCACCAGACCTTCCTGCCGCACACCGACCCGGAGGCGTCCCTGGCGTTCTACCGGGACGCGCTGGGCTTCGAGGTCTTCCTCGACGTCGGGCAGGGTGACATGCGCTGGATCACGGTCGGCCCGGCGGACCAGCCGGACACCTCGATCGTGCTGACGCCGCCGGGGGCCGACCCGGGCGTCACCGAGGACGAGCGCCGCACGGTCGCCGAGATGATGGCCAAGGGCACCTACGCCGCCGTCATCCTGGGCGCCACCGACCTGGAGGCGACGTTCGAGCGGGTGCAGGCCAGCGGTGCGGAGGTCATGCAGGAGCCGGTCGACCAGCCGTACGGGTTCCGCGACTGCGCGTTCCGCGACCCGGCGGGCAACACCGTCCGCATCAAGCAGCTCTGAGCGGGCCGCCATGTGCGTCCCCGGGCTGGCGGCCTACCTCCGGGCGGCCGGGACCCACCTGTCCGACATCGAGCTGACTGACATCGAGCTGACTGACACGGACTTGACCGACACCGCGCCGACGAGCACCGCGCCGGCCGGCACCGGAGCATCCGAGGGACCCCGGCCCGTGCTGGTGTCCGCCTCAGGTACCACTGCCACGGAAGGCCGAGCATGAACACGGCGAGCACTGCCACCAGCACCACCGCCCGCACCGGTACGGACGCACCGTCGTCCGGTGCCCACCCGGCGGACACCCACGACCTGATCCGGGTGCACGGCGCGCGGGAGAACAACCTGCGGGACGTGGACCTGGAGATCCCCAAGCGCCGGCTGACGGTGTTCACCGGGGTCTCGGGCTCGGGCAAGAGCTCGCTGGTGTTCGCGACCATCGCCGCCGAGTCCCAGCGGATGATCAACGAGACCTACAGCGCGTTCGTGCAGGGCCTCATGCCGTCGCTGTCGCGGCCGGACGTGGACCTCCTGGAGGGGCTGACGACGGCGATCGTCGTGGGCCAGGAGCGGCTGGGCGCCAACCCGCGATCCACGCTCGGCACGGTGACCGACACCAACGCGCTGCTGCGGCTGCTGTTCAGCCGCCTGGGTACGCCGTCGGCCGGACCGGCGGTCGCGTACTCGTTCAACATCCCGGCCCGTACGGCGAGCGGGGTGATGACGTCGTCCACGGGCGAGAAGCAGATCGTGCGCGAGGCGACGTACCACGGCGGGATGTGCCCGCGCTGCGAGGGCCGGGGCACAGTCTCGGACATCGACCTGAGCGAGCTCGTCGACGAGGACAAGTCGCTCAACGAGGGCGCGATCACCGTGCCCGGGTACAAGGCGGGCGGCTGGTCGGTGCGGTTCTTCACGGAGTCGGGGTACCTCGACGGTGACAAGCCGGTCCGCGACTACAACGAGACCGAGCGGCACGACTTCCTGTACCGGGACGCGACCAAGCGCAAGATCGGCGGCGCCAACCTGACCTACGAGGGCCTGGTCCCGCAGGTGCGGCGCTCGATGCTCGCCAAGGACCGCGACGCGCTGCAGCCGCACCTGCGCGCCTTCGTGGACCGGGCGGTCACGTTCATCACCTGCCCCGACTGCGGCGGCACCCGCCTGGCCGAGGCCGCGCTGGCGTCGAAGATCAAGGGCGTCAACATCGCCGACGCGTGCGCCATGCAGATCGGCGACCTGGCCGACTGGGTGCGCGGCCTGGACGAGCCGTCCGTCGCGCCGCTGCTGGGCAACCTGCAGCACCTGCTGGACAAGTTCGTCGAGATCGGGCTGGGCTACCTGTCGCTGGACCGGCCCTCGGGCACGCTGTCCGGCGGCGAGGCGCAGCGCACCAAGCTGATCAGCCACCTCGGCTCGGCGCTCACGGACATCACCTACGTGTTCGACGAGCCCACGATCGGCCTGCACCCGCACGACATCCAGCGGATGAACGACCTGCTGCTCCAGCTGCGGGACAAGGGCAACACCGTGCTGGTCGTGGAGCACAAGCCGGAGACGATCACGATCGCCGACCACGTCGTCGACCTCGGGCCGGGCGCGGGCAGCGCGGGTGGCACCGTGTGCTTCGAGGGCAGCGTCGAGGAGCTGCTCTCCAGCGGCACGCTGACCGGCCGGCACCTGGAGGACCGGGCCTCGCTCAAGGAGTCCCCGCGCGCCGCCACGGGCGCCCTGGAGATCCGCGGCGCGAACACCCACAACCTGCGCGACGTCGACGTCGACGTGCCGCTGGGCGTGCTGTGCGTCGTGACCGGTGTCGCGGGGTCGGGCAAGAGCTCCCTGATCCACGGCAGCCTCGCGGGTCGCGACGGCGTGGTCGTGGTGGACCAGGCCGCGATCAAGGGCTCGCGCCGGTCAAACCCCGCCACGTACACCGGGCTGCTGGAGCCGATCCGCAAGGCGTTCGCCAAGGCCAACGGCGTCAAGCCCGCGCTGTTCAGCGCCAACTCCGAGGGCGCGTGCCCCACCTGCAACGGTGCGGGCGTGGTCTACACCCAGCTCGGCTTCATGGACACCGTGGCCACCACGTGCGAGGAGTGCGAGGGCAAGCGGTTCCAGGCGGCGGTGCTGGAGTACAAGCTGGGCGGCTCGGGCGACGGCCCTGACGGCGACGGCGGGACCGACGGCGGGAAGGACATCGCCGAGGTGCTGGCGATGTCGGTGGCCGAGGCCGAGGAGTTCTTCGGGTCCGGTTCCGCTCGGACGCCGGCGGCGCACAAGATCCTGGAGCGCCTGTCCGACGTCGGGCTGGGGTACCTGAAGATCGGCCAGCCCCTGACCACGCTGTCCGGGGGTGAGCGGCAGCGCCTCAAGCTCGCCACGTACCTGGGCGAGGACGGCGGCGTCTACGTGCTGGACGAGCCCACGGCGGGCCTGCACCTGGCCGACGTCGAGAACCTCCTGGCCCTGCTGGACCGCCTGGTCGCGTCGGGCAAGTCCGTCGTGGTCATCGAGCACCACCAGGCCGTCATGGCGCACGCCGACTGGATCATCGACCTGGGCCCGGGCGCGGGGCACGACGGCGGCCGGGTCGTCTTCGAGGGCACGCCCACCGACCTGGTGGCCCGGGCCAAGGCCGGTGAGCCGACCCTGACCGGTCAGCACCTCGCCGAGTACGTCCGCACCTCCTGACACGCGTACCTCCTGACACGCCCTCAGCGGCCGGCGCGCACCAGGCCGGACTCGTAGGCGCAGACCACCATCTGCGTCCGGTCGCGCAGGGCGAGCTTGTTCAGGATGCGCGAGACGTGCGTCTTGACCGTCTGCTCGGCGAGGTGCAGCTCGGTCGCGATCTCGGCGTTGGACCGTCCGGCGGCCACGGCCTTCATGACGTCGAGCTCACGGTCGGTCAGCCCGCCCAGGGTGGCCGCCACCGAGGCGGGCGTGGCCGGGCGCGCGGCGTAGTCCGCGATCAGGGCCCGGGTGATCCTGGGGGACAGGAGCGCCTCGCCGGCCGCCACGATCCGGACGGCGTGGGTGAGCTCCTCGGGCGGCGAGTCCTTAAGCAGGAACCCGCTCGCGCCCGCGCGCAGCGCCGAGAACACGTACTCGTCGGCGTCGAACGTGGTCAGCATGATCACCTTGGGCGGGGTGCCGGGCATCGCCAGGATCGTGCGGGCGGCGTCCAGGCCGTTGACCTTGGGCATGCGGATGTCCATCAGCACCACGTCGGGCTGCACCCGCCGCACGACGTCGCCGATCCCGGCGCCGTCGTCGCTCGTGCCGACCACCGTGATCCCCTCGTGCGCGTTCAGGAGGGCCTCGAACCCGGCGCGGATCATCGACTGGTCGTCGACGATGAGCACCCGGATGTCGCGCCCGGCGACGTCGGGAGGTGGTGGCATGGGGACAACCTAACCGGAAGGCCGACCACGACCCGAAAGCGCGGCCCGAAAGCGTTGCCCGAAAGCGTTGCCCGGATGGCGGGAGACACGGGGTGGCGGACACCCGAAAGTATGACGCCGGGTCCGTCGTACGGGTGACGCGCCGCGGGGCACGACCGCATAGCCTGCGGGTGATGGATCACCCACCCGAGACGCCGCCGCGGCCGCGTTCCCTCAACCGGCTGCGCTCGCTGACCCGCCTGGACGTCAGCGCGGCCTCGATCGCCCGGCGCGAGGTCGTGTGGCTGTGGTCGCTGGTGTCGATCGCGGCCGTCACGCTGGTCGCCGTCGGCTGGCCCGTGACCGCGTCCGGGTACGGCACCCACCCGGCAGCCGCCATGGCCTTCACGCTGGTCAACTGCGCCGCCGCGATCCTGGCGGTGCGGTGGCCGTGGGCCGGGCTCGGCGCCTCGGTCGCGGGCGCCCTGCCCCTGATGATCGTCACCGCCGGCGCCGGCCCCGAGTGGCCCTGGCCGTGGCCGGTCACGGTGCTGCTCGCACACTGCCTGACGGTGTTCGTGCTGGCCTTGCGCCACTCCTGGTACTGGGCGGCCTCCCTGTGGTCGGCCGGGGCGATGCTGACCGTGTGGGCGCCCGCGGTCCTCGACGACGGCGGGCACCCGTCGGCCTTCGCGAACGGCGTCGTGCTGGTCTCCCTGAGCGGCGGCTTCGCGCTGGTCGGTGTGATCGTGCGGCTGTGGAGCCTGAGCGTGCTGCGCATGGAGCAGGCCGAGCGGCTCAGCGCCGCCGAGAAGAGCCGGCGCCGGGAGCTGGAGGAACGCAACCGGATCGCGCGCGAGCTGCACGACGTCGTCGCGCACAGCATGTCGGTCATCACCGTCCAGGCGTCCACGGCCCGCTACCGGCAGCCCGGCCTCGACGAGGCGGTGCAGCGTGAGTTCGAGGAGATCGCCTCCTCCTCCCGGCGTGCGCTGGGGGAGATGCGCGGGCTGCTCGGCATCCTGCGCGGCCACGACACGGCGCCCACCGCGCCCCTGCCGGGCCTGTCCGACGTCACGGGGCTGGTCGAGTCCACCCGCGCCTCCGGCGTGGCGATCACCTACGACGCCGACGACCCGGAGGCACAGGCCGGCACGGAGGTGCCCGAGGTCGTCGGGCTCACCGCGTTCCGCGTGGTCCAGGAGGCGCTGAGCAACGCCCTGCGGCACGCCCCGGGCTCCGCGATCGCCGTGACCATCACCGGCGACGGGCACAAGCTGCGGGTCGCCGTCACCAACACGCCCCCCGACCGCGACGACGAGCCCACCCCGGGCGCCCGCCTGGGCCTGGCCGGTATCCGCGAGCGCGTCGCGGCGCTCGGCGGCACGGTCACGGCCGGCCCCACGCTCGACGGCGGCTTCGAGCTCACCGCGACCCTGCCCGTCGAGGACCCTGACCCACTACCTGCGTAGGGGGTGAGATTGGCTCCTGCGGGGGACGCGCGGTGCACGACCGTGTTCCTAGGTTGACGCCCATGACGACCGAAGCCCCGCCCCGCCCGGCCCGCCAACGACGCACGGCCCGCAACGCGCAGACCAACGACTACTTCGAGCTCGTCGAACGCGCCAACGCCGCGGGCCTGATGGGACGTCGCGTCGGCTGGTACGTCGGCCGCACCCTCGCGTTCACGGCGGCCCTCGCGGTCGCGTTCGTGCTGCTGCTCACCCTGGGCGACACGTGGTGGCAGCTCGCGGTGGCGGCGCTGTTCGGCGTCGTGTTCACCCAGGGTGCCTTCCTCGCCCACGACGGCGGCCACCAGCAGATCTTCAGCTCCGGGCGGCGCAACGAGTGGTTCTCCCGGATCATCGGCAACCTCGGCGTCGGGCTCAGCATCGGCTGGTGGAACCGCAAGCACAACAAGCACCACGGCAACCCCAACGTGATCGGCAAGGACGGCGACATCGCCACGGGAGCGCTCGTGTTCGTACCGGGGGAGGAGGCCGGGCGCACCGGGTTCCTCGGCTGGGTCACCCGGCGGCAAGGCTGGCTGTTCTTCCCGATGCTGGCGCTGTTCGGCCCGGTGCTCCACGCGAACTCGGTCCAGACGCTCGCCACGACCCCGGCGATCAAGCACCGCGCGGCGGAGAGCGTGCTCCTGGGCATCCGGCTCATCGGGTTCCCCACCCTCGTGCTGCTCACCCTCGGCCCGGTGCTCGGCACGGCCTTCATGCTGGTCCAGCTCGCCACCTTCGGCGTGTACATGGGCGCCACCTTCGCCCCCAACCACAAGGGCATGCCGCTGCTGCCCAAGGACCTCGAGATCGACTTCCTGCGCCGCCAGGTCCTCACCTCGCGCAACATCCGCGGCGGACGGTTCGTCGCATGGGCCATGGGCGGCCTGAACTACCAGGTCGAGCACCACGTCTTCCCGCGGATGCCCAGCGTCAACCTCCGCCAGGTCCGCCCCATCGTGCAGGAGTTCTGCGCCGAGCGCGGCATCCCCTACACCGAGACCGGGCTGTTCGAGTCGTACGGGATCATCGTCGAGTACCTCAACCGCGTCGGCCTCGGCCACGCCGACCCCATGGACTGCCCGATCGTCGCGCAGTACCGGTAGCCCGTCGGACAGGTAGCGCCGGGTGGTGCGGACCGGCTCAGGCGGTCGCGCGGACGACGTCGTCCACCGACAACGGCGCCCGGCCCGTGAGCCGCAGCACCTCGTGCGACACCCCGCCCCAGCGGTCCTCACGGATCGAGGCGAACATGCTGCAGTACGCGTACGTCCACCACGGGTCCTCGCCGGCCCTGGCCAGCTCCTCGGCCAGGGCCGGCGGCGGCACGTCGGTGTACCGCACCGGCCGCCCCGCGATCCCGCTCAGCACCTGGGCCACGCCCTCCAGGGTCGACGACGCCGGCCCGGTCAGGTCATGGTGTCGCCCGCTCGGCGGCAGCAGCGCCAGCGCCGCCAGGCAGCGTCCGACGTCCGACCGCGAGACCAGCGACACCCGACCGCCCCCGGCGGGGACCCGCAGCTCACCCGAACGCAGCGCCGGACGCAGGAACGCCGCGAAGAACTCCGTGAACAACGACGCCCGAGCGAACGAGAACGGCAGCCCGCTGCCCTCCAGCAGCCGCTCCGTCCACCCGTTGGTGAACGCGTAGCAGAACGGCGAGACCAGGTCGGCGTCCACCCCGCTCAGGTACACCACGTGCCCCACCCCGGCGTCGACGGCGGCCCGCACCACGTTCCGGTGCTGCACCATCATCCGGGCGGCCTCACCGTCCCCGGACACGAACACCAGCACGTCGACCCCGCCCAGCGCCGCCACCAGTGACCCCGGCTCGTCGTAGTCCGCACGCACCGCGGTCACCACGCCCGACCGCCGCACCCGCTCGGTCAACCTCGCCGGCACCACCTCCGGACGACGCGCCAGCGCCACGACATGGTGCCCGGCGCTCGCGGCCAGGAGATTGACGACCTGACTGCCGAGCGTGCCGGTCGAGCCGGTGACCGCGATCCTCACGGCGGTCACGCTACCCGGCCCCAGGTGCCGGACTAGGCGATCCCGTCCAGCACCGCCAGCTCCTCCCCGGTGAGCCGCAGGGCGCTCGCGGCGACGTTCTCCTCCAGGTGCGCCACGCTGCCCGTGCCGGGGATCGCCAGGACGTGCGGGCCGCGGTGCAGGGTCCAGGCCAGCCGGACCTGCGCCGGGGTGGCACCGTGCGCCGCGGCGACCGCCTCGACCTCTGCCCGGCCCGTGTCGTCGTGGCCACCCGCCGGCGAGGCACCCGGGACTGCCGCCCCGACGGCGAAGAACGGCACGAACGCGATGCCGCGCTCGCCGCAGAGGGTGACCAGGTCGTCGTCCTCCCGGTGCGTGAGGCCGTACTGGTTCTGCACGCACACCACCGGCGCGATGGTCAGCGCCTCGGCGAGCTGCTCGGCCAGGACGTTGGAGACGCCGAGGTGCCGGATCAGACCCGCCTCGCGCAGCTCCGCGAGGGCACCGAAATGCTCCGCGACCGACTCGACCGCGCGTCCCTCGCCCGCCATCCGCGTGCCCCAGCGCAGGTTCACGACGTCGAGGTGGTCGCGGCCGAGCTGGCGCAGGTTCTCCTCGACCTGGCCACGGAGCTGGTCGGGGCGCGCCATGGGCTCCATCTGCCCGTCACGCGACCGGGCGGGGCCCACCTTCGTGGTGATCACCAGGTCGTCGCCGTAGGGCTGCAGGGCAGTGCTGATCAGCTCGTTCGCCGAGCGGGTGGGCGTGAAGTAGAACGCGGCGGTGTCGATGTGGTTCACGCCGAGCTCCACGGCCCGGCGCAGCACGGCGAGCGCCGAGCCGCGTTCGCGGGGCTTCTCGTCCCAGGGCATGCCCATCAGCCGCATGGCGCCCAGCCCGATGCGGTTGACCGTGCGGTCGCCGAGCTGCCAGGTGGTGGGGGCGGTCGTCTCAGTGGTCATCTCTGTGCTCATGGAGCCAGCCTCACGCCGCGCCCACCCGATCCCGCGGCGATGGCAGGTTGTTGCCGCTCCGGCGTCCGCGCCTGGTGCGGTGCCGCGCCGCCAGGCATGATCGACGTCATGCAGACGGGCGAGGTGGTCACCATCGTGCACGGCGAGCGCGAGCTCATGGAGCGCACCGCGCACCTGATGGCCTCCGCCACCGACGTCGCCTGCGCAGCCAACGACCTCGCCACCTGGGCCAGGGCGCAGGCATCGGGCGAGCTCGCCGAGGCGATGAGGATCCGCCGACCCGGCGACGTCCGCATCCGCAAGGTGTACCGCTCCGCGCTGCTGCTGGACCCCGTCGCCGCCCAGGGCCTGGCCCGGGACCGCGACCGCCACGGCGCGCAGGTCCGCATCACGAGCGACGAGATCAACGAGACGATCATCCTCGACCGCCGCCTCGTCGTCCTCGCCGGCGACGTCCGCGCCGGGCAGCGCAGCTACAGCGTGATCACCCAGCGCGAGACCGTCCAGGGCGTCACGTCCCTGTTCGAGGCCGCATGGCGGTCCGCCACCGAGCTGGACGTCTACGACAACCGGATCGCCGAGATCCGCCAGCTCGCACCCCAGGTCCTGGACCTGCTCAGCCAGGGGGTCAAGGACGAGACCGCCGCCCGCACGCTCGGACTGGGCGTACGCACCTACCGCCGCCGCGTCGCCGAGCTCATGGACGCCCTCGGCGCCGGGTCCCGCTTCCAGGCCGGGGTCCGCGCCCGGGAGCTCGGGCTCGTCTGACACCCGCCCGTCACCGACACCCGCCGCCACTGACACCGCCCTGGCGGGCGTGTCAGTGGCAGGTGCAAGACTCACGCACGTGACCGAACGCGCACCCGTCCCCGTCGACGTCGTCCAGCGGCTCGCCGCGATCCTCGAACGCCTGCCCGAGTGCCACGAGCACGACGCCTGGACGGGCGTCGCCTGGAAGACCAGGGACGCCACCGTCGCCCACGTGTTCGGCGGCGAGGACGGCCTGGTCCGGATCACCCTGCGCGCCGAGCCCGACGAGGTCGCGGCATTCCAGCACCTCGGCCCGCAGTACTTCAAGGCCGACTGGGGCAGCAACGTCGTCGGCCTGATCCTCGACCAGCACACCGACTGGGACGAGCTCACCGAGCTGCTCACCGACTCCTACTGCATCCAGGCCCCACAGCACCTCGCCGACCAGATCGACCGACCCGTACCCCAGCCCACGAACCCGGACCTACCCCAGGCCTCGACCGCACCTGCTGAGTAACCTCGACAGATGACCCGACGCACCACGGTCGAGACGTGGATCCGCGACTACGAACGGCTCTGGCGCACGGCCGGCACCGACGGCCTCGCCGACCTCTTCACCCAGGACGCCACCTACCAGCCCTCACCCTGGGCACCACCCGTCGTCGGGCTCCCGGCGCTCGCGGAGTTCTGGGAGAGCCACCGCGACGGGCCGGACGAGGAGTTCACGCTGACGGCACAGGTGATCGCCGTCGACGGGCCCACGGCGGTGGTCCGGGTGAACGTGGAGTACCTGGAGCCGGGGGACCGCTGGCGGGACCTGTGGATCCTGGAGCTCGACGACGACGGGCGGTGCAGCGCCTTCGAGGAATGGCCGTTCGCGCCGGGTCAGGACAGCGGGTCCGGTCAGGACGGCCAGTAGCGGCCGTCGGCAGTCCCGTCAGTAGCCGCGGTCCCGGGCGACCGCCGACTCCGGACGCGCACCTGCCCGGATCGCGGTCAGCGCCGCGTCCAGGCCGGCCACGACGTCGGACGGCAGGGTGAGCCCGGAGACATGGGGCGTGATCGTGACGTCGGGCCGCCGCCACAGGGGCGACGACGCCTCCAGCGGCTCCCGCTCGACGACGTCCAGGGTGGCGTGCCGTACCCGGCCGGAGTCGAGTGCGTCCAGGAGCGTGGCGGTGCGGACGGCAGAGCCGCGGCCGATGTTGACCAGGTGCACCCGCTCGAAGGCCCGCAGCAGCCTGGGCGTGATCAGGCCGTCGGTCTGCGGGGTGTGGGGGAGTGCGAGCACCAGGACGTCCGCCTGCGCGGTGTCGAACACCTGTTCGGTGGGCGACGGCGCGCGGGATGTCGTGGGTTCGGGTGATGTCGCGTCGAACGCCTGGGCGAGGGGGAGTACCGCGTCGAAGGCGCGGGCGGGGCGGCCGGTCCGGCTCAGGCCGACGACGCGGTACCCGAGGGTCGCCAGCGTCCCGGCGATCGCCGCGCCCATGGCGCCGGTGCCCACCACGACGGCTGTGCGACGGTCGGGCGACGCGGGTGGCTTCGACGCGTCCCAGGTCGCCGTCGTCGACTGCGCGAGGTAGCGGGCCACCTGCCAGCGTTCGGCGAGGACCAGGTCAGCACGTACTCGGCGATCCGCCCGGGCATGGTGCCGGTGGTGCGGGTCAGGAGCACGTCGTCCGGCAACGCCGGCGCCAGGTGCTCGACGCCCGCGAAGGGGGAGTGGACCCAGGCAGCGTTCACCACCTGGCCCGGATCCGTCGTGATCGCGGGGGTCGCGTCCCCGTCGGTGACCTCCAGCCCGTGCGAGCGCGCCCATGCGGTGAGCGCGTCGCGCCAGCCCGGGTCGACGTCGTCACCGAGGCGCACGGTGGGACGACAGCGGAGCGTGTCGGCCAGGTCAGGGACGACGGATTGAGAGGTCACCCGGCGATTGTGCCGGTACGGGCAGCCTGGCCGTCGTGGGAACGGTGCCGTCCTGAGAATCGTGGCCCGTGCCGCCGAGGGCTTCGTTATGTCAGCGGGCCTGGTGAACGCCAGGTTCTGGTGCGCGCCACGTACGGGCATCGTCCATGAGCTCGCCGATCAGCGGCGCCTTGCCGGACGGGTGCGACCAGGCGGCCGGCCAGCACGGGCTCGAGCGCGACCCGCCGGGTGTCGAACTCACGCCGCCAGCGGGGGTCGTGAGGCTGGATGACGATGGGATCCTGGCGCACCGACACAGTTGGGCACGGCGCACAAGTTGCCGCCGAGATCGGTGCATGTGCTGAGATCCAGGACCTACCGTGCCAGATCCTCGCTAGATCCGATAATGTACATTATGTCATTTCGGCGCGGAGGCAGCCTGGAACCCACACCCCCAGGCGCGGCGCATCGAGGCACCGGCCGGCCGAACGCGACCACCAGCCTCTGAGGCGGCCCACCGAGCCGCCCGTGGCCAGCCCCTCCCTTCGAGGCCCGACTTTCTTCGCTTTGAGCCCCGTCAAAGCGAAGAAAGTCGGGCCTCGAAGGTGATCGGGCGACGAGATCAGCGACGAGATCAGCAACCGCACCGCGTGCGACCGGCGGTCGGCGGTCGGCGGCGCGTCGATCTCCGATGGGACGTCTCACGCCCAAGCAGAACGCTTCGTCGGCAGGTTCCTCAGCCCGCCCAAGGCAGCCCCGCCCCCACCGGCATCCGACGCGCAAGAAACTTAAAGCACTGTGTATAGCGCAACACAACTGTCTTCACACATCAACGAAGATCAACACGGTAGCACCCCGGGAATTCAGCGGCGATCCCCCGCGGCCGAGGCATACGCTCCGAGACGATGAACCTTGCCGGGATACTCGCCGCCTCCACGAGCACCGCCGTGCTCGTGGAGGGCGAGAGCGACCGGGTCGCCGTCGAGACCCTCGCCGCACGGCTGAGCCTCCCCCTCGCCGGCCTCGGCGTGCAGGTCGTCGCCATGGGCGGGATCACCAACATCGTCCACCACCTGGTCGCACTGTCCGGTGAGCACCCGGCGCGCGAGCACGCGGCCGGCCCGCCGGACGTCAGCCCACCCGACACAGATCGCACCGTGCGGGTGGGCGGCCTGTACGACGCCGCCGAGGAGCGCTTCGTGATCAAGGGACTGGACCGCGTCGGCCTCCGCCCTGAGGTCGCGACCACTCCCCTGTCCGAGCACGGCTTCTTCCGGTGCGACCGGGACCTCGAGGACGAGCTCATGCGGGCGGTCGGCACCGACGGCTTCCTGGCCCTGATCGAGGCGGAAGGCGAGCTGCGCAGCTTCGAGCGGCTCCGTGGGCAGCCCGCACAGCGCGAGCGCACCACCACCCAGCAGCTGCACCGGTTCATCGGCTCCAAGGGCGGCCGCAAGGAACGCTACGGCCGCCGCCTCGCCGAGACGCTCCCCCTGGACCGGGTGCCGGCCCCGCTCGACGCGCTGCTGCGCTGGGCCACCTGAGCCGGAGCCGCCTGACGGAGCCCCGCCAGTTGGACGAGCCGCTTGGACGAGCCACGCCAGCCCGCGAGCCGCGAGCGCCCCGGTCACGCCCGCCGTGGGTCGAGCACCACCATCCCGGCACGGGGTGCGGAGTCCATCGTCGGCACGAGTGCGGCCGCCTCGGCCATGCCGACGACGCGGTCCAGGAGGTCCTGGGGCCGTAGCGCGCCGGAGGCGACGAGGTCGAGCATCTCCGGGTAGTCGACGGCGGCCATGCCGTGGCTGCCGAGCACGTCGAGCTCCCAGCCGATCACCCGCCCCATCGGTACGCGGGGGCCGCCGTCGACGGGCGGGAAGAGCCCGACCTGGACGTGGCGGCCGCGTCGGCGCAGGCTCAGGATCGCGTCGGCGCAGGTCTGCTCGCTGCCGACGGCGTCGACCGCGACGTGGGCGCCGCCGTCGGTCATCTGGTGGACGACGGCGGGGACGTCGAGGCCGTCGGCCAGCACGGTGTGTTCGGCCCCGGCGCGGCGGGCGGCGTCCAGGGCCCCTGCGGAGCGGTCGACGGCGATGACGTGCGCACCGCGGGCCACCGCGATCATGACGGCGCTGAGCCCGACACCGCCCGCGCCGACGACCACCACCCACTCCCCTGCGCGGACCTGTGCGCGCCCGGCCACGGCCCGGTAGGCGGTGGCGAACCGGCAGCCGAGGCTCGCGGCCGCCTCGAACGTGACGTCCTCGGGGATGGCGACGAGGTTGGCGTCGGCCGCGTTGAGCACGACGAGCTCGGCGTACGACCCCCAGTGCGTGAAGCCGGGCTGGGTCTGGTCGGGGCAGACCTGGGCCTGGCCGGTGCGGCACCACTCGCAGGTGCCGCAGCCGCTGACGAACGGCACGGTGACGCGGTCGCCCTCGCGCCACCGGGTGACGCCGGCGCCCACCTGGGCGACGGTGCCCGCGAGCTCGTGGCCCGGGACGTGCGGCAGGGCGGGGATGTCGGGGTCGTGGCCGGCCCAGGCGTGCCAGTCGCTCAGGCACAGACCGGTGGCGTGGACGCGGACGACGACGCCGCCGTCGGGGGCCGTCACGTCGGGGACCTCTCGGACGGAGGTGGGGCCCTGGAACTCGTCGAAGAGGATCGCTCGCACGAGCGGATTCAACCACGCGGGGCTGACACGCGACCCGCGACGCCCACGCTCCCGTCAGCCTCCATCGTGGTGGGGCCGTGCGCCGTGGTGCTGGTGGTGACGCGCCGCCGCGGCCTCGTGAGGACCGCGGGTCGTGGGGCCTGCTCGGGTCCAGGCCGCGCCGGCTGGCGGCGGTGGTCCCGTCGCAGGTCAGCGGCATATTCCGGCATATCGGGAGTGTCAGTGGTCCCGCTTAGGGTGGCGGTCATGGTCGCTCCTCCGCGCCTCGAGCGCATCACCGTCGACGAAGCCGCCCGCCGCTACCTGGCGGCGGTCGAGGTCGAGACGATCCGCGGTGTCCTGTCCCCCGCCACGGCGCGCAGCTACACGCGTGACGTGACGGAGTTCGGGCGCCTGACGGGCCGCGAGCGGATCCTCGACGACGTCACGGGTGCCGACGTCGACTCCGTGCTGGTGCGGTACCAGTCCGCGCCCGACGCCCGGTACACCGACCCGGACCGCAAGGCCGGGCCCGGGCGCAGCACCGCGACCGTCAACCGGTTCCGGCAGTCGGTCACCCGGTTCTTCGCCTACGCCGCACGGGAGTGCTGGGTGCAGGCCGACCCCATGCAGTGGGCGGCGCCGCCCGCCAAGGTGCGCGGCACCCTGCGCACCGCCCGCACGGCCCTGTCCGCGAGCGCCGCGCGCAGCCTGCTGGCCACCGGCCCGGCGGAGACGCCCGCGCGGACCGACCAGGACCTCGCGCTGCGGGACCGGCTCGTGGTGGCGCTCCTGCTGGTCCTGGGGCCGCGCGTGTCGGAGCTGGCCCGCACGGACGTCGACGACGTCGCGCGGGAGCCCGAACGCACGACCTGGCGCATCCGCGGCAAGGGTGGCAACACCCGCACGGTGACCCTGTCCCCGCCGCTGGCGCGCGCCCTGGAGGACTACCTGACGCGCCTGCGGCCCACCCTGGCCGCCAAGCGCCCCCACGACGACGACGCGCAGCGTGCGCTCCTGCTGTCGTGGCGCGGACGGCGCATCGACACCCAGGCCATCCGTGCGCTGCTGGCCCGTGCCGTGAGGCGCATGCCGGCGCCCTACCAGCGCGAGGCCACACCGCACGCCCTGCGGCACACCACCGCGACCCTGCTCGTGGCGGACGGGTGGGACGTGAAGGTGGTCGCCGAGCTGCTCGGGCACGCGTCGATCGCCACCACCGGCGTCTACCTCGACCGCATCGAGGGCGAGCTCGCCGCCGCGATCCGGTCGCATCCCCTGGCGGCCGCCATCGAATGAGGCACGGCACCCTTCCCCGACGCGGTGGTGGGCCGTCATCTGCCCTTCGGCGGAGCGCGGGCACTCACCACCCGTGGCACGATGAGAGCCCGCGAGAAGGACGAACGGCACATGGTGAGGACACTCGGTCCGACGGCATCCGGCACGGCCGCCACGGCGGTCGGGCGTTGAACCGCCGGATACTGGTCGTCGACGA
The DNA here is from genome assembly GCF_040655935.1 of Promicromonospora sp. NPDC050262. NCBI lineage: Bacteria > Bacillati > Actinomycetota > Actinomycetes > Micrococcales > Promicromonosporaceae > Promicromonospora > Promicromonospora sp. NPDC050262. The sequence goes on along the minus strand of NZ_JBFAKX010000003.1, from coordinate 322,880 downwards.
CGACGAGGCGATCCGGGACGTCGTGCGTACCGGCCTCGAGGCGGTCGCGGGGTGGTCGGTGCGTGTCGCCTCCAACGGGGCGCAGGCCATCACCCTGTGCAGCGCGGACCCGCCGGACGCCGTCCTGCTGGACGTCATGATGCCCACCATGGACGGACCGACCACGTTCGCCCGGCTGCAGGACGACCCCCGCACGCGCAGCGTCCCCGTGATCCTGCTGACCGCCAAGGTCCAGCCCGTGGAGCGGCGGCAGTACGAGGACCTCGGCGTCGCCGGGGTGCTGGCCAAGCCGTTCGACCCGCTCACGCTGCCCGACCAGATCGCAGACCTCCTCGGCTGGCGCCGCTGACCCGGTCGTCGGGCACCACGCTGATCTGCGGGTTCGGCCTGGGTGAATTACTCTCTGGCACATGGTGTCGCAGCGCGGTGCTGCGCAGTCACGAGACAGGTTTCTGCGCTGGTGCTGGGTCTCCGGCACCGCAGTGGTGCTGCTCGTCCTCGCTCTCCTGAGCCCTCTGGACCAGGCGACGCGCGAGCAGATCTCCATGGTGGCGATCGCCGGCGCCGGTGTCGCCGCGGCCCTCAGCTGCGCGCAGCGCGCGACCCGGTCCACGGGCCGGCGTCGGCGCGCCTGGTTCCTGCTGTCCCTCGGCGCGGTCGTCGGCCTGGCCGGCAACGTCTACTCGGGGCTGGTCGGCGACCCCGAGACCGGCGACGCCGCCTACATCGCGGCCCTGCTGCTCGGCGTCGTCGGCCTCTCGCTCTTCCCCGCCGTCCGCCCGCGCGGCCAGGAGCTCGTCCGCATGCTGCTGGACAGCGTCGTGGTCGGCGGCTCCGTGCTCTACATCGCGCTGTTCGCCCTCGCCCTGCAGGCGGACACACCGCAGGCCGAGCCCGCGCTGACCGCCTACGCGCTCCCCGTGGTCGACGCGCTGCTCGCCACCCTCGCCGTCCAGGTCATGACCCGCTCGAACACCGCGGAACGCGTACCGCTCGTGCTCGTCGGCGGCGGGTTCGTGCTCTACGCCGTCGCCGACGTCGCCTTCGCGCTCCTGTCCGCCGCGGGCGGCTTCACCTTCGGCAGCCCCGTCGACGCCGCCTGGGCCGGCGGCTACATCGCCATCGCGCTCGCCGCCCGCCACCCCGCCGCGTCCGGCAGCCCGGTCGCGGGCCGCGCCGACGCCGGCACGCCCGTGCTCGGCACCGTCGTGACGTTCTGCCTGTTCCTCGCCGCGGCCCTCGTCCGCGTCGTCCAGACCGGCAACCAGGCACTGCCCGCGGTCGCCAACGCACTCTGGGTCGCCGTGCTCGTCGCGGTCGTCGCACGCCAGATCCTCGTCGTCGTGGACAACGAGTCACTGCGCCACGGCCTCGAACGACGCGTCCGGGAACGCACCACCCAGCTGCGCTCCCTCGCGAGCGAACGAGAACGCACCCTCGAGTCCGTCGCCGACGGCATCTACGGCGTCGACCCGGACGGCCACGTCACCTTCGTCAACACCGCCGCCGCCTACACCCTCGGGGCCTCCGCGGGCGACCTGGTGGGACGCGACGCCCACGCCACCTTCCACGCACCGGCCGACGACGGCAGCCCGCTGCCCGCCGAGGGCTGCTACATCACCGAGGCCCTGCGCGACGGCATCACGGTCACCGCCGAGCAGGACGTCTACCTCCGCCCCGACGGCAAGAAGGTCCCCGTCGAGGTCACTGCCAGCCCACTGCGCGACGACAAGGCCATCCGCGGCGCCGTCGTCGTCTTCCGCGACGTCACCGAACGCCGCGAGATGGAACGGATCAAGGACGAGTTCGTGTCCGTCGTCAGCCACGAGCTGCGCACCCCGCTCACCGCCATCCGCGGCGCGCTCTCCCTGCTGGACAGCGACGCCCTGGACGACTCGCCCGAACAGGCCGCGCGCATGGTCCGCGTCGCGCTCACCAGCAGCGAACGCCTCGGCCGCCTCGTCGACGACATCCTGGACACCGAACGCCTCGAAGCCGGCACCACCCAGCTCGAGATGGCCGACCACCCCGTCGACGCCCTGGTCGCCGCCGCCGTCGAACAGGTCGCCGTCCTCGCCGACGACGCCGGGATCACGCTCGAACCCATCACCTCCCCCGAGATCGTCCGGGCCGACCCCGAACGCATCGTGCAGACACTGACCAACCTGCTCGGCAACGCCGTCCGGTTCTCCCCGCCCGACAGCACCGTCCGCGTGACCGCCGCCCCCGTCGGCGACCTCGTCGAGATCCGCGTGGACGACGAAGGCCGCGGCATCCCGCCCGACAAGCTCGAAGCCGTCTTCCGGCGCTTCGAGCAGGTCGACGCGTCCGACACCCGCGAACGCGGCGGCTCAGGACTCGGCCTGACCATCGCCCGCAGCATCGTCGAACGCCACGGCGGCCGGCTCTGGGCCGTCAGCCAGGGCGAGGGCACCGGCTCCAGCTTCCGGTTCACCCTGCGGCGCGCCACCCCCCGCCCCGCCCAGGCACCCGGACGAACACCCGACGACGCCGCCACCCGCGTCATCGTCGTCGACGACGACCAGTACGTCGTCGACGTCCTGCGCACCGTCCTCGAGGAACGCGGGTACGACGTCATCGGCCTCACCGACGGACGCGCGGCGCTCGCCGCCGTCGAGGCCGAGCACCCCGCCGCGATCGTCCTCGACCTCGCGATGCCCGGCACCAGCGGCGCCGAGGTCCTCAGCCGGCTGCGCCAGTCCGCCGCCACCGCCGACGTCCCTGTCGTCGTCCTGTCCGGCACCCGCCCCCACGACGCCCTGGAGACCGCGGCGCTCGCGGACGACTGGCTCGTCAAGCCCGTGGACCCCGACCGCATCGTGGAGACCGTCCGGGACGTCATCCGGCGCCAGCCGCACCACAGCCGGGTCCTGCTGGTCGAGGACCACGAGGAGCTGCGGACCGTCGTGGCGACCGTCCTGCGCAACGCCGGTCTGGTGGTGACGACCGCGAGCTCCGTGGACGCGGCGCGCGACGCCCTGAGCCAGGGCGCCGACCCGGACCTCGTCGTGCTCGACCTCACGCTGCCCGACGGCAGCGGGCGCGAGCTCGTGGCCGACCTGCGCCGGGACGGACGCCTGCGGCGCGTGCCGCTGGTGGTCTACACGGGCGCGGAGGTCAGCCGGACCGACCGGGCGGACCTCCGCCTGGGCCGCACCGTCTTCCTGACCAAGGGCCGTGCGGCACCCGACGCCGTGCTGCGCTCGGTGCTCGATCTCCTGGACGTCGCGGCGGGCCGGGCCGGCGACGTCGGCCGGCCCGGACAGAACCCCTCGGTGAGGAACACATGACGCAACCCCTGACGATCCGCGTGAGCGCGGGCAGCGGATCGGGGCGCACACCCCTGGCCGCGTTCGACGCCGCCCTGGCGGCAGCGGGCGTGAGCGACTTCAACCTCGTGCGGCTCAGCTCGATCGTCCCGCCCGGCAGCCGGGTCGTGGAGGTCGAGGGCCCCGCGCAGCTGCGCGGCGACCACGGCGACCTCCTGTACTGCGTGTACGCGAGGGCGCACGCGTCGCTGCCGGGGCACGAGGCCTGGGCCGGGGTCGCGTGGTCGCGGCGCGACGACGGCACCGGTGCGGGCCTGTTCGTCGAGCACGAGGGCCCGTCGCACGAGCAGGTCTCGGCCGACCTCACGCACAGTCTGGAGGACCTCTCGGCGACGCGCGGCGGCCGGTACCGCGCCGAGGGCCGCCGGGTCACGGGCATCACCTGCGTCACGCTGCCCGTGTGCGCGGTCGTGGTCGCGACGTTCCGGCGCACCGGGTGGCAGGAGACCGACGGTGAGCGCTGACGTCACCTTCGAACGGGTCGTGGAGGGCGACGACGCCGAGCGCTTCTGGAACCTCTACCTCGACGCCTTCGAGCCGCTGCGCACCCGGGCCGCTGCCCGCCACGTGCTGTACCGGGAGGAGTTCGACGCGGAGATGGCCGACCCGCGCGTGACCAAGCTCCTCGTACGCGACGACCAGGGGGACGCGGTCGGGCTGACGACGCTCGCGACGGACCTCGCCGCGGTGCCCTGGGTCAGTCCCGAGTTCTTCGCCGCCCGCTACCCCGAGCACGCCGCGCGCGGCGCGCTGTGGTACATCGGGTTCACGCTCGCGCACCCCGGGCGGCGCGCGACGCGCACATTCATGGACATGATCGACGCCCTCGTCGGCCACCTCGCAAAGCACCGGGTCGTGTGCGCCTACGACGTGTCGCGGTTCAACGACGACTCGCTGCGGTTCGCCGACAACCTGCGCCGCCACCTCGAGCGCACGCAGGACGTCACCGTCGAGACCGTGGACCGCCAGTCGTACTACGCGACGACGTTCCACTGACCCGTACGCCACCCGCGCGACGCTTCCGCGGCACCCGGCGGGGTCATCCCGTTCGATATCCCAGGTCCGAGCAGGTGAGACCGGGTACCGTGAGCGGGTGGCCTCACGTAAGATCCCCGGCAACCTTCCGAAGCTCACGCTGGACATCCCGTCCGACTTCATGCAGCGTGCCCGCTCGCTCGCGACCCGCGCGGCGATCGTCGCGGCCGCCGTCCCGGTAGGCGCGGCCGTCGCGCTGACCGTGACCGACATGGTCCGACGGCGCATCCACCCGCTCACGTCGAAGTTCCCCACGGAGAAGCCGCTCACCGAGAACATCGACGAGACGGCCACCACGGTCTACACCTACGGGGCCGACCTGTACGAGGCGATGCTCGACGCCGTCCGCGGGGCCCGCAAGTCCGTGATGCTGGAGTCGTACATCTGGAAGAACGACGAGGTGGGGCAGCAGTTCAAGCAGGAGCTGATCGACGCCGCCGCCCGCGGCGTCGACGTCTACGTCATCGTCGACGGCTTCGCCAACCTGGTGGTGCCCTACTCGTTCTTCCGCTTCCCGCCCAGCGTGCACATGCTGCGCTTCCCCGCGCTGCGCCCCGGCATGGCCTACCTCAACGTCCGCAAGTCCGGGCGTGACCACCGCAAGATCCTCGTGGTCGACGACGAGATCGGGTTCGTCGGCGGGTACAACATCGGCTCCCTGTACGCCACGCAGTGGCGCGACACCCACGTACGGCTGGAGGGCCCGTCGGTGTGGGAGCTGCGCAACGCGTTCGTCGACTTCTGGAACCGGCACCGCAAGCCACGCCACCCCATCCTGGCCGACATCGGCTCCGGCACCTGGCTGCCGCACCTGAAGGCCGCACGCAACGCGCCGTCCGAGCTCGTGTTCCCGATCCGCGGGATCTACCTCGACGCGATCGACCGCGCCACGCACCACGTCTACATCACCCAGGCCTACTTCATCCCGGACCACGACATCCACGCCGCGCTGCTCGCCGCGGCCGCCCGCGGCGTCGACGTCCGGGTCCTGGTGCCGCACCGCTCCAACCACGTCGTGGCCGACTGGCTCGCCCGCGGCCAGTACGCCTCCCTGCTGCGCGGCGGCGTGCGGATCTTCCTGTACCAGGGCGCCATGGTGCACGCCAAGACCGCCACCATCGACGGCCGCTGGACCACCATCGGCACCGCGAACATCGACCGCCTCAGCCTCACCGGCAACTACGAGGTCAACCTCGAGATCGTCGACCCGGGCCTCGCCTCCCGCATGGAGGACGTGTTCGCGATGGACCTGTCCAACGCGCAGGAGCTGACCCTCGCCCAGTGGGAGGAGCGGGGCGCGGTGGCCAAGATCGGCGAGTACCTGCTGATCCCGCTGCGACCCCTGCTGTAACGCAGTACCCCGCCGCGACAGACCCGCCAGCCCTCGCCCAGGACGCCCGGCACCGATAGCGTGCTCCCGACGTGCACGGGGCGGGTGGACGAGGGGTTGCGGCATGGGGGCAGGGCCGGGCGTGCTGCGCGCTGCGTCTCGTGCACCTTCACGGCGTGAGGCCGCGCAGCACGAACAGGCGCGGGAGTGGTGGCAGCACCTCGCCGAGCGCCGGTCCCGCTGGCTGACGGCGCACCCCCGCCTCGCCCGCACCTGGGCGGTGACCCGCACGGTCGCCCTGGCCGGGTCGCTCCTGTGGCTCGCCGGACTGTGGCTGTTCCTGCCCGAGCTGCGGTCGGGCCTGCGCGCCTACCTCGGCTGCCTCTGGGTCGTCGTCGCCTGGTTCGCCCTGTCCCGCACCACGTCCCTGACCTGGTCCGGGTACCTGGGCTTCTTCACCGCCTGCGTCCCCTGGTCCGTCGGCATCGGCGCCCTGACCACCACGCTCGCCACCCAGGTCGCCCGGCTCGACGTGCTCGGGGTGTCCGAGGCCGGCGCCGAGATCGCCATCGCGGGCATCGTCGAAGAGGTCGGCAAGCTCGTCCCCGTCGTCGTCCTGACCCTGCTCGCACCACGCCGCGCCGCCCGGTTCGCCACCATCGACTGGCTCCTGCTCGGCCTCGCGTCCGGCACCGCGTTCCTCGCCGTCGAGGAGAGCCTGCGCCGCACCGCGCTCGCCACCGGCAACGCCGGCCTCGGCGGCTTCCTCCAGACGTCACCCACCGACGTCGTCCTCCCGCCCGGCTACGTCACCTTCGGCCTCCCGCCGATCCCCAGCACCATGAACGCCGACGGCGACCTCCTGGCACCCACGACCGCCGCCGAGTTCGGCGGCCACGCCATCATCACCGCCCTGGTCACCGCCCTGTTCGGACTGGCGCTCGCAGCCTGGCAGGCCCGGCGACGCCTGACCGGGATCTGCCTCGGCGTCCTGCCGGTGGTGGCCCTGTGGTCCGCGATCGCCGACCACGCGATGTACAACGCGGGCCAGGACCTGTTCAGCGCCCTGCCCGGCGACGACGGCACCCCCGCCTGGCTCGACCCGGACACCACGACCATCCCGTGGTGGCTCCGCGTGCCCTGGTCGCTCCTGGGCCACGGGCACGGACGGGTCGCGGTCTTCCTCACCCTGGTCGTCCTGTGCCTCCTGGTCGACGCCGCCCGGCTCGCCACCCGTCCCGCCGCAGGTCTCACCGGACGCCCCGCACCAGGCTGGGTCACCCGGCCCGCCCCGACGGCGCCCGCGGCCGTCCAGGTGGTGCTCGGCGCCGTCACGGCGCTGGTCTGGGTCGTGGTGCGGGACCTGGGGCTGGCGCTCGCGGGCTTCGCTCGGCAGCCTGTGCAGGAGCCTCTCGCGCCGGCAGGCGGCGTACCGGGCGCCCCGGAGCCGCGCCGTGTCACCGCGGCCCGGGGTGCCGCGCTCGTCTCCGGTCAGCGGGCGCTGCGTGAGCTCGCCTACGAGCACGCCTCCGCGCGCACCCATCCCTGGGCGCGCAGGCTGGCCGCCGCCGTCGTCCTCGCCGGGCTGGGCTGGCTCGTGTTCGCCGCGGCGCCCGCCACCGCCCGCGAGATCGGGACCACGACCAACGACGTCTTCGACCTCGGACCCGGCCCCGGAGAGCTGCCCAGCGACCTGCCGACGTTCGATCCGGACGACTTCCCGTCCCTGGACCCGGACTTCGAGTTCCCGAGCCTCGACCCCACCACCGACCCCACCACCGAGCCGGACGCCGCTCCGGACGCCGCTCCGGACGCCGTCCCCGACAGCGGCGACTGGCTCGCCGGTGTCCTCGACTCCCTGGCCGACTGGTGGCACGACCAGCCCTTGGTCACCCAGCTCGCCATCGGTGCGGGCATCGCTGCCCTGGTGGTCCTGTCCGGCGGGTCCCTCGGCCTGGCCCTCGGTGTCTCCGGTGTCCTGACCTGGGGCCTGGACAAGTCCGCGGGCATCGCGACGTTCGTCCGGAACCCCAACCAGGCCACCCGCGACTACTTCGCCACGGCGACACCGGCCCAGCTCGCCGCCGACACCGCCGGCGTCGCCCTGACGTTCCTGCCGGGCAACTTCGCGGGCGCCGCCACGGGCCGCATCCTGCGCACCACGGCCGACGACCTGTTGACGAACCCTTCGGCATGGTGGGCCGCCCGGCGGCAACGTTTCGCGGCTGCCGCCGCCGACGAGCGCGGCTCGATCAACATCGAGCATCTGCTCACCAAGAACGCGGCTGCTCGCGACGCGGACGACATCCCGGGCCTTGCAGCCCTGATCGGGGACTCGCGAACCTATGTCGACCTCACCAGGGGCGGCTCGATCCGTAATATCGGCACCAGCGCGTCGCACGCTGAGTTCACCGACACACTGACGAATCAGGGCTGGATCTCCCGGACCTCGGCAGACGGCAAGGTGCAGATTCTCCAGAAGGACGATTCCAAGTACGTCCTACGACGGAAGAACTCCAGCAACTACCCGGGATGGACTGCCGACTTCACGCCTGCTGGATCGAGCAAGCACACCATTGAGATCCGATTGGGGTACACCGGATGAACGACGCCACGACAACTCCGCGGAACGACCGCGAATACGAGCAGATCCTCGACGAGGTTCGTGCGCTCATCGACGTCGAACGCCGGCTACCCGCGTGGCCCTTCCGAAACACCCCGGGGAACATCGACATCTGTCAGTACGGCCACGCCGTCGAAGGACCGTTCGGACCTGTCCTTCAAGCCCTGGCCGACGCGTACGGCGACGCCTCCATCACTGTCGCCGCCCTCGACCCGAGCGGCGCGTACTACCACAAGCACTACGGCGCCTACGGCGCTTTCCGGATTGCCGCGCATGTCGTCGGCGCGTCGTACTACGACGCGGTCGCCTTCGAACCGCAGGGGGATCCGACGGGCGCACTGACCTTCACGACTGACGTCCTCACCATCGTCGGAAGCTCAGGCCGCTGGTCGGTATGGGCGGAACGGTCCTGGGACCTGGCGCTCATCGCATCGGATCAAGAAAACGGCCCGTGGCTGGCGTGCGGCGTTCCTTTCGTCCCGGCCGAAACCGCCCTCGCCGACTTCACAGAGCCTGACTTCAAGACACCACTGACGACGGAGGAGCGCGACGAGTTCCTCCGGAACCTCCGGAATTCCGTATAGCCGCGGTTACCGGACCACGCCGGACAGGCATGATGTATGCAGGACAAGGGCCGCTCCGCACGGCCGATGCTGTGAGTAGACGTTGTCCACTCACAGCAACACACTCCGGCGATCAGACCTCCAGCGACTCCCCCACCGCAAGCCGCGTGTACGTGTAGTCCCCGCCGAGCCGCGCCGTGTCCAGCCACCGCCCCACGGCGCCGTGCCCGATCTCGGACAGAAACACGTCGTGGATCGGCACCGCGACACGCGTCGGTACCGACCGGGCGAAGTCGATGAACTCCCCCGTCTTCAGCCAGGGCGCCGACACAGGCACCAGCAGCACGTCCAGACCGCCGTCGGGCAGCGCCGCAGGCACGTCGAACGAGTCGCCCGGGTGGTACACGCTCCCGCCGTCGACCTCCACCAGGTAGGTCACGTTCACCGCACGCGGGATCTCGGCGTGGATCAGTGCGTGGTCACCACCACCCACCGTGACCCGCGCGCCCGCGGCGTCGAGCACCTGCCCGGGCGTGACCTCGTGGACCCGGTCAGCCGGGGCGCCTGCCTCGCGCAGGGCGCTCGCCGCGGGGCCCGTGGCCCATACCTGGGCGTCGGGCGCGGCGGTGAGGTGGTCGACGACGGCGGGCGCGTCGACGTGGTCGAAGTGGTCATGGGTGATCAGGACCGCCCGGGCGCCCGTGAGCGCGGTGACGCTGTCGCTGAAGGTGCCGGGGTCGATGACGAGCGTGCCTGCGTCGTCGGGTCGATCCCCGGCCAGGTCGAGGGAGACACACGCGTGTCCGTGGAAGGTGAGCTGCATGCTCGCAGGCTACGCCCGACCGGGTGTGTGAGCAGGCCGCGACGACAGCAGGCCGCCTGGTCGGGGTGCGGTGGCAGCCCCGTGCCAGACGGCAGGGTCAGGAGCGGGTCAGGAAGGGGCGGTTCGGTCGGGTGTCACACGGCGGACCGGGCGGCCCTGCGCTGGGCGAGCTCGTCGCCCTCGACCTCGGGGACCTCGCCGGGCTCGCCCGGGTCCAGGGTCTCGGTCGGCATCTCGGCCAGGGTGCCCTCGATCTCGCGCCAGACACGCCCGACGGCGATGCCGAAGACGCCTTGTCCGCCGGCGACCAGGTCGACGACCTCGTCCGGTGAGGTGCACTCGTAGACGCTGGCGCCGTCGGACATCAGGGTGATCTGGGCCAGGTCCTCGACGCCGCGTTCCCGGAGGGCCGTGACGGCGGTGCGGATCTGCTGGAGGGAGACGCCGGTGTCGAGGAGGCGTTTGACCACCTTGAGCACGAGGATGTCGCGGAAGCTGTACAACCGGTGGGTGCCGGACCCGGTGGCGGGCTTGATGCTCGGCTCCACGAGTCCGGTGCGTGCCCAGTAGTCGAGCTGCCGGTAGGTGATCCCGGCGATGTGGCACGCGGTGGTGCCCCGGTAGCCGGTCGTGGCGTCCTGTTCCGTCAGGTCCTCACCGAAGAGGAGACCCTGCGCGCCGTGCGGGACCGTAGCGCGTGTGGCTCTCTCACCGCTGGTGTTCACTGTGCCTCCTGGGGTGTCGTGACCACGCTATGGCGCGTCGAAGGTGATTTCAAAGATGCGCGCCGTGAAACGTCTCGGCGTGTCGCGGTGCAGCCGCGTTTCAGCCGGCCCGCCCACCCCCCTGGGACCCGCCGCCGGGTGGGCCGGAGAAGTCCTCGGGTGTGACGTGGTCGAGGAAGTCGCGGAACCGTTCGACCTCCGCCTGCTGGTCGACGTCGACGATCTCGACGCCGGCCAGGGCGACGATCTCCGCCGAGCACAGGACGGGACTGCCGGTGCGGACGGCCAGCGCGATCGCGTCCGAGGCGCGCGAGTCGAGGTGCACGCCGTTGCTCAGGACGAGCTCGGCGAAGTAGATGCCGCCCTCCAGGGCGACGATCTCGACCCGTTCGAGCGCCACGCCGACGGCGCCCAGGACGTCGCGCAGCAGGTCATGGGTCATGGGGCGGGGAGTGGCCAGGCCGGCCTGCGCCATGGCGATGGCGCTGGCCTCGCGCGCCCCGATGACGATCGGGATGGCCAGGTCTGCGGCGCTGTCCAGCAGCAGCACGACGATCTCCTGATCGCGTTGCTGCTGTCGAACGCCGAGGATCTCCACGGGGACCATCGGCACGTCGTCCGGCCTCACGCTTTCACCGTACGGCGTCCTGCCACCGCTCGTCGCGCGCTCGGGTCAAGTTCCTGGTCACGGGCGGGTGCGCCGACGGCAAAACTTACGGTCGCGTCGCTCAGCCTCTGCTTGTTGTCGGCTGAGCCTGCGGTTCCGCTCCGGGCGCGTGCCTCGTCCCCCGGCCCGCACCCTGCACTGCGCCTCCGGCTCAGCCGAGGTCTTCGACGCCCTGCCGGACCCACGCGGTGTGCAGGCGGGTGAACAGCTCGGCCATCTCGCCGGCCATGCTCGCGGCGCGGCCGCGGCCCGCGCTGGCCTGCTGGCTGCGCAGCGGGGCGACGACCTGGTCCACGAGGGTGACCTGCCGGTCGGCTGCGGTGCGGAAGGTACGCAGGTGGCGGGGCTCGACGCCGAACTCGGCGAGCGCTCCCGCGATGCGTACGACCTCGACGGCGCCGGGCCCGAACGTGCTGCCCGACGTGGGCAGGAGCCCGGCCTGGGCCAGGCTCTGCACGAACTCCTCGGTGACGCCCGCTGCCTCGGCCACGGCGGGGGCGGTCCAGCGGCGGCGCGCCGGTGACCCGTTCGCGGCGAGCCGTGGTGCGGGGTGCTCGGCCGAGTCGGGGTCGGCGTCCATCGCCGCCAGGCGCTCCTTGATGACCTTCAGCGGCATGTAGCTGTCGCGCTGCTCGGTCAGGACGAACCGCAGCCGCTCGACGTCGGCCTGGCTGTACTGGCGGTAGCCGGACGGTGTCCGCACGGGCTCGATCAGGCCCTGCTCCTCCAGGAAGCGGAGCTTGGAGTGCGAGACGGAGGGGAACTCCTGGCCCAGGGCACGCAGGACGTCGCTGATCCGCATCGTGGCCTGCCGGGAGATTCCCCGGGGCCAGGGCGCGTCGAGGTCCGCGTCATGACCGTGCGCACGGTCACGGTCATGGTCGCGTGCGGCGCCGGTGGTCACGGGGCGGGCGTTCCCGGGCCCCACTGGGCCGGCGACTGCGGGCTGGCGTGGAAGGTCAGGCGGAACTTGCCGATCTGCACCTCGTCGCCCGTCACGAGTGTCGCGGCGTCGATCCGGCCCCGGTTGACGTAGGTCCCGTTCAGGGAGCCGATGTCACGCACGACGAACGAGTCGCCCTCCCGGACGAACTCGGCGTGCTTGCGCGACACGGTGACGTCGTCGAGGAAGATGTCCGCCTGCTCGCTGCGGCCCGCGACAGAACGGCCGGTGTCCAGCAGGAACCGGGCACCGAACCCGGGGCCGCGCTGCACGATGAGCAGTGCGGAGTGCCGGGGCAGAGCGGCGACCGCTGCCGCCTCCTCCGGGCTCAGGGCCGTGCGCGGCGCCTGCTCGTCGGAGGTCGGGAACGCGATGCGACCCAGGTTGGCCGTGGTATCGGGCCCGACCGGATGGGCGCTGGGGTCCGTCATCAGGTCTCCTCGGGTGCGATGTTGATGGAACTGGGTGACTACGTTGGGACAACGGCCGGGGCATCGTCCGGGTTCCACTCAACCTACCCCGATCGGGGTAGCGGCGAAAACCAATGTCGGGAACCAACCCGGATAAAACTACCTACCTGCGGGCGGTTCCGCATGCCGGTTCAGCAGGTTGGCCCACAGCCGGTGTCCGAGCAGGTCAGGAACGTGGCGGGGGTCACTTTTCGTCGCCCGGCGCCACGGGTTCCGCGTGCTCGGGCTGACCCGGGATGCGGACGGCGTCGACCAGTACCTCGTCGGAGGTGGTGGTGGTCGCCTCGCCGCCCTCCTCACGAATCCGGGGCAGGGCGCCGCCGGGGATCTCCAGGGCGCGGTCGATCGTGTCGGGGTCGCCGATGGCCGTCCACTCGTACGGGGAGGCGATCGCGGCGCCGTCGAGCACGATGCCGCCGCCGGAGTCCACGAAGTAGCTGGTGGTCACCAGGCGGACGCCGTTGACCTGGATCGCCTCGGCCCCGGCGTTGCGCAGCTCCTCGAGCAGGTTGAACAGCGCCTGCGCCTCCAGCGGCTTGGCGCCGTCGGCCACGTGGATCTGCACGCCCGGCCCCTGTGCCGGGAGACGACCCGACAGGATGCCCTCCTGCTCCGCGCGCTGCTGCGCGAGATCCCGCGCCGCCTGGTCGCGCCCGTCCTCCGACTGCAGGTCGTCCCGGATCTCCTCCAGGTCCGACACCTCGGCGTCGAGCTGCTCGGCACGCTGCGTGACCTCGTCCAGGAGCCGCACCAGCTCGTCCTGCCGCAGGCTGCTGAGCTGGTCGCCCGTGGACTGCCCCACCTGCACCGCCAGGGCGAACCCCAGGGCCAGGCACAGCAGACCCGTCAGCAGCTCCGAGCGCGTACCGCGCGGGCGCAGGAGCTGCCCCACCCGCTTCCAGCCGGACGCCGGCTCGGGAGCCGAGTCAGAGGTCGAGTCAGGGACTGCCGCGGGTTCGTCGTCCGCGGGGACGTCCGAGACAGGAGCGTCGTCGAGCGGTTCGTCAGCGACAGGACCGTCGGCGACAGGGCCGTCAGCGACAGGCTTCGGCCCGGCCGCCGCCGACCCGGAGACCTTCGACCCGGGCTTGTTCGACCCGCTCTTGTCGGGCTTCGCGCCCGCCCCGTTCTTGTCCCGGCCCATGCTCACGCCTTGAAGATGTGCCGGCGGATCGAGGCGGCGTTCGAGAAGATCCGGATCCCGAGCACCACCACGACCGCCGTGGAGAGCTGGCTGCCCACGCCGAGCTGGTCGCCGAGGAACACGATGAACGCGGCCACCACCACGTTCGACAGGAACGACACCAGGAACACCTTGTCGTCGAACAGCCCGTCGAGCATCGCGCGCAGCCCGCCGAACAGGGCATCCAGCGCGGCCACCACCGCGATCGGCAGGTAGGGCTGCAGGAACAGCGGAACGGTCGGCTGCAGCACCAACCCCGCAACCACACCGATCACCAGCCCGACGATCGCGATCATCCGTTGTCCTCCTCGGATCGGTCCTGTTCCGTGCCTGCTGGACTACCTGCCGTGCTGCTCGGTGTCGTGCTCGCGTCCGGCTCCGTGCCCGAAGGCACCCGCGCCCACCGCAACGTCGGGGAGCCCGCACCCGGCAGGTACATCCCCTCGCTCGTGCGCACGTCGTTCTTGATGTCGTACTCCGCGCTCAGCAGCTGCAGGAACCCCAGCCCGGCCGACCGCGCGAACTCCACCTGCATGTCCTCCGGGTCCCCGATCGCCTCGATCGTGTACGTCGGACCGTTCAACGGCTGCAGGTCCACCAGGATCGCGTCCCCCGCGTTCCGGATCGCCGACAACGACGTCAGCCGCTCGTCGTTGACCGCGATCGCCTCCGCGCCCGCCGCCCACAGCTCGTTGACCACGAACTGCACGTCCGCGTCCCGCACCCGCGACTCCGCCGGCGCGTCACCCGGCTCCACCAGCCCACCACCCGAACCATCGGTCAGCGACACCACCATCCCCGGACCCTCCACCGGCACCGCACCACTGACCAACCGGTCCAGCTCGTTGACCTCCTGCAGCGCCGACGGCAGCAGCCCACTGCTCTGCAACCCGTCCACCTGCACATCCAGCGCCGTCGCCCGCGCCGACAACGCCTCCACCTGCGCACTGCGGTCCTGGATCTGCTCCATCAGCACCGACCGCCCCTTCGTGACCGTCGGCTGCGGCGCTCGCAGGTCACGGACCGCCACCGCCGTCACCGCACCCAGCAGCATCGCCACCAGCAGCATCGTCACCACGCTCCGCACGCTGCGCCCCGCGAACGGGCCGGCCGTCTGGCCCGCCTCCGCGCGCCGCCGCGCCATCTCCGCGTACCCCGGGTCGAGCGGCCGCTCGGTGACCTCCCGCAGGAGGGTCATCGACTCGTCCGGACGACGTCGCGCCGTGCGGTCGGTCGCGTCGCCGGCCACCGGGGTCGTCATCCCTGCGCCACCAGCCGGCGCACCTGCGCCACGTACTGCAGACCCGCCAGCCAGTACAGGCCCACACCCCACCAGGTGAACGCCCAGCCCACCACGTGCGCACCGGCACCCACCCAGCCTGGCACCTCGGCGAGCAGCAGCAACGGGAACGCGTACAGCAGCGCGAACGTGGCCACCTTGCCCACCATCGTCACGTTGAGCGTCCCGTACCCCAGGCGGGCCAGGACCGGCACCGTCAGCGCCAGCAGCACGTCACGCGCCACGATCGCCAGCACCAGCCACAGCGGCACCACCTCACGCCAGGCCAGGCCGATCAGGGTCACGAAGATGAAGAGCCGGTCCGCGAAGGGGTCCAGCATCTGCCCCAGCCGCGTGACCTGGTTCAGGCGACGGGCCAGCACACCGTCGAGCCAGTCCGACACACCCGAGACCGCGAGGACCACCAGTGCCCAGCCGTCCTCGCCCACGACGATCAGCACGGCGAAGACCGGCACGAGCGCCAGCCGCACCATGCTGATCACGTTGGGCACGGTCAGGACCCGGGAGCTCATCTCCGCCCCAGTGGACACGCACACCGCCCTTGCTCACGCCGGTTCGTCTCGGCCGCCATCCTACGGCGCGACCGTTGCGTATACGCACGGGCGCGCCGTCCGCACGGCTAGGACCACCCTGCGCACCACCCCGGCCACCACCCGCCAGACACCCCGGCACCAGCCCCCGACACACCCCACCAGCCACGTCCCGGACCCCGCCCGCAACGCCCTCACCACGGACGACATCACCCGGGTGCTGCACGTCACGCCCCCCGCCTCTGTGCTCAGGGCGCCCACAACCGATACAGTGGTGCCACATCCCCTTGGAGTTCGTCGTCTTCCCGTGTGTGCACGCAACGTGCGAGACAGGCCCGCAGCCTCGGCTGCGGGGAAGGTGTGTCGGGAGCGAGCGACGCGAGGGCCCTCACCTCGGCCCTGACTCCCCCACCCGACGACGAACGGTGCAGCACTGCATGTCTATCGACACCCCTGACCTGATCGCGCCTGCCGAGCAGGAGACCGACCAGGTCACCGCCGACTCCGGCGACCGGACGGCCCCCGCGGCCGCCACCACCTCCGAGACCACGAGCTCCGAGACGACGAGCTCCAGCGCGGACTCCGAGACCCCGGCTGACCCCACCCCGGCGCAGCCGGCCGAGCCCACCGGCCCCACCTTCGCGAGCCTCGACCTGCCCGCGCCGCTCATGGCCGCCATCGCCGAGCTCGGCTTCGTCACGCCCTCGGCCATCCAGGCCCGCGCGATCCCCGAGCTGCTGGCCGGCCGCGACATCACCGGCGTCGCCCAGACCGGAACCGGCAAGACCGCCGCCTTCGGCCTGCCCCTGCTGGCCGCCGTCGACCCCGCCCTCCGCGCGGTCCAGGCCCTCGTCCTGACCCCCACCCGCGAGCTCGCCATGCAGGTCGCCGACGCGATCGAGTCCTTCGCGAGCAAGCTCGACGACGTCCGCGTCCTGCCCGTCTACGGCGGCGCGCCCTACGTGCCCCAGCAGCGCGCCCTGCGCGACGGCGTCCACGTCGTGGTCGGCACCCCCGGCCGCATCAAGGACCACCTCGAGCGCGGCGCCCTCAAGCTCGACGACATCCGCTTCCTCGTCCTCGACGAGGCCGACGAGATGCTCCGCATGGGCTTCGCCGAGGACGTCGAGGAGATCTTCGGCCAGGCCCCGGCCAAGCGCCAGGTCGCCCTCTTCTCCGCGACCATGCCCCCCGCCATCCGCAAGGTCGCGGACCAGCACCTCACCGACCCGGTCCAGATCGCCGTCACCCGGCAGGCCTCGACCGTCACCGCGGTGCGCCAGACCTACGCCGTCGTGCCCTTCCGCCACAAGGTCGGCTCCCTGGCCCGCGTCCTGGCCACCTCCGACGCCGACGCCGCCATCGTCTTCACCCGCACCCGCGGCGCGGCCGAGGACGTCGGCTCCGCCCTCATCGAGAAGGGCATCTCCGCCGCCACCATCTCCGGCGACGTCGCCCAGAAGGAACGCGAGAAGATCGTCGAGCGCCTCCGCTCCGGCGCCCTCGACGTCCTCGTCGCCACCGACGTCGCCGCCCGCGGCCTCGACGTCGACCGCATCGGACTCGTCGTCAACTTCGACGTCCCCGGCGAGCCCGAGGCCTACGTCCACCGCATCGGCCGCACCGGCCGCGCCGGACGCACCGGCGAGGCCCTCACCTTCGTCACCCCGCACGAGCGCGGCAAGCTCCGCTCCATCGAGCGCACCATCCGCGCCCAGCTCGAAGAGGTCGAGATCCCCTCCCCCCGGGACGTCTCCGCCCACCAGGTCAAGCGCACCCTCGGCAAGGTCGCAGCCCGCCGCGAGGCCGGCCGCCTCGAGCTCTACACCGAGCTCATCCGCGCCTACGCCGACGAGACCGGCACCGACCCCATCGACATCGCAGCCGCCATGGCGGCGCTCGCGGTGGGCGACGACGGCCCGCGTGCCCGCGCCGAGCAGGAGGAGTACGAGCGCGAGCGGGCCGAGGCCAAGGCCGCTGCCGCCCGGCGCAACACCCGCGAGGGCGACCGGCACGACCGGTCCGGCGACCGCTCCGCACGCGGCCGCTCCGAGGGCGACCGCGGCATCCGCCGTCCGGCACGGGGCACGCGGTACCGCATCGCCGTCGGCCACACGCACGGTGTGCAGCCGGGCGGGATCGTCGGCGCCCTGACGGGCGAGGGCGGCATCACCGGGGCCGACGTCGGCAAGATCGACATCTTCGGCAACTTCTCGCTGGTGGACATCATCGCGCCGCTGGACAACGAGGCGCTCGACCGCCTGGCCCGCGCCCGCGTGGCCGGCAAGCCGCTGCGCATCACCCTGGACCGTGGCGCACCGCGCGGCGGCGAGCGGGGTCCGCGCAGCGGTGGCGACCACCGTCGTCCGGACGGCGAGCGCGGCCCCCGCGGCCGCGGGCCGGCCCACTGGGAGGCGCGCAGCAGCCGCTGACGCTCCCTGACCCAAGAGCAGAGCGCCTGTCCGTCGGGACAGGCGCTCTGCTCTTTCTCTTCGCGGGCTCGCGCTTCCCGGGGCTACCGGTGGTCGGGCTCCGCGGCCTCGCCCAGCTCCGCGATCAGGGCGACCAGACGCCGCGCCTCGGCCATGCCGTGCTCGCCGTCGGCGCGCTGGATGCCCATGACGGCGAGCACGTCGCCGTCGGCCAGGTCGAGGTGCACCCACGGGTCGTTGGGCCCGAACCGGACCGTCACGATCTCGGGCCAGGTGAGCCGGCGGCTGGTCGCGTAGTTGACCACGGTGAGCCCGGACCGGTCCGGGACCGCGCGCACGGCACCGAACCGCCAGGCGATCAGAGCACCCAGCAGCCCGAACACGATGATCGCTATCCGGTTGGCGGCGTCCGCGCCGGGGCCGCTCGCCGCCAGCGCGACGAACGTGCACCCGCCGGCGAACAGCACCGCGATCCCGTACGCCGTGGGCGTGCCGAAGCGGCCGCGAAAGGTACGGAAGTGGTCGTCGCGCCGGCCGCGGCCGATCGCGCTGCTCCCCGACCCGGCACCCATCGGTCCTACAGCCGGGAGGCGTGGATGGAGGTCACGATGATGGCGCGCGCCCCGACGTCGTACAGCGCGTCCATGATCCGGTTGGTCTCGCTGCGCGGCACCATGACCCGCACCGCGCAGGCATCGCTGTGGTGCTGCGCCGAGACCGTCGGGGACTCCTTGCCCGGCGTGATCGCCACGGCCTCCTCGAGCCGGGCAGCGGGGACCACGTAGTCCATCAGCACGTACTCGCGGGCGGTGATGACGCCCTCCAGGCGGCGGGTCAGCACGTCCAGGCCGGCAGGCGGCTCGGCGTCGGACTGCCGGATCAGCACGGCCTCGGAGCGCAGGATCGGGTCGCCGAAGACCTCCAGGCCCGCGGCCCGCAGGGTCGTGCCGGTCTCCACGACGTCAGCGATCACGTCCGCGACGCCGAGGCGCACGCTCGACTCGACGGCGCCGTCCAGGTGCACGATGGCGGCGGGCTCGACGCCCTGCTTCGCCAGGTGCTGGGCCACGAGCGTGGTGTACGACGACGCCACACGGCGCCCGGCGATGTCGGCGATCTCGGTCACCGGGTCGGTCGCACCGGGCCCGGCGGGGGCGGCGTAGCGGAAGGTCGAGCGGGCGAACCCGAGGCCGAGGTGCTCGACGGCGTCCGCGCCCGAGTCGAGCATCAGGTCGCGGCCGGTGATACCGACGTCGACCGTGCCGGTGCCCACGTAGACCGCGACGTCACGCGGGCGCAGGAAGAAGAACTCGACGTCGTTCTCGGGGTCGGCGAGCACGAGCTCGCGGGTGTCACGGCGCTGGCGGTAGCCCGCCTCGCGCAGCATCTCGGAGGCGGGGCCGGACAGGGCACCCTTGTTGGGGACGGCGATGCGCAGCATGTGGTTGGTTCCTCTCTGGGGTGTACGACGGATCGGTGGACCCGGGTCTCCCGGGAGGGCTCGACCGGTCGTGGTCGAGCCCTCCCGGGGCCCGGTCACAGATGCGTGTACACGTCCTCGAGGGTCAGTCCCTTGGCGACCATCAGGACCTGCAGGTGGTACAGGAGCTGCGAGATCTCTTCCGCGGTCTCGCTGTCCGACTGGTACTCGGCCGCCATCCAGACCTCTGCGGCCTCCTCCACGACCTTCTTGCCGATGGCATGGACTCCCGCATCCAGCTGGGCCACGGTGCCCGAACCCGCGGGACGGGTCTCGGCCTTCTCGGTCAGCTCGGCGAACAGGGTCTCGAAGGTCTTCACCTGCTCAGCCTAGTCGGGCGAGGGGGGCACTACCCCTCGCCGTCCCACGTTGTGGCCAGACTCTCGTCCGGCGCGGGTACCGAAGGGACGCAGGCCAGGTCGCTCACGGGGTCGCGGGCCACTCCGCCGGCAGCGATCCGTCGGCCTCCGGGACCACGACGCCCTGGTACGGCGTGATCAGGTGGAAGCCCACGGGCTCGTCGGTCGACCCGTCGTCCGTCGAACCGGACAGGAGGACGATCACGCTGCCCGTGCCGTTGTCCGTACCCCCGCCGGCGCCGGCGCCCGTGGCCGGGTCGAGCGGGTCGCCACCGGGATACGGGTTGTCCGCTCCCCCGCACGTCTCCGGCGTGGAGACGATCGAGATCTGCTCCCCTGCCGAGACCTCGAGCTCGGGCGGCGGCTCCGCGGCCGGGTTCACGCGCGAGCTCCCGGGGTCGGGCCGCTCCAGCACCTCGTCCACCTCGAACAGCCAGCGGTGCGCCTCGACGCCGAACATCTGCGCCGTGCCGTCCCGCTCCACCACGGTTCCCCGCAGCACGGCGCCGGCGTCGGAGGCCGCCTCGACCGGATCGAGGAAGCGCACCCAGTCGACGCACGCCACGCCGCCCTGGGGCAACCCTTCGAGCAGGTCGTCGGAGGTCTCCTCGGCCGCGGCCTCAGGTGCTTCCTCCGGCGCTCCCCCGGCGGCGCCCTCGGCCGGGGTCGCCGAGCCGCCGGCCGAGCCCGCGTCGGCACAGCCCACGAGCCCGCCCGCCATCGCTCCCGTCAGAGCCGCCGTCATCAGTACTGCTGCTGCCCGCCGGGCACGTGAAGTCCTCATGCCCGGTCAATGTGCCGACCGGGCCGACTCTTTCGCGTGCGCCAGTTCTTTCGCGTGCGCCGATCTCCAGGCCCTTTGTTGAGGCTGGTTGGTTCGGTGTGCTTCCAGGTCTCGGGTGGTCTTCAAGCCGCTTGGCACACTATTAATTCTCGTGAGAACAGCTCGGGAAGAGCGGCGGGCGCCGTCCGACGGGTTCGGACGGCGCCCGGGCACGTCAGCCGGCCGCGTCGGACGGTGACACCCGAGGGCCGTGCCGGACGACGTCAGACCGCGGTCCCCGCGAGGCTCCGCAGCGTCACCGCCGTCGCGATCGCCGCCTCGACGGCCTCCGCGCCCTTGTCCTCGCTGGACCCCTCCAGCCCGGCCCGGTCCAGCGCCTGCTGCTCCGTGTCGCACGTCAGCACACCGAAGCCCACCGGCACCCCCGTGCGCACGCTCACGTCCGTCAGGCCCGACGTCGCCGCCGAGCACACGTACTCGAAGTGCGGCGTCCCCCCGCGGATCACGACGCCCAGCGCGACGACGGCGTCCGCGGCCGGTCCCCCGCCGACACCGGCCGCCCGCGCCGCCGCCACCGGCAGCTCGAACGAGCCAGGGACCCGCAGCTCCGTCCACTCGGCGCCCGACGCCACCAGCGCGCGACGGGCGCCCGCCAGCAGACCGTCCATCACCTGCTCGTGCCAGCTCGCCGCGACGACGACCACCCGCAGGCCCGTTCCGTCGACCGTCACCTTCGGTGCTCCTGCCCCGCTCATGCGCATGCTCCTTCGTTCTGGTTCTGGCTCTCGTCCTGCTTCTCGTGGCGGTTCTGGTGGTGCTTGTCGCTCAGCTCCGCGACGTCGGCCCCGCCGAGGCGGTGCCCCATCACCAGCCGCTTGGTCTCCAGGTAGCGGTGGTTGTGGGCGCCGTGCCCCACCACGAGCCCGCGCCGCCCGACGACGTCCGTGCCCGCCGCTCGCAGGCCCGTCACCTTCTCCGGGTTGTTCGTCAGCAGCGTCACGCCGTCCAGGCCGAGGTCCGCCAGGATCGCCGACGCCGCGCCGTACTCGCGCGCGTCCACCGGCAGCCCCAGCTCGACGTTGGCCTCCACGGTGTCCAGCCCGGCGTCCTGCAGCGCGTACGCCTGGATCTTGGCCGCCAGGCCGATCCCGCGGCCCTCGTGCCCGCGAAGGTAGACGACGGCGCCGCCCTCGGCGGCCACGGCCCGGAGCGAGGCCTCGAGCTGCGGGCCGCAGTCGCAGCGCAGCGAGCCCAGGCCGTCGCCGGTGAGGCACTCGGAGTGCACCCGCACCAGCGGGGCCCGGTCGCCACCCCGGCCCGGTTGCCCGCCCCGTCCGCGCCGCGCCGCGGACCCCGCGGACGCCGGGGCCACCGGCGTCAGGGCCAGGTGCTCCGCACCCGACCGCAGGTCGCGGTAGGCCACCACCCGGAAGTCGCCGTACGCCGTCGGCAGGGCGGCCTCCGCGACGCGCTCCACCCAGGGATCCGCGGGCGGGTCCGCGAGCACCGGCTCCTCGGCTGCGGCCGGGGGAACCTCGTCGTGCGCCCGCCGCCACGCGACCAGGTCGGCGACCGTCAGCACCACGAGCCCGTACTCCTGCGCCAGCTCCTGCGCCTCCGGCAGGCGCATCATGGCGCCGTCGTCCCGGACCAGCTCGGCGATGGCACCTACCTCGCCGGAGCCGCCCGCCAGCCGCACCAGGTCCACCGCCGCCTCGGTGTGCCCCGCCCGCTCCAGCACGCCGCCGGGGCGGGCCCGCAGCGGCAGCACGTGCCCGGGCCGGATCAGGTCGCGCGCGCCCGAGCGCGGGTCGCCGAGCACCCGCAGCGTCAGCGCCCGGTCGGCCGCCGAGATGCCCGTGGACACGCCCACGGCGTCCACCGACACCGTGTAGGCCGTGCCGCGCGGGTCCTCGCTGCGCTCCACCATGAGCGGGAGCCCCAGGGCGTCGGCCCGGTGCGCCGGCATGGGCGCGCACAGGTAGCCGGACGAGTGCCGCACGGTCCACGCGACCCACTCCGTCGTCGCGACGCCGGCGGCCAGGACGGCGTCCACCTCGTTCTCCCGGCCGGCGTCGTCCGCCACCAGCACGGGGCGCCCGGCGGCGAGCTCGGCGAAGGCGCGCTCCACGAGACCCGTGCCCGCGACGTCGGTGCTGGTGACGTCGGTGCTGGTGACGTCAGTGCCCGCGGGATCCGCCACCCGCACGCCGGTCATCGGGCCGCCCCGCTCGCCAGAAGCCGTTCGACGTACTTCGCGAGCACGTCGACCTCCACGTTGACCGGGTCGCCCGGAGCCAGCCCGCCCAGCGTGGTGGCGGCGAGCGTGGTCGGGATGAGCGAGACGCCGAACCCGTCGTCCGACACCCACGTCACGGTGAGCGAGACCCCGGACAGCGCCACCGAGCCCTTCTCCGCGACGTACCGGGTCAGGGCGGCGGGCGCGGAGAACTCCAGGTCGTCCCAGCGCGGGCCGGGCGTGCGCCGCACGAGCGTGGCCACGCCGTCGACGTGCCCCTGGACCACGTGCCCGCCCAGGCGGCCGTTCGCCGGCAGCGCCCGCTCCAGGTTGACCCGGGCGCCAGGCACGAGGCCGCCGAGCGACGTGCGCCGCAGGGTCTCCGGCATCACCTCGGCCACGAACGCGCCGTCCGCCACGGAGGTGACGGTCAGGCACACGCCGTCGACGGCGATCGAGTCGCCGGGACGCGCGTCGGACGTGGCGAGCGGCCCCGCGACGGTCAGGACGGCGTCGGGCGCGACGGCGACGGGGTCGGCAGCGGCCGGGCCGTCGGGACGGACGAGCGCGACGACGGAGCCGAGCTCCTCGACGATTCCGGTGAACATCAGATCTCCTCCTGGGTGCGCCGGCCGGGTCGGCCGTCCTGAGTGGAAAGGGCTGCGGTCTGGACTGCTGCTGACGGGCCTGCTGCTGACCGGCCTGCTGCTGACCGGCCTGCTGCTGACCGGTCCTCGACGGACATGTCTTCGGCGGGCTTGAGGCGACGCGCGACCAGCAGCACGTCGTCGCCCAGCCGGGTCACGTCCTCGGTCGCGAAGCGGGCGGCCTCGCCGATGGTGGTCACGCCGAGGTCGCCGACGGCGGTGGCGCCCGCACCGAGCAGCACCGGGGCGACGTAGGCGTGCAGCTCGTCGACGAGGTCCGCGGCCAACAGCGCGGTCGCCAGCTTGGGGCCGCCCTCCACGAGCACATGGCGTACCTCCCGGCCGCCGAGCTCACGCAGCGCGACGTCGAGGTCGTGGGTGGGCAGCTGCAGCAGCGGCCCGCCGGGCCCGCGCAGGCGGGCGTCGTCGGGCACGGAGCGACGGCCGAGGACCACGCGGAGCGGCTGGTGCTCGAACAGGCCGCCGTCGGCCCGGCGGGCGGTCAGCGACGGGTCGTCGACCAGGGCGGTCCCCGAGCCGACGGCGATCGCGTCGACCTGCGCACGGACCGTGTGGGCGTGCGCGCGGGCCTGGGGGCCGGTGATCCAGCGGCTGGTCCCGTCCACGGCGGCGACCCGGCCGTCCAGGCTGGTGGCGAGCTTGAGGGTCACGTAGGGACGGCCGGTGCGGACGGCGTGCAGCCAGGGCCGCAGGAGCTCCTCGCCGTCGTCGGCGAGGAGGCCGACGGACACCGGGATGCCCGCGTCCCGGAGCCTGGTCGCCCCGCCCGTCGCGACGGGGTTCGGGTCGCCGACCGCGACGTGCACGGCGGCGACGCCGGCCTCGATCAGGGCGTCCGCGCAGGGGCCGGTGCGGCCGTGGTGCGCGCAGGGCTCCAGGGTCACGACCGCCGTCGTGCCGCGTGGGTCCACGCCGCGGGTGCGGGCGTCCGCCAGGGCGGCGGCCTCGGCGTGCGGGGTGCCGGCGCCACGGTGGTAGCCCTCGGCGACGGTGCGGCCGTCGGGGTCCAGGAGCACGCAGCCGACGCGCGGGTTGGGCCCGTGCGCCGGGCCCAGCCGCGCCAGCGCGAGGGCGCGGCGCATCGCTCTCTCACGACCAGCGGCCTGGAGACCGTCTGGTGCGGTCGGTACCTGGTTCATGCCGTCCTCCCCGAGCGTCGGCGCTCCGGGGGTGGACGACGGGTACGCGGGCCGGGAGCCACGAAGGCCCTGCCCGCGCGCACGACGTCACGACGTCGCACGTCCCGAGGGACGGCTCCGCCGCACGTGCTTCCTCCCATCCGGACTTTCACCGTCGGTCCTGGAGTTCCACCAGGTCAACCGGCCCGTCCTTGCGGACGGACGCGGGTCGCGGACTGTCACCGCCGGCTCGGAATTACACCGACCCCGGAGCACGTGTGTGCGTACTGCTGCTCGTCAGCATGCCACAGGTCGCCAGGTCGGCGGCCATGGCCTGCGTCACATCCGCCGCCGGCTCCCCCCGCTCGGGGCCGGACGGTGAGCCGATCCGCTGCGGTGAGGGGGTCGTACACCGCGCTTGGCACACTATTTTCAAGTTGAGTGCTGGATATCTGCCCTTCTGGCACACGAAAAAGGGCGAAGATCCAGCACTCAACGAGCGCAGGTCAGTGGGTGTGCTTGGCCGCCAGCTCGCGGAGCGTCGCGATCTCCGCCGGGATGTCCTCGGCCCCGTACACGGCCGAGCCCGCCACGAAGACGTTCGCGCCGGCGTCGGCCGCGCGCTCGATCGTGTCCCGCGACACTCCCCCGTCGACCTGGATCCACACGTCCAGGCCGGACTCGCTCACGGCCTGCCGCGCGCGCCGGATCTTGGGCAGCGTGCCCTCGATGAACGACTGCCCACCGAACCCCGGCTCGACCGTCATCACGAGGATCATGTCGATCTCGGCCAGCAGGTCGAGGAACGGCTCCACCGGCGTGGCCGGGCGCAGCGCCACCCCGGCGCGCGCGCCGAGCCGGTGCAGCTCGCGGGCCAGGCGGACGGGCGCCTGCGCGGCCTCCGCGTGGAAGGTGACCGACGCCGCCCCCGCCTCCGCGAACGCCGGCGCCCACCGGTCCGGGTTCTCGATCATGAGGTGGGCGTCGAGCGGGATCGGCGACACCTTCGCGAGCCGCTCGAAGATCGGCAGCCCCAGCGTCAGGTTGGGCACGAAGTGGTTGTCCATCACATCGACGTGCGCGTAGTCGGCGGAGGCGATCCGGCCGAGGTCGCGCTCGAGGTTGGCGAAGTCGGCGGACAGGATGCTGGGGGCGATGAGTGCTGCCATGATGCCAGCGTAGAGCCCGGTTCTCCGCGCCACCGAACACGGCACCACACCTTGGCACCAGCCCCTGGCACCGCACCTCGCCACCCCCGACAGACCGGGAGCACCGATGATCCCCGACGTGAACTACTGGGCCGTGATCGTGGCCACGCTGTCCACGCTCGTCGTGGGCTCGGTCTGGTACACCCCGCGGGTGTTCGGCACCCGCTGGATGCGGCTGGCGAAGGTGGACCCGAAGGCGGCCGAGGCGGCAGGCATCTGGCCCATCGTCGTGACGGTGATCGTCAGCTTCCTGACGGCATGGGTCCTGGCCGGCGCCGTCTACATCTCGTGGGTCTTCTACGAGGGCAGCTTCCTCACGGCGTCGGTCGTGACGGCCGTGCTGCTCTGGATCGGCTTCACCGCGGCCCGCTTCATCACCCACGACGCCTTCGAGGGCCGCCCGCCTCAGCTCACCACGCTGAACCTGGCGCACGAGCTGGTCACGATCCTGGTCATGGCCGTGATCCTCGGGGTGTGGCCGCCGGCGGGCGTGTAGAAGTTCACCCGACCGTCCGGCCGGGTCCCGTGGGGCCGGCAGGAATGGGCCGCCACTGCCGTGCTCGTCGCCTCCGGAGCGTTCGGCGCCGTCAGCGTGCCGGTCGCTGTCGTCCGCCTGGGCGCGCGCCGGATTGTCCGTGCGCGCCCGGAGAGCGAGTAGCTCTGCTGCGGGTGTTGCGGAGAGTGGACGCCGTCTACTCTCCGCAACCTGACCCCTGCGCGAGGGCTCGCACCCTGGGGGCCCGACGAGCCGCTGCTGCTACGCCGTGCGCCGCAGCAACGTCAGGTGCATCGCATCCGTCCCGTGCACGTGCGGCCAGAGCTGCACGTCGTCGCGGTCTGACAGCGGGATGTCCGCGCCCGGGCGCAGCACGGACCGCACCGCGGCCGGGGCGTCCAGCCGCTCGACGTCGTCGCGCTTCTTCAGCACGTCGGTGACCACGAGCTGCGTCTCGGCCAGGTGCGGCGAGCACGTCACGTACGCCACCACTCCCCCGGGCCGGACGGCGTCCAGCGCCGAGGCGAGCAGCTCGCGCTGCAGCCCGGTCAGGGCAGCGAGGTCCGACGGCGTCCGCCGCCACCGGCTCTCCGGCCGACGGCGCAGTGCGCCCAGTCCGGTGCACGGCGCGTCGACCAGCACGCGGTCGTAGGCCCCGGGCTCCTCCGTGCCGACCTCGCGGCCGTCGCCGGTGCGCACCTCCTCGACCGCGCCGTCGGGCAGCGCGGCCAGGGCGCCCGCGACCAGGCGTGCCCGGTGCGGTGCCACCTCGTTGGCGACCAGGGCCGCACCCCGCTGGGCGGCCAGCGCGCCGAGCAGCGCGGCCTTGCCGCCGGGGCCCGCGCACAGGTCCAGCCAGCGCGCGTCCCGGCCCTCGACCGGAACGCCCGCCAGGGCGAGCGTGACGAGCTGCGAGCCCTCGTCCTGCACGCCCGCGAGACCCTCCCGGATCGCGGGGATGCCGGACGGGTCCGAACCCTCCAGGCGCAGCGCCGTGGGCGCCCAGCGCCCGGCGACCAGGTCGACGTCGCCCCAGGCATCCTCGTCGGATGCCTCGACCAGGCCCGGCCGGGCCACGAGGGTGACGCGCGGGGCGGCGTTGTCGGCGGCCAGCAGGTCGCCCAGCTCGTCGACACCGCGGCCGTTGCCGGCCAGCGCCTCCCGCAGCGCGCGGACGATCCACAGCGGGTGCGACTCGGTGGTCGCGAGGCCGCTCAGGGCGTCCGGCGCCTCCTTCTCCAGCACCGACAGCCACTCGTCGAGCGGCCGCTCGGAGACCCGGCGCAGCACGGCGTTCACCATCTGCGCGGGCCCGGCGCCCACCCGGTTGCGCGCGAGCCCGACCGTCTCCGAGACCGCGGCGTGCCCGGGCACGCGCATGCCGAGAAGCTGGTGGGTGCCGAGCCGCAGCACGTCGAGCAGCGCCGAGTCGAGGCCCGACAGCGGACGATCGACGCACGTCGCCAGGATCGCGTCGTACCGGCCGCGCAGCCGCAGCGTGCCGTAGGTGAGCTCGGTGGCGAAGCCGGCGTCGCGACCGCGGATGCGTCGCTCGCGGAGCAGCGGGGGCAGCACCAGGTTCGCGTACGCGTCGGACTCGTCGACCTCGCGCAGCACGTCGAAGGCGGCCATACGGGCCGGGTCGGTGCGCTTGCGGCGCTCCGAGGGCGCCTGCGACGTGCGGGACCGATCACCCCGGGACCGCGCCGCGGAGCGCTGCCGGCCCGCGGAGCTGCGGCGCTCGTCGCCGAAGTCGCGGCCTCCGCCGCCTCCGCCGGCCCCGCGGCGGTCGCCGTCGCTGGCGCCGCGGTCGCCCTCGTACCCGCTCATGCGGACACCTCCGCCGTGCCGGCGGCGCCTGCGGCCGACGTCCCCGCCGTCGACGTCCCCGCCGTCGACGTCCCCGCCGTCAAACCGCCGAGCACGAGCCCCGCCTCGACGAGCGCCCTGCCGCCGCCGCGGGCCCAGTCGGGCGCGGGCATGGCCTTCTTGCCGACCGGCCGCACCTCCCCCAGCGCGACGGCGTGCGTCGCGGTGCCGACCAGCACCTCGTGCTTGAGCGCGCGCACCTCGCCCGCCCGCAGGTCAGTGACGTCGGGGCGCGGCGAGACGGGCCCGAGGCCCAGGCGGGAACCGTCCGGGAGCACGGTCCACGCGCCCGGCGCGGGCGTGCAGCCGCGCACGAGGCGGTCGACCGCGAGCGCCGGGTCCGTCCAGGTCACGCGGGCGTCCTCGGTGGTGAGCTTGGGCGCCACGGAGACGCCGTCGGCAGGCTGCGCCTGGGGCTGGAGCGTGCCGTCCTCCAGGGCGTCGAGCGTCGCCACCAGGAGCTCCGCGCCGGAGACGGCGAGCCGGCCCAGCAGGTCGCCCGAGGTGTCGGTGGGCCGGATCGTCTCGGTGGCCGTGCCGAGCACGGGGCCGGTGTCCATGCCCTCGTCGAGCAGGAAGGTGGTGGCGCCGGTGACCTCGTCGCCGGCGATGAGGGCGCGCTGCACCGGGGCGGCGCCGCGCCAGGCCGGGAGCACGGAGAAGTGCAGGTTGATCCAGCCGAGGCGCGGAACGGCCAGGACGGCCGGGCGCAGGATGTGCCCGTAGGCGACCACGGGGGCGGCGTCGATCTCGAGCTCGGTGAGCATCGCGACGAACTCGTCTCCGCGCGGCACGTCGGTGATGACGCGCAGGCCGGCCTCCTCGGCCCGGGCCCGCACCGGGCTCGGCGTGAGCTTGCGGCCGCGGCCCGACGGCGCGTCGGCGCGGGTCAGGACGGCGACGACCTCGTGGCGCGAGGCGAGCAGGGCCTCCAGGGAGGCGACGGCGGGTTCGGGGGTTCCGGCGAAGAGAAGACGCACCGGGTCAGTCTAGGTGTGCGCCAGACGTGCGGCTCTGTCGGGGTGGCGCGGCCTGCAAGGTCGGCGCTCCTCGGCACACATGCCCGGTACCAGGTGCCGCACCGTTCGGAGGACCCCGATGCGCCGATCCATGCTCGTCCCAGCAGGGCCCCTCAGGACGGTGCTCACGGCAGGGCTGATCGCGGGGCTCACGGCAGGGTGCGCGGCGGGCACACCGGGTGCGAGCCCTGACGACGCCGACCGCGCCCACCCCACCGACCGCACTAACCGGACCGACGCAACAGGCGCGGGATTCGCCGAGGTGCTTGCCCGGCCCGCCCCCACCGCCGACTACGCCTGGTACCCGGAGACGGTCTCAGCGGCCCTGCCGTCGGTCCCGTACCTCGACGGCGGCGAGGCGCCCGCCTCCGAGCTGGCCGCGGTCGGACGGTTCACGGGCTGGGCGGCCGGCGAACCAGCAGGTCCGGCAGATTCGGACCACGAGATGATCGACCTGACGTTCGCGGTCGACGAGGTCGTCGACTCGCTCGGCGACCTGACGATGCTCGAGGGCGGCACGGTCACGGTGCACGTCGGCGTCGACGGCTCCGCCGACCGTGACACCGACCGCGACCGGGTGGCCGAGGAGCTGCTCGCGCTGGACGACGTCGTGCTGTTCCTGAACCACGTGGGACCAGAGCCCTGGCCGCCGCCGGAGTGGGTCGTCGTGTTCGACAACGCCTTCCTGGGGGACGTGCACGACGACGACGCGATCACCTGGCCCGTGGCGGAGGCGATCGCGGCCAACAACCCCGCCGACTCCCACCCGGAGGCCGACGTGACCACCCTCGACGAGCTGCGGGCGGCGGCTACAGCGTCGGCGTCGGCGTCCGAAGCAACGGCAACGGCGGGGGGCTAGCCGGCGACCGGGAGCCCCAGCGCGCGCAGGTCCCTGCGCAGGGCCTCGGTGTCCGTGAACACCACGCCGTGGAACCCGACGCCACGCGCCGCGTCCACGTTCACCTGCTTGTCGTCCACGAACACGGCGCGCGACGGGTCGACGCCGAACCGCTCGACCACGAGCTCGAAGATGCGCCGGTCCGGCTTGGCCATGCCCTCTCGGCCCGAGACGATGACGTCCTCCATGAGCCCGATCGCCGGCGCGGCGGGCGCGGCGCTGTGGAAGGTCTCGGCCTGCCAGTTGGTCAGCCCGTACAGGCGCAGCCCCAGGCCCTTCAGCTCCGCGACCAGCTCCGCCGAGCCCTCGATCGGGCCCGTCAGCGACAGCTCGTAGTGCTCGACGTACCGCCGCAGGTCCTCGACGTGGTCGGGGTGGGTGCGCGCCACGCGCTCCAGGAGCACGGAGTACGCGGTCCCGGCGTCGGCGGCGTGGTTGAGCGAGCCGAAGTCCACGGCCTCGAAGAACGCCTCGACCTCGGCTCGCGGGCGCCCCTCGTACGGGCCGAAGGGGTCCCAGCCGATGAGCACGTTGCCGAAGTCGTACACGACCGTGTCGATAGCGGTTTCGTCGGGGCGGTCGGCTGCGGTCACAGCATCTCCTTCGGGTCGAGCTGAACACGGACGGTGCCGCCCTCGCGGCGCGCGGAGCGGACGGCCAGGCTGGCCTTGAGCCTACGGGCGAGCTCGTCGCCCTGGGCAAGCGGTACGCGCAGCACGGTCCGCACGGGCAGGTCGAGCGCCTGGACGCCGCTGTCCCTGCTGCTTCCCGAGCGGCTTCCCGCGCCGGCGCCCCGGCGGGCCGACGGCGCCCCGGTCCCCCGGCCACCCGGCCCCCTCCCGGGTGTCTCCGGGTCGATCTCGACGGGTCCCAGCACGCCGGAGCCCGCGCCCAGGTCCTCGCGCAGCCCGACCCGGCCGACGACGGCGTCCACCGCCGTCCGGTCCCCGGTCACGGCGGCGACCCGGACGGCGGGCGGCAGGTGCAGCTCGGCGCGCTCGTCGAGCTCGCGCCCCGCGAAGCCGGCCGGGTCCCAGCGCACCAGCGCCTGGGTGGGTCCGGGGGCGCCGTCGCCCACGAGCAGCACCTGTCCCCCGGGTCCGGGACGGACCAGCGACGACGCCGCGAGCCAGCGGTGCAGCGCCTCCGTCCCGGCGGCGAGGCCGGTGCCGCCGGTCATCACGGCGGCATCGAGCAGGAGCGCGATGGCGTAGCCGCCGTCCGCGACGGGCTCGGCCCCGGGGGTCGCCACGATCAGCGCGGGGGTGGCCGGGACGGCGTCGATCACGCCCCCGGGGGCCGACGCGGCCGAGAGCCGCACCGGCACCCCCGTGAACGCGCGGCCGAGCTCCTCCGCGGTGCGCGCCGAGCCGACGCGGACCGACCGCAGGCCCGTCCACCCGCACTCCTCGCACCGCCAGCCGCCGGCCAGGCGGCCGCACCACGTGCACTGCGGGGCGCCGTCGGCGTGCGGCAGCCCGAGGGGCCCGTGGCAGTGCCCACAGCGGGCGGCGACGCGGCAGCGTGAGCACGCGACGACCGGCAGGTACCCGGAGCGGGGTACCTGCACCAGCACCGGGCCCCGGTCCAGGGCCTCGCGCGCGGCACGCCACGCGGTGGACGGGAGCCGCGCCGCGGCGGCGGCGCCCTCGCGCGCCAGCTCGACGGACGTCAGCGCCCGCACCCGCGGCGCCCGGGCTCGGACGATGTCCCGGGGCGCCGCCAGCTCGCGCGCCCAGCCGGACGCGAGCAGTGCCTGCGCCTGCACCGTGCGCCCGGGCGAGCCCAGCAGGAACGCCGCGTCCTCGCGCTCGGCCCGCAGCGCCAGCACGTCGCGCGCGTGCGGGTACGGGGCGTGCGGCTCGGCCAGCGTCTCCTCGCCGTCGCCCCACAGGACCACCAGGCCGAGGTCGGCCACCGGGGCGAACATCGCGGCCCTGGTCCCCACCACGACACGCGCCGCGCCCCGCGACGCCCGCAGGAACGCCCGGTACCGGGGTGCGGGGCCGTCGTCGGCGAGCAGCCGCACCACGTCGTCGGCGGCGATCCCGGCGCCCTCCAGGGCGGCGGTCACGCGCTCCACGTCCCGCGCGTCCGGCACCACGACGAGCACCCCCCGCCCGCCCGCCGTGCACGCCCGCACGACCTGCGCGACGGCGGCGGCCCAGTGCGGGGTCCGCGTGCCCGAGCCGGAGCCGCCGTGAGAGCCCGCGTCCACGCCCACGCCCGGCAGCGCCGACCACACGGCCCGGGGCGCCTCTCCCGCCAGGATCCGGCGCAGGTAGGCCTCGCCCCCGCGGTACGGGACCCAGGCGGACGACGACGGCGGCGCGAGGGCCGGCTCGTCGGAGACAGGAACGCCAGGGGCAGGAACGTCGACGACTGCCGGGCCGGAGGCTGCATCCTCGGGGGGTGCTTCTTCGGACGCGGCGGCCGAGGCGGCCGGGCCGGAGCTCGCTCCGACAGAACCTGGCTCCTTCTCCACGCGCGCGTGCCGTGGCGGCAGCGCCAGGCGCAGCACGTCGGCGAGCGTGCCGGCGTACCGGTCGGCCACGGCGCGGCACAGGTCGAGCACCTGCGGGGTCAGCACCCGCTCGCCGGACACCACGCGGCGCAGGGGCACGAGGCGGCCGTCGTGGTCCGAGGTCTCCTGGCGCGCGACGACGTAGCCGGCCACGTCCTGCCGTCCGAACCGCGCCTTGATCCGCACGCCGGGCTGGGCGTCGTCGGCCATGGTGGCGGGGACGAGGTAGTCGTACGGCTGGTCGAGGTGCGCGGGCTGCAGGTCCAGCACGACACGCGCGACCGGCAGGGTCTCCGCGATGGGGATGCCGTTGGTCTCGGCGTTGTCGAGCGGGTCCCGGCTCTTGGCCTTGCCCCGGCCGCGCGCGGGCACACCGCCCACCTCGTCCAGCCCGAGCAGCGCCCCGTCGTCCGCCGCGCCGTCCTCCA
Organism: Promicromonospora sp. NPDC050262; assembly: GCF_040655935.1. NCBI lineage: Bacteria > Bacillati > Actinomycetota > Actinomycetes > Micrococcales > Promicromonosporaceae > Promicromonospora > Promicromonospora sp. NPDC050262. Next base: position 289,816 of record NZ_JBFAKX010000003.1, on the reverse strand, counting down.
CCCTGCCGTCCTCTGCGACACCGCCCTCCGCCGCGCCGTGCTGCACGGCCTGGTCCACGTCCCCGTTCACGTGCCTATCCCATCACGCGCCACCCACACGCCGCGGCGCACGCCGGCCCCGGCCAGCTGCCGCGTGAGGTCGGCACCGCGAGGTCGGCACCGCGAGGTCGGCACTCCGCACTCAGGTCGGCACTCCGCATCGAGATCGGCACAGGCCTGGACCGATCTCGATGCAGAGTGCCGACCTCAAGGCATGCCGGTCAGCGGGCTGCCGACCCCGGCGCCCAGAACACCAGCCCTCAGAACAGGCTCAGCAGGTCCTCGACCCGGTCCGTGCGCTCCCACGTGAAGTTGGGCAGGTCGCGACCGAAGTGCCCGTAGGTGGAGGTGGCCCGGTAGATGGGGCGCAGCAGGTCGAGGTCGCGCACGATCGCGGCGGGGCGCAGGTCGAACACCTCGTGGATCGCCGCGGTGATCTTCTCGACCGGCACGGTCTCGGTGCCGAACGTCTCGACGTAGAGGCCCACGGGGTGCGCCTTGCCGATCGCGTAGGCGACCTGGACCTCGCAGCGCCGCGCGAGCCCGGCGGCCACGACGTTCTTGGCCACCCAGCGCATGGCGTACGCGCCCGACCGGTCCACCTTCGACGGGTCCTTGCCGGAGAAGGCACCGCCGCCGTGCCGCGCCATGCCGCCGTAGGTGTCCACGATGATCTTGCGGCCCGTCAGGCCGGCGTCGCCCTGGGGCCCGCCGATGACGAACTTGCCGGTCGGGTTCACGAACTGCCGGGCGCCGGTCCAGTCGAGGCCCGCGGACTCCAGCACGGGGGCGATGACGATCTCGGCCACCTCGACGTGCAGCTTCTCCTGCAGCACGTCGGCGTCGTGCTGGGTGGAGAGCACCACCGTGTCGACGGCGACGGGCCGGTCGCCGTCGTACCCGATGGTGACCTGGGTCTTGCCGTCGGGGCGCAGGCCCAGCAGCTCGCCCGACTTGCGGACGGCGGCCAGTCGCTCCGAGAGCCGGTGCGCGAGCCAGCCGGCCACGGGCATGAAGGCGGGCGTCTCGTCGGACGCGTAGCCGAACATCAGGCCCTGGTCGCCGGCGCCCTGGGCGTCCAGCGGGTCGAGGTCGCTGGTGTCGTCACGCATCTCGAGGGCCTTGTCGACGCCCTGCGCGATGTCGGGCGACTGCTGCCCGATGGAAACGGACACACCGCACGAGTCGCCGTCGAACCCGATGGCCGAGGAGGTGTAGCCGATCCCGCGCACCACGTCGCGCACGATCTGCGGAATCTCGACGTAGGCCTCGGTGGTGACCTCGCCTGCGACATGGACCAGGCCGGTGGTGACCATGGTCTCCACCGCGACGCGCGACGTCGGGTCCTGCTCCAGCAGGGCGTCGAGGATGGCGTCGCTGATCTGATCACAGACCTTGTCCGGATGACCCTCGGTCACGGACTCGGACGTGAAAAGGCGCAGCTCGCTCATGGGTACCAGCCTACGGTCTCGCACAGTGGGAAGTCGATCCTGGCAGGTGAGACGGGGGTCACGGGAGGAGCTTGGCGACGGCATCCCACAGGGCGTCCGCCACCTCACGCTTCGTCCCGGAGGCCAGGCCGACGACGTCGCCGGCCCCGTCCAGGATCGTGACCTCGTTGCTCTCGGTGCCGAACCCGCGCCCCGAACCGACCGCGTTCACCGCGATCAGGTCGGCTCCCTTGCGCCGGGCCTTGGCCCGCCCGTGCTCCAGCACGCTGCCGCCGGCGTCGCCCGTCTCTGCGGCGAAGCCCACCACGACCTGGCCGGGACGCAGCCGGTCGTGCGCGATCTCCGCGAGGATGTCGGGGTTCTCGACGAGCTCGATGGGTGCGGGACCCTGTCCCGGCACCTTCTTGATCTTGGCGTCCGGCGTGACGGCGGGGCGGAAGTCCGCCACGGCGGCGGCCATCACCACGACGTCCGCCTCCGCGCCCACGGCCCGGACGGCGTCACGCAGCTCCGTCGTGGACTCCACCTGCACGACGGAGCAGGCCCGCGGACCGGCCAGCACCTGGTCGGTGACGTCCTGCGCGAGGTTGGCCGCCACGAGCGTCACGTCGGCGCCGCGCGCGGCGGCGGCCTGTGCCAGCGCCACGCCCTGCCGGCCGCTGGACCGGTTGCCGATGAACCGCACCGGGTCGATGGCCTCGCGTGTGCCGCCCGCGGACACGACGACCCGCCGGCCGGCGAGGTCGAGGTTCTCGGCCGGAGAGTCGTCGACCAGCGAGAGCGCCTCGCGTGCGATGTCCTCGGGATCGGGCAGCCGCCCCGGGCCGGTGTCGGCGCCGGTCAGGCGGCCCGAGGCGGGCTCGATCACGTGCACGCCCCGCTCGCGCAGGGTCGCCACGTTCGCCCGGGTGGCGGGGTGGTCCCACATCTCGGTGTGCATCGCCGGGGCGAGCACCACCGGGCAGCGGGCCGCCAGCAGCGTGGTGGTCAGCAGGTCGTCCGCGAGTCCCGCGGCGGCACGCGCCATGAGGTCAGCGGTGGCGGGCGCGACGATCACGAGGTCGGCGTGCTGCCCCAGCGAGACGTGCTGCACGCCGGGGACGTCGTCGAACACCTCGGTGCTGACCGGCTCGCCCGACAGCGCCTCGAACGTCGGGGCGCCCACGAACTCCAGCGCCGCGCGCGTGGGGATCACGCGCACGGCGTGCCCCTGCTCGCGCAGCAGCCGCAGCAGGAGCACCGCCTTGTACGCGGCGATCCCACCGGAGACGCCGAGGAGGATCCTCATCGGTGGTCGCCCTCCAGGACCAGCGGGCTGCCGGTCACGTCCGGTCAGGCCGGGAACTCGGGCAGCGACTGCTCGGCCTTCGCGGCGGCAGCGGCGTCAGCCTGCGCCTGCACCTCGGCCGGGTCGACCTCCTCGATGGTGAGGAGGCCCTGGGTGATCTCGCGCATCGCGATGGAGAGCGGCTTCTCCTGGTTGCGGGTCTCGACGAGCGGGCCCACGTTCTCCAGGAGGCCCTCGTTGAGCTGCGAGTAGTACGCGTTGATCTGACGGGCGCGCATGGACGCGTACAGCACGAGGCCGTACTTCGAGTCGATGCGCTCGAGCAGCTCGTCGATCGGCGGGTCGGTGATGCCCTCAGGGGCGGCGACGGTTCCGGCCATGGTGAAGCTCCAGAAGTCTTGGGTGACGGGGGAAAGTCCGAGGGACGAGTCTACCTGCTCTGTCACCCGGAGGTGGCAGGCAGCGCGCCGGGTCAGCCGACCGGTGTGGTGGAACCCACACCCATCACGGCGACGAGCGCGTCCGTGGCGCGGTGCACGTCGTCGTTCACGATGGTGACGTCGAACTCCTCCTCGGCGGCGAGCTCGACGCGCGCCGTGGTGAGGCGCCGCTCCCGCTCCTCCGAGTCCTCGGTGCCGCGACCGACGAGCCGCCGGACGAGCTCGTCGAAGCTCGGCGGGGCGAGGAAGACGAACCGGGCCTCCAGGCCCGAGGCCGTCACCGCGTCGCGCACCTGGCGCGCGCCCTGGAGGTCGATCTCCAGGAGCACGGGGACCCCGGCGGCGAGCTTCTGCTCGACCGGTCGCCGTGGCGTCCCGTACCGGTTACGACCGTGCACCACTGCCCACTCGAGCATCTCGTCGGAGGCGACCATGCGGTCGAACTCCTCCGGCGACACGAACAGGTAGTGCACTCCGTCCACCTCGCCCGGGCGCGGCGACCGGGTGGTCGCCGACACGGAGAGCCAGACCTGCGGATAACGGTCCCGCACGTCGGCGGAGACCGTGCCCTTGCCCACCGCGGTGGGTCCTGCGAGCACGGTCAGCCGTGCGGGTTGTGTCGTACTGATCAGCCAAACCTCTCGATGAGCGCCGCCGACTGGTGCGGTCCGAGGCCTCGGACGCGGCGGGTCTCGGCGATCCCGATCTCTTCCATGATCGCCCTGGCCTTAACCTTACCGACCCCGGGCAGCGACTCGAGCAACGAGACGACCTTGAGCTTGCCCACGACGTCGTCCTTCTGGCCCTGCTCGATGACCTCCCTCAGGGAACCTTGCGAGTACTTGAGCTTGTTCTTGATCTCTGCCCGCGCGCGTCGCGCCTCGGCTGCCTTCTCGAGTGCTGCCGCACGCTGCTCGGGTGTGAGGGGTGGTAGTGCCACGCAAGTCACCTACTCGTCTCTCGACCGGTCTTCTGACTCGGGACGTCCGGTCCTCGCTCGGGCCCGATGCCCAAGTCCGTGACCTGGCCCGCAACCGGTCTGGTGTGAACTGCTGCATCGAAAGTAGCCATCGCCTCAGTGGTCGGCAATCGCAGAACGCCACTTCGTGAAAACTCATGCACATGCGCTTTTAGGCATTTAGTGCATTCCACGACAAAGCGCCCACGATCCATAGGGATCGTGGGCGCTTTGTCCAAGACGCGGTTCACGGCGAGAATCAGCCCCGCAACGCCTTCGTGGCCTCCTTCGCGGCCGTGCGCGCGGCGCTCACCAGCGCCTGAGGGTCGGGTCCAGCGGCGAGCACTCCCCGGGACGACGACGCCAGCACGTTCCGCCGGGCGCCGCCGAACGTCGTGGCGAGCTCGCGCTCCCCCGCGCCCTGCGCGCCGACGCCAGGGGCCAGCAGCGGGCCGTTCACGGCCACCAGGTCCGTCCCCGTCGCGGCCACCGCGTCGCCGATCGTGGCGCCCACCACGAGGCCCACCGAGCCCATGGGCTCGGCGCCCGCGTTGAGCACCGCCGCGTGCGCCGCCATGAGGGCGGCGACCGAGGTACCCCGCCCCTCGCCCCCGGCCCCGCCCTGGCCCTCGACGCGCCGGACCGCGTGCTGCACCTCGAAGCCCTCCTTGTTGGAGGTGAGGCACAGCACGAACAGGCCCCGGCCCGTGGCCGTGGCGAGCTCGACGGCGGGCTCCAGCGAGCCGAAGCCGAGGTACGGCGAGACCGTCAGGGCGTCGCCGGCCAGGGGCGATCCGTCCGCCAGGAAGGCGTCGGCGTAGGCGCCCATGGTCGAGCCGATGTCGCCCCGCTTGGCGTCGACGATCGTCAGCGTGCCCGTGCTGCCGGACCCGCTGCCCGACCCCGTCGCCCGGGCCGCCGCGATCACCTCCTCCAGCACCGCGAGGCCGCGCGAGCCGTGCCGCTCGAAGAACGCCGCCTGCGGCTTGAACGCCGCGACCCTGCCCCCGAGCGCGTCGACGACGCGCAGGGAGAACTCCCGCAGGCCGTCGACGTCGTCGGACAGGCCCCAGGCGTGCAGGAGCGACGCGTGCGGGTCGATGCCCACGCAGAGCGGCCCGTGCTCGTCCATGGCGGCGGCCAGACGCGCCCCGAACGGCACCACGTCGTTCGACGACGCCGTGCCGCTCGCGGACCCGGTGCCGTTCGCGGAGCCCGCCGGCGACCCGCCGCTCACGCGTGCGCCCCCGCCGGGGACGCCACGGCGCCCGCCTGCGCGGCCGCACGGCGTGCCGACGTGGCCGCCGTGTGCTCCTGGAGGCTCGCCACCTCGAACGGGCCCGCCAGCACCGCCTCGATGCCCTGCACCGCTGCCGCGAGCTGGTCCACCGTGGTGGCGATCGGCTTGTCGGCCGCCGTCGTGGCCGCGCGGATCTCGTAGCCGTCGGCGCGGGCGCCCTGGCCGGACGGCGAGTTCACCACGAGGTCGATCTGCCCCTCGGTGATGAGCCCGACGACGGTGAGCTCGCCGTCCGGCCCGCGGCCCTCGGTGTGCTTGCGCACCTCGGTGGCCTCGATGCCGTTGCGGCGCAGCACGTTCGCGGTGCCGGCCGTGGCCAGCACCTTGAACCCGAGCTCCACCAGGCGCTTGACCGGGAAGACGACGTGCCGCTTGTCGCTGTCGGCCACGGAGACGAACACCGTGCCCGACGTCGGCAGCCCGCCGAACGCCGCCGCCTGCGACTTGGCGAACGCATGCGGGAAGTCCTTGTCGAAGCCCATGACCTCGCCCGTGGAGCGCATCTCCGGGCCGAGCACGGAGTCCACGACGAGGCCCTCGCGGGTGCGGAACCGCTTGAACGGCAGCACGGCCTCCTTGACGGCCAGCGGCGCGCCCAGGTCGAGCGTGGCGCCGTCGTGCTCCGGGAGCACGCCCGCCGCGCGAAGGTCGGCGATGGACTCGCCCACCATCACGCGCGCCGCGGCCTTGGCCAGCGGCGTGCCCGTCGCCTTGGAGACGAACGGCACGGTGCGCGACGCGCGGGGGTTGGCCTCCAGGACGTACAGGACGTCGCTGACGAGCGCGTACTGGACGTTGAGCAGGCCGCGCACGCCCACGCCCCTGGCGATCGCCTCGGTGGAGCGCCGGATGCGCGCGATCTCGGCCTCGGAGAGCGACACCGGGGGCAGCACGCACGCCGAGTCGCCGGAGTGGATGCCGGCCTCCTCGATGTGCTCCATGACGCCGCCCAGGAACAGCTCCTCGCCGTCGTACAGCGCGTCGACGTCGATCTCCATCGCGTCGTCCAGGAAGCGGTCGATGAGCAGCGGGGCGGCCAGGGTGCCGGTCGCACCCGAGTCCGCGTGCGTCGCCGCGGCCGCCTCGAGGGCGCGCTCGACGTAGCCCGTGAGCTGGTCCTCGCTGTAGACGATCTCCATGCCGCGGCCGCCGAGCACGTAGGACGGGCGCACCAGCACGGGGTAACCGATGCCCTCGGCGACGTCGCGGGCCTGGGCCAGCGACCGGGCCGTGCCGAACGCGGGGGCCGGCAGACCGGCGTCGAGCAGCACCTGGCCGAAGATGCCGCGGTCCTCCGCGGCGTCGATCGCCTCGGGGCTGGTGCCCAGGATCGGCAGCCCGGCCTCGGCGAGGCGTCGCGCGAGGCTCAGCGGCGTCTGCCCGCCGAGCTGGACGATGATGCCCTTGACGGGACCGGCCGCGAGCTCGGCCTGGTAGACCTCCAGGACGTCCTCGAAGGTCAGCGGCTCGAAGTACAGGCGGTCGGACGTGTCGTAGTCCGTCGAGACCGTCTCCGGGTTGCAGTTGACCATGACGGTCTCGTACTTGTCCGCCAGCGCCAGGGTGGCGTGCACGCACGAGTAGTCGAACTCGATGCCCTGGCCGATGCGGTTGGGCCCGGAGCCGAGGATGATCACGGCCTCCCGCTCGCGGGGCGCGACCTCGGTCTCGGAGTCGTAGCTCGAGTAGTGGTACGGGGTCTTGGCCGCGAACTCGGCCGCGCAGGTGTCCACGGTCTTGTAGACCGGGCGGACGCCCAGGGCGTGCCGGATCTCGCGCACCGTGGCCTCGCCGGAGGTGCCCATGCCGCGCAGGCGCGCGACCTGGGCGTCGGACAGACCGTGCCGCTTGGCGTGGCGCAGCAGGTCCTCGGTGACCGTGGGCGACGCCGCGACGTCGGCGGCGACCTCGTTGACGAGCTGGATCTGGTCGAGGAACCAGGGGTCGATCTTGGTGGCGTCGAAGACCTGCTCGAGCGTGGTGCCGCCGGGCGTGCCGACCGAGCGCAGGGCCTGCTGGACCTGGACCAGGCGCTGCTCGGTGGGCCGCTCGATCTCCTTGAGCAGCGTGGCGAGCGCGTCGCCCGTCGGGGCGTCGCCGTCCCAGTGGAACTGCACGCCGCCCTTGTCGATGGAGCGCAGGGCCTTGCCGAGCGCCTCGGTGAAGTTGCGGCCCAGCGCCATGGCCTCGCCCACCGACTTCATGGTGGTGGTCAGGGTGTCGTCGGCGGCGGGGAACTTCTCGAACGCGAACCGCGGGACCTTGACCACCACGTAGTCGAGCGTGGGCTCGAAGCTCGCGGGGGTCACCTTGGTGATGTCGTTCGGGATCTCGTCCAGCGTGTAGCCGACGGCGAGCTTGGCCGCGATCTTCGCGATCGGGAAGCCGGTCGCCTTGGAGGCCAGCGCCGAGGAGCGGGAGACGCGGGGGTTCATCTCGATGACGATGATGCGCCCGTCGGCCGGGTCGATGGCGAACTGGATGTTGCAGCCACCCGTGTCGACGCCGACCTCGCGGATCACGGCGATGCCGATGTCGCGCAGCTTCTGGTACTCGCGGTCGGTGAGCGTCAGCGCGGGCGCGACGGTCACCGAGTCGCCGGTGTGCACGCCCACGGGGTCCACGTTCTCGATGGAGCAGACGACCACGACGTTGTCGTCCTTGTCGCGCATGAGCTCCAGCTCGTACTCCTTCCACCCCAGGATGGACTCCTCCAGGAGCACCTCCGTGGTGGGCGAGTAGTGCAGGCCCTGCCCGACGATGCGGTGCAGGTCCGCCTCGTCGTAGGCCAGGCCGGAGCCGAGGCCGCCCATGGTGAACGACGGGCGCACGACCATGGGGTAACCGAGGATCTCGGCCGCCTTGAGGGCCTCGTCGATCGTGTGCACGATCTCCGAGCGCGCCGACTCGCCACCGCACTTCTCGACGACGTCCTTGAACTGCTGGCGGTCCTCGCCCTTCTGGATGGCGGGGATGTTGGCGCCGATGAGCTCGACGCCGTACTTCTCCAGCACGCCGGCCTCGTCGAGCGCGATGGCGGCGTTCAGCGCCGTCTGCCCGCCCAGGGTGGGCAGCAGGGCGTCGGGGCGCTCCTTGGCGATGATCGTGGTCAGCACCTCGGTGGTGATGGGCTCCACGTAGGTCGCGTCGGCGAACTCGGGGTCCGTCATGATCGTGGCCGGGTTCGAGTTGACCAGGATGACCCGCAGGCCCTCCTCCTTGAGCACCCGGCAGGCCTGGGTGCCGGAGTAGTCGAACTCGCACGCCTGGCCGATGACGATCGGGCCGGACCCGATGACCAGGACCGAGGAGAGGTCGTTACGGCGAGGCATCAGTGGTTCTCCTCGGTGTCGTTCTGGATCGTGTTCTGGGTCTTGTTCTGGGTCTTGTTCTGGGTCTTGTTCTGGGTCTTGAGGGCCGGCGGCCACGCCGCCGGGTTCGTCAGCAGGCCGACGAACCGGTCGAACAGGTACGCGGCGTCGTGCGGGCCGGCGGCTGCCTCGGGGTGGTACTGCACCGAGAAGGCGGGCAGGTCGAGGCAGGTCAGCCCCTCCACGACCTGGTCGTTGAGGCCCACGTGGGAGACCACGACGCGGCCGTAGCGGCCGCCGTCGTGCGGCGCCTGCGAGACGGCGGGGGCGCCGGCGTCGTCCACCACGGGCGCGTCGACCGCGAAGCCGTGGTTGTGCGCGGTGACCTCGACCTTGCCGGTCGTCCGGTCGAGCACGGGCTGGTTGATGCCCCGGTGCCCGTAGCCGAGCTTGTACGTGCCGTAGCCGAGTGCCCGGCCGAGGAGCTGGTTGCCGAAGCAGATGCCGAAGAACGGGATGCGCCGGTCCAGGACGGCACGCAGCAGCTCGATCTCGTGGCCGGCGGCGCCGGGGTCGCCCGGGCCGTTGGAGAAGAACACGCCGCGGGGCGCGTCGTCGGGCAGGTCCGCGAACGCGCCCAGGACGTCGTCGATCGTCGAGGACTGGGGCACGACGACGACGCGCACGCCGCGCTCGGCCAGCCGCGCCGGCGTCATGGACTTGATGCCGAGGTCCACGGCGACGACGGTCGCGACCGGGGTGCGCCCGGCGTGCTCGCCGGCCGGGTCCACCGTGTAGGCCTCCTTCGTGGAGACCTCCGGGGCGAGGTTCGCGCCCGCCATCTGCGGCGAGGCCTGCACCTCGGCCACGAGCTCCTCGACGGGGCGCGGGTAGCCGCCGCGCACCAGGTCGTCGCCGGAGAAGATCCCGGCGCGCATCACGCCCTCCTCGCGCAGGCGGCGCGTCAGGGCGCGGGTGTCGATGTCAGAGATGCCGACGACGCCCTGCGCGGCGAGCTCCTCACCGAGCGAGCGCTGCGCGCGCCAGTTCGAGACCCGGCGCGCGGGGTCGCGCACCACGTAGCCGGAGACCCAGATCCGGCCCGACTCGGGGTCCTCGTCGTTGACGCCGGTGTTGCCGACGTGCGGCGCCGTCATGACGACGATCTGGCGGTGGTAGGACGGGTCGGTCAGCGTCTCCTGGTAACCGGTCATGCCGGTGGAGAAGACGATCTCGCCGAACGTCGTGCCGGTGGCGCCGTAGGCGCGGCCGCGGTAGGTGGTGCCGTCCTCGAGGACCAGCGCTGCGGTAGTTACGGACGGCTGTGCTGCCGCCTCTGCGGACATCTCTGCGGACGTCGTCGGGATGGTCACCGGGCCTCCTGCTGGTGCGGGTACTGCTGGTGCGGGTACTGCTGTTCGGGATGCTGCTGGGCCTGCGGGTGCTGAGCCTGGTGGCCGGTCTGCCGCTGGTCCTGCTGACCCGGCTGCTGCCGGTCGGCGAGCAGGTGGCGGACGGCGTCCACCAGGCCGCCGCGGTCCTGCGCGCGACGCGGGCGCAGCCCCGTGTCGACCAGGGCCGCCGGGACGCCGTCGGCCTCCGGGACGGCCCAGGTGAGGACGACGAGGCCGTCCGCGCCGACGTACTTGCCCGCCATGCCCGGGGCCAGGCCCGCGCTGCGGATGGTGCTCACGGGGAGCCACAGGTCGTCGGTGCCGTCGCGCTCGATGAGAACGCCCGTCCGGTGCACCGTGACGACCGCGTGCGAGCGGTCGCCCAGCCCGTGTGCGCCCACCCGGGCGAGCCAGTCGCCGTGCAGGGTCGTGGAGACGTAGATCGCCTCCACGGGTCCGAAGCGCACGGCGCCCGGGGAATCCGCGGGCGGCGACGGCGGCACCGGCACGACCGTGGTGGTGCGCTGCGCGAGCCGGCGCCGGCCGATGAGCGTCACGTACAGCACGAGGAAGATCGCCAGTGCGACCAGCACGGCGACGGACAGGACCGTCATCGGGTGGCTCCTTCGAGAGTGCCGCCGACAGGAGTGCCGTCGACGGGCGCGCCGTCCAGGACCGTCGCGCGGCCCCGGAGGAACGTGGCGACCACGCGGCCGGGGAGCTCCATGCCCTGGAACGGGGTGTTGTCGCTCGCGGTGACCTGGCTGCGGCCGTCGATCGCGCGGGTCGCGGCGGGGTCCACCAGGACCAGGTTGGCGGGCTCGCCGACGGCGATCCGGCGGCCCTGGGTCTCGCCGATCCGGCCGATCCGCGCGGGGTTCTCCGACAGCACACGGGCGACGTCGGCCCAGGTCAGGCGGCCGGTGTCGACCATGGTCTGCTGCACCACGGACAGCGCCGTCTCCAGGCCGGTCATGCCGAAAGCGGCCGAGGACCACTCGCAGTCCTTGTCCTCGACCGGGTGCGGCGCGTGGTCCGTGGCGACGATGTCGATCGTGCCGTCGGCCAGGCCCTCGCGGACCGCCTCGACGTCCTTGGCCGTGCGCAGCGGCGGGTTCACCTTGAACACCGGGTCGTAGTCACGGGCCAGCTCGTCCGTGAGCACGAGGTGGTGCGGCGTCACCTCGGCGGTGACGTCGATGCCGCGACCCTTGGCCCAGCGGATGATCTCCACGGAGCCCGCGGTGGACAGGTGGCAGACGTGCAGGCGCGAGCCCACGTGCTCGGCCAGCAGCACGTCGCGGGCGATGATCGACTCCTCGGCCACGGCGGGCCAGCCGGTCAGCCCGATCTGCGCGGAGACGACGCCCTCGTTCATCTGCGCGCCCTCGGTCAGGCGCGGCTCCTGCGCGTGCTGGGCCACGACGCCGTCGAACGCCTTGACGTACTCCAGCGCGCGGCGCATCAGGACCGGGTCGTGCACGCACTTGCCGTCGTCGGAGAAGACGCGCACGCGGGCGGCGGAGTCGGCCATGGCGCCCAGCTCGGCGAGCTTCTCGCCGCCCAGGCCCACGGTGACGGCGCCCACGGGGTGCACGTCCACCCAGCCGGCCTGCTCGCCCAGCCGGTGCACCTGCTCGACGACGCCCGCGGTGTCCTGCGTCGGCGTCGTGTTGGCCATGGCGTGCACGGCCGTGAACCCGCCTGCGGCGGCGGCGCGGGTGCCGGAGAACACCGTCTCGGCGTCCTCCCGGCCCGGCTCGCGCAGGTGGGTGTGCAGGTCGACGAGGCCGGGAAGAAGGACCAGGCCGTCCTCGTCCGTGCCCGTCGAGGTGATCTCGTGCGCGCCGTCCGGCACCTCGACCGTGCCGGGCGCCCCGAGGGCGGCGATCACGCCGTCCGCCAGCACGACGTCGACCGGGTCCGTGCCGTAGGGACGGACCCCTCGCAGGACAAAGGTCTGCGGTCTCGCGGTGCTCACAGGACGTTCCTCTCGTCGGTGCTGGTCTGCTGGGTGCTGGAACCCGAGTCGCTGCTGTCGGTGCCGGACAGCAGCAGGTACAGGGCGGCCATCCGGACGGCGACGCCGTTGGCCACCTGCTCCACGATCACGGAGCGGGGGTGGTCGGCGGCGGCCGCCGAGATCTCCAGGCCGCGGTTCATCGGCCCGGGGTGCATCACGATCGCGTGGTCCGGCAGGACCGCGAGACGGCGGGCGTCGAACCCGAACTTGCGGCTGTACTCCATCGGGCTCGGGAAGAACGCCCCCGAACCGCCCGACATCCGCTCACGCTGCACCCGAAGCATCATGACCGCATCCGGCTGCCACCGCTCGAGCGTCTCGTCCAGGTGGTAAGAGACGCGGCACGGCCAGGTCTCCACGCCCACCGGCACGAGCGTGGGCGGCGCGACCAGGGTCACCTCGGCGCCCAGCGTGTGCAGCAGGTAGACGTTCGAGCGCGCGACCCGGGAGTGCAGCACGTCGCCGACGATCGCGATGCGCAGGCCGGCCAGGTCGGCGCCGACGGAGGTGTCGGTGCCGCGACCGTCTTCACCCACGTGGCCCACCAGGTGCCTGCGGATCGTGAACGCGTCCAGCAGGGCCTGCGTGGGGTGCTGGTGCATGCCGTCGCCCGCGTTGAGCACGCCCGCGTCGAGCCAGCCGGCGTGCGCGAGCTGGTGCGCCGCGCCGGAGGCCGAGTGCCGCACGACCACGGCGTCGGCCCCCATGGCGTGCAGCGTCAGCGCGGTGTCCTTGAGCGACTCGCCCTTGGACACGCTCGACCCCTTGGCCGAGAAGTTGATGACGTCCGCCGACAGCCGCTTGGCCGCGGTCTCGAACGAGATCCGGGTGCGCGTGGAGTCCTCGTAGAACAGGTTCACCACGGTGCGGCCGCGCAGCGTGGGCAGCTTCTTGTTCTCGCGCGACTGGGTCGCGGCCATCTGCGCGGAGGTGTCCAGGAGCAGGATCGCGTCGTCCTTGGACATGTCCTGGGTGGTCAGGAGGTGCTTCATCGGGCGCCCCTCTCGGTGCTCGCGGGGGCGGGGCTGGTGGTCGGGGCGCTGGTGGTCGGGGCCGCCTCGCTGATCACCACGGCGTCCGCCCCGCCGTCGACGTCGGCCAGCCGGACCCGGACACGCTCGCTGCGCGACGTGGGCAGGTTCTTGCCCACGTAGTCCGCGCGGATCGGGAGCTCGCGGTGCCCGCGGTCCACGAGGGCGGCGAGCTGCACCACGCGGGGGCGGCCGAGGTCGTTCAGGGCGTCGAGCGCGGCGCGGATGGTGCGGCCGGAGAAGAGGACGTCGTCCACGAGGACGACCACCTTGTCGTCGATCGTGCCGTCCAGGCTGCCCGGGAGCACCGTCTGCCCGACGGCGCGCGTGGGCTGACGACGCAGGTCGTCGCGGTACATGGTCACGTCGAGCGTGCCGTGCTCGCCGCTGAAGGTGGGCTCGATCTGCGCGAGGCGCTCGGCGAGCCGGCGGGCGAGCTGCACGCCGCGCGTCGGGATACCGAGCAGGAGCAGGTCGGCGGCGCCCTTGTTGCGCTCCACGATCTCGTGGGCGATGCGGGTCAGCGCCCGGGCGATGTCGGCCTCGCCGAGCACCGTCCTCTCGGCGGCGGTGCCGGGGGTGCTGTTCGGGGACTCGCTGGATTCGGGCATGCGGGTGCCAGGGTTCATCTGGCGACCTCCTTCTCCGCCTCACTGGACGGGATTAAAGGGAGTCTGACAGCCACCACCATAACGCGCCGTACCTGTGCCGGATGCCGACGTCCGCGCCCGCCGGGAGGGGCGTTGCTCACATCCCGGGCGGGCGCGGCGCGGGCGCCCGTCGTCAGCCGCGCGCCAGGCGTCGGCCGCGTGCGAGGCGTCAGCCGCGCTCCAGGCGTTCCGCGATCCCGGCGATGCGACCCAGCCGTGCCTCCCACGCGTCCCCGATGCGCTCGAGCCGACGCCCCAGCGCCGTCAGCTCCGCGCCGAGCGCGCGATACCGGCGCTCACGACCGACGACCCAGGACTCCGCCAGCCCCGCGGCCTCCAGCACCGCGAGGTGCTTGGCGATCGCCTGCCGCGTCACCGGCAGTCGCGCGGCGAGAGCGGAGGCGGTCAGGCCCGACGCGGGGTCGAAGGCGCCTTCGGCGGCACGCTGCTCCAGGTGCGCCTCCAGGCGCTCCTCCGGGTGCTCCCCTGAGTGCTCGCCGCCCGACAGCGCCTGGAGCACGGCCCAGCGGGTCTCGTCGCCGAGCGCCGCGAACGCGGCGACCGGCGAGGCTGCCGACGTCACCACGTGCGGGACTCGACGTACTCGACGAGCTCGTCCAGCTCGCCGTCCCAGCCCTCGCGGTTGCCGTCCAGCGCGGCGCGCACCGCGTCGTCGGTGTCGCCGGTGAAGCCGGTCTCGTGCACCGTGAGGTAGGTGCCGGCACCGTCGGGCTCCAGGGTGAACGTGGCCTCGGTCATGCGCTCGGGCTCGTCGGCCGACTGGCCCCAGCGGTAGGCGAGCAGGCGGCCTGCCTCCGCCCGGGTGACCTCGAAGGCGAACCAGCCGTAGCCCTCGAAGTGCAGCCGGCCCCGGGTTCCGGCGGCGAGCGGGCCGCCGTCGTCGGTCTCGCAGCCGTCGCCGAACCAGCCGGCGACGTGCTCGGGCTCGGAGAGGGCGCGCCAGACCGCGTCAGGTCCGGCGGCGACCCGGACGGTGCGTGTGACCGAGCGTGCGGCGAGGTCGATGCTGGCGCGGGGCTGGGTGGTGGTCATGGTTCCTCCGGGAGCGGCTCGATCGGGTGGCGAACGCAACCATCTGGTTGCACCTCTACGATGCACCCGGGCTGGCCAATGCGCAACCCTTTGGTTGCATTGCGTACTGGTAACACCGGTCCCCCGCTTCGCTCGATCCGCGCCTAGTCCCGCAGCACCGCCGCCGCCAGTCCTGCCGCGACCGCGACCAGCGCGAGCACCATCCCGACCGTCCCGGGCCAGCCCGCCAGCGCGAACCCGATCCCGCCGAGCCAGCCGAACAGGCTGGATCCCGCGTAGTAGGCCAGGTTGTAGACGGCGGCAGCCTGGGTCCGCGCCTGGGGCGCCGCGACCGGCGTCCACCCGCTCGCCACGGCGTGCGCGCCGAAGAAGCCGGCGGTCAGCACGACGAGCCCGGCCAGCACCAGCGGCAGCCAGCCCGACAGCGTGGCCGTCACCCCGAGCGCCATCACGCCGGCCGACACGATCAGCACCCGGCGCCGGCCGTGCCGGAGCACGAGCCGTCCCGTCCGCGCCGACGACCAGGTCCCGGCCAGGTAGGCGAGGAACACGAGGCTCACCACGCCGGGCGAGAGGTCGAAGGGCGCGGCTGCGAGGCGGAAGCCCAGGTAGTTGTAGACGGCGACGAACCCGCCCATGAGCAGCAGCCCCTGCGCGTCGAGCACGAGCAGGCGCGGGTTCAGCAGCGCGCGGAACCGCCCGAGCCGGCCGCGGGGAGCCCTGCGGTCGGGGGCGGCGGCGGGCGCGGGGTCGGGGTCGGGGTCGGGGTCGGGGTCGGGGACAGCGTCACCACCGTCGGGCAAACCCGCGCACTCGGCCACGGACGCGGCGCGCGGCCCTCGGTCGCGGGGGGCGAGCCAGATGAACGCGCCCGTGGCGACCAGGCACGCCACGGCGACTGCGCCTACGCCCGCGCGCCAGCCGAACAGCTCGGCGACGCCGCCGGACACGAGCCGCCCCAGCAGCCCGCCCATCGACGTGCCCGCCACGTACGTCCCGGCGGCGCGCGGGACCGCGGCCGCCGCGCCCGACTCGATCAGCATCTCCGTCAGGTAGGCCATCGCGACGGCGGGCGCGCCCGCGACGAACAGCCCCTGGACGGCGCGCCCGGCCACGAGCAGCTCGAAGGACGGCGCGAACGGGACCGCGAGGCCGACGGCGGTGGCGCCGAGCATCGCGACGGTCATCGCCCGCACCCGCCCGACGCGGTCGGCCACCCACGCCCAGGGCAGCACCCCCACGGCCAGGCCGAGGGTGGCGGCGGAGACGAGGAGCGAGGTCGCGGACGCCGACGTCGCGAGCTCGCGGGCGGCGTCGGGCAGGACGGACTGCGGTGCGTAGAGCTGGGCGAACGCAGCGGTCCCGGCGCCGAACAGGGCGACGAGCAGACGTCGCTCGTCGAACCGTCCAGCGCCGGGACCAGTGCTCACAGTGCGTGCCGGCTTGCGTGCCGGCTCAGGCCAGCAGGGTCGGCTTCAGGTCCTTGACCCGGCCGAGCAGGCCGTTCACGAAGGCCGGGGAGTCGTCCGTGGACAGGTCGCCGGCAAGGTCGACCGCCTCGTCCAGCGCGACGGCGTCGGGCACGTCGTCGTTGAAGAGGACCTCCCACGAGCCGATCCGCAGCAGCGCGCGGTCGACGGCGGGCATGCGGTCGAGCGTCCAGCCCTGCGAGTAGGTCTCCAGCACCTCGTCGATGCGGTCGCGGTGGGCGACCACGCCCTCCACGATGTCGACGGCGTACTGCGGAACTGCCGCCTCGGTGTGCGGCACGGCCACGCGGTCGGCGAGGAGCGTCAGCGGGTCGATGCCGCGCTGCTCCGCCTCGAAGAGGATGTCGGCGGCGCGCTTGCGCGCCTTGGTGCGTGCGCCCATGGTCTCTCTCTGTTGCGGAAAACTCGGCGGGTAGCTCGGCTGGGTTGCTCAGCCAGGAACCCAGCTGGGGAACTCGTGTCGCGCGGCTCGACCACGAGCCGTGCGACACGAACTGCGGCCGACCCGGTACGGGCCGGCCGCCGGTGGGTCACTCGGTGACGCGACCGAGGTAGTCGCCCGTGCGGGTGTCGACCTTGACCTTGACGCCCTGCTCGAGGAACAGCGGGACCTGGATCTCGGCGCCCGTCTCGAGCGTCGCCGGCTTGGTACCACCGGTGGAGCGGTCGCCCTGCAGGCCCGGCTCCGTGTAGGTGATCTCCAGCACGACGGACGCCGGCAGCTCGATGTACAGCGGGGTGCCGTCGTTCGAGGCGAGCATGACGCTCATGCCCTCGAGCATGTAGTCCTTCGCGTCGCCGACGGTCGCGGCCGACACGTTGATCTGGTCGTACGTGTCGTTGTCCATGAAGACGAAGTCCTCGCCGTCCATGTACAGGTACTGGAAGTCGCGACGGTCCACGTTGGCCGTCTCGACCTTGATGCCCGCGTTGAACGTCTTGTCGACGACCTTGCCGGACAGCACGTTCTTCATCTTCGTGCGGACGAACGCTCCACCCTTGCCCGGCTTGACATGCTGGAACTCGATGACGGACCAGAGGTTGCCGTCGATGCGGAGCACGGTGCCGTTCTTGATGTCGTTGGAGGTAGCCACGTTCGTCTTCCTGTGTCGGGTGAAGGGTGTACCCCGGGGCACGCCGACGAGAGGCCGGCGGCTGGGGTGATCAAGCGAGGTGTCAAGCAGCAGCGGTCAAGTCTACCGGACCGGTCAGAGGACGAGCGCATTCAGCACGACGAGTCCCAGGAGTCCGGTGGCGACCGACCAGATCAACGAGGCGAGCGTACCCACGACGAACCGCTCCGACGCGACGGGCTGGTCGCGCAGCTCCGCATACCGCCCCAGGCCCTTGATCGCGACGACGATCGCGATGCCGTACGGGTAGCCGGCCAGGAGGGAGCCCGTGATCGCCAGGCGCTCCAGCACGCCGAGCCACGCGCCACCCCGGAGGATCGCGACGGCGTCCGGGTGCATCGTGCCGGTGGGCGACTCCTCGCCGGTGTGCCCGCCCTTCACCACGCCGGACCCGCCGTCGGCGCCGGAGCCTGAGCCCTTCGCCACGTTCTCGCCAGCGACCTTCTCACCCGTGGCCTTCTCACCCGTGGCGGACTCGGTGCCCTCGCCGGTGGCGCCTTCTGCGGCTGCGCCTGTCGCGGCTGCACCTGTCGCGCCTTCGCCTGGCGCGCCCTGACCTGCGACGCCTTCGCCTGCGGCACCTTCGCCTGTAGTGCCCTCGCCCGGCTCCAGGGCCTGCGGGTACACGGGCGGCTTGTAGCGCGCCCAGGGCAGGTCGCCGCGGCCCGCGCGGCGCAGCACCCACGGCACCACCCACGAGCCCACGATGACGCTCAGCGCCAATGTGATCAGCCAGGTCGCGACAGCGGCGACCCACTGCAGTCCGTCGAGGTAGTCCAGCATCTCCCAGGTCACGGCGTGACGTTCCCCTCAGCTCTTCGCGCCAGCTCTTGGCGTGGTTCTTCCTTGGCGACGGCCTCGGCTCGACGACGAGCCCGCCTCTGACCAGGCACGTTCTTCGCTACGGCCCTTCCGTGGCGATGGAGTCGGGCCCGGGCACCAGGTCCGGGCCCACCGAGCTGCTCAGCTCGGCGAGCAACCGCACCACCACCGGCCGCACGGCCTCCTCCTCCTGCCAGAGCGCCGCCCGGATCCGCTGGCTCACCGCCTGTTCGCTGACGTGCAAGGACTGGGCGACGATCTTCTGTCGTCCCGGTTTGTCCGCCAGCGAGGCGAGCGTATCGGCGACCTCCCACCCTTGGGGGGTACGGCGCGCGCGAATCGCCGCGAGGAGCCGCAGCAGCGCCTCGACCTCGGCGGCAAGGTCGGGCGGCGCCGCGTCGGGGTCCGGGGCAGGGCCCGTCGCATCCGAGACGGTGGTCCTCAGGTCGGGCGCGCCCGGCGGCGGCCCCTCCACCGCGACCGACGTGCCCCTGCCACGCGTCTTGGCCCGCTCGACGGCGTCACGGGCGCGGTAGAAAGCGAACCCGCGGGCCTCCCGGGACACCGTGGGCAGCGGCCCCTCGACCTGGCCGACGCCGATTCCGATGCTCCAGCCCTGGTCCCGCAGCAGGTGCAGGGACAGGTCGACGGCGAGCTCGGCGCCCGCCCGGCCCGACGCCAGGATGCCCTGCACCTCGTCGCCCACCGTGCGTTCGAACCCCACGACGACCCCCTCGCGGAAGCGCGTCAGTCGCGCAAGCTCCGCGAGGACCTCGGGAACACGGTCGGCCGCGAAGGTCGAGCCCCGCTGGTCGACGGTCAGTACGATCATCACTTAAGCCTAGAGCCTTAATGTCTCGCTATCAAGGGTTAAGCCTTGCGGAGGCCATGTCAAGCCTTGAGGCTTGTTATGGAGATAACGGACACCTGCCGAACTCTGACGCCGGCCGCGATCCCACCTCCGGTGCCAACGCCGACACCGGACGCGACCTCCGCAGCACCGAGCTACTCCCCCAGCCGCGTCGCGATCGCTGAGAGGGCGAGCCGGTACGAGTCGAACCCGAATCCCGCGACCGTCCCGGTCGCGATGCCGGCGACGACCGAGTAGTGGCGGAACGACTCCCGCGTCGCAGGGTTCGACAGGTGCACCTCGACCAGCAACAGCCCCGCCGTGGTGACCTGCGCGGCGGCGTCGCGCAGCGCGTACGAGTAGTGCGTGAACGCGGCGGGGTTGAGCACGACGTGGGCATCGGCGTCCACGGCCTCGTGCAGCCAGCCCACGATCTCGGACTCGCCGTCGGTCTGCCGCACCTCGACTGCCAGGCCGAGCTCGTCGCCCCACCTCGCCGCAGCGACCTTGAGGTCCGCCATCGAGGCGTGCCCGTAGATCTCGGGCTCGCGGACGCCGAGCCGGCCGAGGTTGGGACCGTTGAGCACCAGGACGCTGGGCAGTGCAGAAGCCATGGCCGCGAGCCTAGTGGCCCGCCACGGCTGACGTCGCCGGATCTCAGACCCGCCGGCCTCGGACGGGTCGGCCTCGGACTCACCGGCCTCGGACGCGGGACCTCACACCTTGCCGCTGCCGTGCACGATCCGGTGACCACCCGTCGCCTCGGCGATCCAGTCGGTCACCTCCGGGCGCAGCTCGCCCCAGCTCCAGAAGGTGAAGCCGAGGCAGGCCAGCGCAGCATCGTCGGCCGACCACTGCGTGACCGGGGACGCGGCGCCGCACTCCCGGCACACCAGGTCGACTGCTCCGTCACCGTCACCGTCACCGTCACCATCACCGCCGCCGACGCCGCCCTCGCGCCAGGCGGCCGCCGCGTCGTAGAACCAGCGCAGCCCGTCCTCGTCGGAGCAGGTGGGGCCGAACTCCTCGGGCGGCCCGAAGAACGACCTGCGGACCGAGCACCGGGGACAGGTCACCGCGTCGACGCCGCCCCGCCCTCCGTCGTACACCTCACGCCCCACCCCGACCGCCATGCCCCACGGGGCCTCCCCGGAGACGGCCCCGGCCACAGACACGGCCAGGGTGTCCGCCCACGCCGGACCCGGCGGGTGCCCGACGCCGCCCAGTGCCGCGTCCTGGGATACCTCCGGCAACAGCACTCCGCGCGCGACGAGCGCGTCCACGACCCGTTGCCCCAGCTCACGGGCGTCGGCCTCGGTCGCGTCCAGATCGGCGACCCACTCGAAGTACGTACCCACGGCATCCCCCTCGCCTGACTGTTGTCCATACCGCCGGCACCCGATCTCAGTGCCCGGCGTCGCGCACGCTACCCCCGACCACTGACACGCCCTGCCGGTCTCACGCCCCGTCAGGCCCCAGCCCGTCGACCAGCAGCGTCCGCGGGCCGGGCCCGGCCTCGGCGAGGGCGTCGTGCGGGTTGGTCAGCGCGCACCGGCGCAGCGAGAGACAGCCGCAGCCGATGCAGTCGGTGAGGTGGTCGCGCAGCCGGGAGAGCTGCTCGATCCGCGCGTCGAGGTCGTCGTGCCAGGCCTGCGAGATGCGGCGCCAGTCCTTCGCCGTGGGCGTCCGGTCCCCCGGCAGGGTGTCGAGCGCCGCGCCGATGTCGGCGAGCGGGATCCCGACCCGCTGGGACACCCGGATGAACGCGACCCGGCGCAGTGTCTCGCGCCGGTAGCGCCGCTGGTTGCCCGACGTCCGCCGGCTCGTGATCAGGCCCTTGCGCTCGTAGAAGTGCAGCGCGGACACCGCCACACCGCTGCGGGCGGCGAGATCGCCGACGGTAAGCTCGTCACGATCCCAGGGGACGGCGGGGTTGGGCGCTTCCATGCGTGGCCTCCAACGACTCACGAGAAACTCGGGAACTCCGGTCAGAGGGGCTCTGCCAGCCGACTCGGACCGATATTGACCTCAACTTTGGTTCAGGTTAAAGGATGAGCGCATGGACGCGATCAGACACCACTCCTTCGGACCTCCTGAGGTCCTCGTGCTCGAGCAGGTCCCGGACCCCGTTCCCGGCCCCGGCGACGTGCTCGTGGACGCCGTCGCGCACGGGGTGCACCTCCTGGACACCAGCCTCCGGCGCGGCGAGGCCGGCCCGCCGCTCCCGCTGCCCAGCCTGCCGACGGTGCCGGGCCGCGAGATCGCGGGCACCGTGGCCGCCGTCGGGCCCGGCGTCGACCCCTCGTGGATCGGACGGCCCGTGGCGGCACACCTCGGCCCGGTGCCCGACGGCGGTGGGTACGCCCGGCGCGTCGTCGTCGGCGCGGAGAAGCTGCACGCCGTACCCGACGGCGCCGACGGCTCCCCGCTCGACCCGGCGGACGCGATCACCATGATCGGCACCGGCCGGATGGCCGTGTACACCCTCGACCTCGCCGGGGTGACGGCAGACGACGTCGTCGTCGTGACGGGCGCGGCCGGCGGGCTCGGCACGCTCTTCGTCCAGGAGGCGCTGCATGCAGGGGCGCACGTCGTCGCGCTCGCCGGCGGCGCCGCGAAGCTGCAGGTCCTGCGCGACCTTCTGCCGGACACGGACCGGCTCGCCCTGGTGGACTACTCGGTCCCCGGCTGGCCCGACGCGGCACGCGCGGCGCTCGGCGGCTCCCCCGCGACCCTCGTGCTCGACGGCGTGGGTGGCGATCTCGGCACGGCCGCCACGGGTCTGCTGCGCGGAGCGGGCGGCGAATCGTTCGACGGCGCGGGCCAGGGCGGCGGAGCGGACGACGGCGCCCTGGCCGCCGAGCCGGGCAACACCAATCTGCCCGGCCGGCTCGTCGCGTACGGCTGGGCGTCCGGGACGGCCAACCGCTACACGTCGTGGGCGGAGGCCGACCGGATCGAGTCGACGATCGAGGTGCGCTACGCCGTCGGACCGGAGGCTCCCCCGATGGGCGACCAGCGGCCGTACCAGGAGCGCGCGCTGGCGCACGCGGCGTCGGGCCGCTGGCGGGTGGCCACGCACCGCGTGCCGTTCGCGGAGGCCGCACGCGCTCACCGCGAGCTCGAGGAGCGCCGCACGACCGGCAAGGTGGTGCTGGTGTGACCGCGGCAGTCTCCACCGAACCGACGGTCGCCGCCCCCGGCGCCCTGAGCCCCGGTGCGCAGCGCCTCGTCCTGATCGGGATGGTCGCGCTCTGCTCGCTCGGGGCGTTCGAGGCCCTCGCCGTGGCGACCGCGATGCCCACCATCGCCGTCGACCTGGACGGGCTGCGGCACTACACGTTCGCCTTCGCGGTGGTCTTCGCCACCAGCGTGGTGGGCATGCTCACGGCGGGACGCTGGTGCGACCGCACCGGTCCGGCACCGGCGATGTGGACCGGCGTGGCGCTCTTCGTGATCGGTCTCGTGGTCGCGGGGACCGCCACCGGGATGGGCGCGCTCATCGCCGGGCGTGCGGTCCAGGGAGTCGGCAGCGGGCTCTTCGGCGTCGCGCTGTACGTCCTGGTGGCGCGTGTCTTCGTCGCGGAACGGCGTCCGGCGGTCTTCTCGGCGTTCGCCGCCGCATGGGTGGTGCCCGCGATCGTGGGGCCGGGGCTGGCCGGTCTCGTCGTGGACCACGTGGGCTGGCGCTGGGTCTTCCTCGGCGCGGCCGCACTCACCGTCCCGGCAGCGATCCTGATGCGCCCCGGCCTGACGGCGGCCCAGGGCGCGGGGCAGGAGCCGGACGACGGGCGGGAGCCGGACGACAACTCCGTGGAGGCAGTCGTGTCGGACGACGGCCTCGACGTCGGCCTGCTCGGCGACGCCGGCGAGGGCGCCGCCCGGGGACACACGTCCGACGTCGGACAACCCGATCGACCGCTGATGCACGCGCTGCGCCTGGCCCTGTCCGTGCTGCGTGCGGGACGCGGGCTGCCCGCCGTCGTGTCGGTGCGGGCACTGGTCTCGGCGGCGTTCACGGGTGCCGAGGTGCTGCTGCCGCTGCTCCTGGTGCACGAACGGCACCTGAGCCCCGGCGGTGCCGGGCTGATCCTGACGGTCGGGGCGCTGGGCTGGTCCGCGGCGTCCTGGGTGCGTGGGCGCGACCTGCTGCACCTGAGCCACGCCGGGTACGTGCGTCTGGGCGGCGCCCTGCTCGCCCTCGGGATGGTCGGCGCGGCGATGCTCGTGCTCCCGGACGTGCCGGCCGGGGTCGGGATGGCGTTCTGGGTGCTCTCGGGCAGCGGGATGGGCCTGGTCTACCCGACGCTGTCGGTCCTCACGCTGGAGCTGGCACCACCGCACGAGCACGGTTCGGCGTCGTCCGCCCTCCAGGTGGCCGACGCCGTCGCGGCCGCGATCGCGTCGTCCGCGACCGGCGCCCTGCTCTGGGCCCTCTACGACGTCGCCGGGCTGCCCGCCTACGCCGTCGTGCTGGGACTCACTGGGCTGCTGGCGGCGGCCGCGCTCGCGCTCGCGGACAGGACCCGCGCCGCGGTTCCGCAGGGTGCGGCGTGATCGCGGGAGGGCCACGGGGAACAGCCGAGGTGGGCGAACTCGGCCAGCGGGGACACGCCTCCGGTCCCCGGCGCGCCTGATCGGGCCACGGCTGCCGTAGGTAGGAGCAGCCGTGGCCTGTGAGGCGGCAGATCGCCCGGCCGGGCATGGCGGTGCCCGGCAAGCATGCCCATGGGGGACCAAAGCTGTCGGACCAGGTCCGCCGGATCTCATCCGTCATGCCGCCGTTGCGGGTGGCATGGCGGACGGGTCGTCGGGGTCGGCAGCCTCGACGGGTGCGGGTGCTGGGTCGACCGACCGCCGTCCGCCGCCCCAGCCCTCGCGGAACGCACCGGACCTCGCGAGGCTGTGCTCATGGGCGAGTTCACCGAGTACATCGCCGGCTTGGACGGGCCGGCCAAGGACGCCGTCGAACACGTGCGGTTACGGGCGCTGGAGCTCGTGCCGGACGCCGAGGAGGGCATGAGCTACGGCATGGCCGCACTGCGCTACCGGGGCAGCCCGCTGGTCTCGGCGCGCGCGACCGCGAAGCACATCGGGCTGTACCCGTTCAGCCCACCCGCGATCGACGCGCTCGCACCCGACCTGGCGGGCTTCTCGACGTCCAAGGGCACCGTGCGGTTCACGCCGGACCGGCCGTTGCCCGACGACGTCCTGGACCGCCTCGTCCTGTTTCGCCGCGACGAGATCGACGCCATGCGGTCACGCTGACCAGTCACGCCGCCTCACTGCGGCCCGGTGCCACGCTCGGGCTCGAGGGCACTGGGCCGGTCTCGGGTCAGCCACAGCACCAGCCGGTCGACCGCCCACACCGCCGCGAGCGCCATGCCAGCGGCGGGAGCTCCCGCGCGCCAGCACAGGTATCCGATGCCGCCGAAGAGGGCCGCTTCCATGGCGACCTGCGCCCAGGCCGGGACGGCCACCGGTGCCTTCGGCGAGAGGAACGTCGCCCAGAGCGCGATCACGACGGCCGGCGCGAGCAGGACGGCGGCGAGGCGCCATCCGCCGTCGGCGAGGTTCCACGCGGCGTAGCCCGCGCCCGCGGCGAGTGCGAGCTCGAGCAGGAAGCGCAGGACGAGGGCGGTTGTTCTCACGCGCGCAAGACTATGACCACGAAAGCAGAGCTCACGCACCTTTTCCAGGTTCCCTGGGAGTCGGGCTGCGAGCTGCGGGAGCGCCCTTCGATCCGGACCAGTTCTCGCGGAAGTGTCACGTCTGCCGTCCCTGTCCCGTCATAGTGGTATGACGCGAGAGCATGTCCGCATGACCGAGTCCCCGACCTCGCCGTCCGGCACCGCCCCCACCGCCGGCGCCTTCCTGGACGACGCCGCGCTCGGCCGGCTGCGCCCGCTCTCGTTCGCGGTCGCCTACCGGATGCTGGGCAGCGTGGCCGAGGCGGAGGACGTGGTGCAGGAGGCGTTGACGCGCGTCTCGCAGTCGCCTGACGTGCGCAATCCCGACGCGTTCGTCACCACGGTCACGACGCGCATCGCCATCGACGTGCTGCGCTCGGCGCGGGTCCGGCGGGAGCAGTACGTGGGCGAGTGGCTGCCGGAGCCGCTGGTCGGCCCCGGCTCGTCGTTGCCGGTCGCGATGGCCGCGCCGTCGCCCGACGTCGCGCGGCACGCCGAGCTGGCCGACGATCTCTCCACCGCGTTCCTGGTGCTCCTGGAGACCCTCACCCCGACCGAGCGCGCGGCGTTCCTGCTGCACGACGTGCTCGGCTTTCCGCACAGCGAGGCCGCCGACGTGATCGGCACCAGCGAGGTGGCGGCCCGGCAGCTGGCCTCCCGCGCCCGACGGCGGATCGCCCGGCACGTAGCGCCGCAGCAGGTAGCAACGCAGCACGAAGCACCCCAGCATGCAGCGCCCCAGCACCCGGGGCAGGACGACCCCGCGCCCGACGCCCTGACCTCCCGGCCGCGCACCGCGAGCGACCGGGCCCGCGCCGAGGAGCTCGTGTCCCGCTTCCTCGCCGCGTGCGAGGAGGGTGCGGTCGACTCGTTCCTGGAGCTGCTGGCCGAGGACGTGGTGCTCGCGGGCGACGGCGGTGGGAAGGTGCCGCTGGGCATGTCGATCGCCCGGCCGGTCGCGGGCCGGGTGACGGTCGCCCGGATGCTGGCGTCCTTCGTCGGCCGGGGCGCGCCGCTCCACTTCGAGCGTGCGCTCGTGGGCGGCGAGCCGGGCCTGCTCATCGTGGCGGACGACGTCGTGGGCGGCGGCCTGATCGGCACCTGGTCGTTCGAGGTCTCCGATGGTCTGCTCGCGGGTATCCGCGGCGTGATCAACCCGGAGAAGCTCGGGCACCTGGGGCAGCTCGCGGATCTCGACCGGCTCCAGGCCGCCCTCCGGAGCGCCCTGGAGGCGCGGACGGCGGCCCGGCGCACCGCAGCGCGCCAGACCGCCGACCAGCAGCCCACCGAAAACTAGGCCACCGACCGGTCGCCTGTCGGTTCCGCCGTGGTACCGGCGTCGGCCAGGGGTGCCTCCCGCACGAACCACATCATCACGAGGCCGATGAGCACCACCGCGACGATGCCGAGGGTGCCCCAGATGGTCGCGCCCGTCGCGGCGATGGTGATCGTCCACAGGGCGCTCGACATCCAGGACGTGGCGCGGCCGGTCGTGGCGTAGAGGCCGAAGATCTCCGACTCCTTGCCCGCCGGCGCCACCCGGGCCAGGTAGGACCGGGACGCGGCCTGTGCCGGGCCGACGCAGGCCGAGAGGATCAGGCCGCCCACCCAGTAGACGACGGGGCCGAGGTCGCGCAGGAACACGACGGCGAGCCCGGCCACGACGATGACGCTGAGCGTGCTGAGGATGACGGAGCGCGGGCCGAAGCGGTCGTCGGCGAAGCCCACGAGCACCGTGCTCGCCCCGGCCACGAGGTTGGCGGCGATGCCGAAGATGATGACCTGGTCGGCGGAGAACCCGAAGCTGACGCCGCCGATGATCGCGCCGAAGGCGAAGACGCCGCTCAGGCCGTCGCGGAAGACGGCGCTGGCCAGCAGGAACCAGAAGGTGCGGCGCGAGGTGTGCCACAGGCCCTTGATGTCGTGGAACAGCACCACGTAGCTGGCGAAGAACCCGACCGTGGCGCGGCCCTTGGTGGGCGGAAGCTCCGGCACGAAGGCCAGGATCGGCCAGGCGAACGCCAGCGCCCAGAGCGCACAGCCCACGGCGATCACCCGGAAGGCGAGGCCGTTGTCGGTGGGCATGCCCCACCATTCCGCCCCGTTCGCGATCACCACGAACAGGAGTGCCAGGATGCCGCCGACGTAGCCGAGTCCCCAGCCGAGCCCGGACACCTTGCCGACCGTCCTCGGCGTGGCGACCGACACCATCATGGCGTTGTAGTTCACGCCCGCGATCTCGTTGAGCACGCTGCCCAGGCCGATGAGCGCGGCACCGAGCACGAAGTAGGCCGGGTCGGCCTCGACGAACCACAGCGCGAGCATGCACAGCACCATGCCGGCCGTCCCGCCGGCGAGCCACGCCTTGCGCCGCCCGGTGGCGTCGGCGCGCTGCCCGAGCACGGGTGCGAGGAAGAGGATGAGCAGACCCGCGAGGGTGTTCCACAGACCCACACCGCTGCTCAGCTCGGCGAGGCCGTGCTGGTAGGCGGGGTCGCCCTTGCCCAGCGCCGCGACGGCCGGGTCCAGGAACGCCTCCGTGGTCAGGTACAGCGCGGTGAACACGAACGTGAGGATCACCGTGTTGAAGGGCTGGGTACCCCAGTCCCACAGCGCCCAGGAGAACACCTGACGGCGCGGGACCCGCACCCCCTCCTGCAGCTCGAGGCCCATCTTCGGGGGCGTCGGTGTCTCGCCGGCAGAGGGCGCCTGCGAGTCGGGTCCGGGTACGGCGTCGGTCATGGCCGCAGTCTGCCCGCGTCGCATGAATCGTGGGTGCTGGAGCGGTCACGATCTCATACCGACCCACCTGTCAGGCGTCGGCCCACCTGTCAGACGTACAGGTCAGGCGTGCAGGTCAGAGCGCCAGGTTGTGCCGGCCGATCTGCTCCGTGCCGGAGACGCCCGCGAGCGCCATGGTGAGGTCGAGCTCGGCCAGGACGTGCTCGGCGACGGCGCGGACGCCGTCGGACCCGGCGAGCGCGAGGCCGTAGACCCAGGGGCGGCCCAGGAGGACGGCGTCGGCGCCGAGGGCAAGGGCTGTGAAGACGTCGGCCCCGGTACGGACGCCGGAGTCGAACAGCACGGGGACGGAGGCAGCGCCGGCGTCGTCCGCACGAGCGCCCGCTCCCGAACCGGACGCCCCGGACCACGTGCGCACGGCGTCGACCACGGGCCCGAGGGCGTCGATCGAGGCGACGGCGTTGTCGATCTGCCGGCCGCCGTGGTTGGAGACCACGATGCCGTCGGCGCCGTGGTCGAGGGCGGCGCGGGCGTCGTCGGGGTGCTGGATGCCCTTGACGAGGATCGGCAGGGTGGTGCGCTCGCGCAGCCAGGCGAGGTCGGCCCAGGTGAGGGTCGAGCGGGAGAACACCTCCAGGAAGGTCTCCACGGCGGCGCGGGCGTGGGGCTGGGTCAGGTTGCGCAGGGTGGGGCCCGGGTGGTGGCGCGCCATGGACAGCAGCGAGCGGACGGCGGCGGCGGTGGGCCGGTTGGACGACGGCGCGTCGCCTCCGGAGCCGGACGACGCCGTCGCCTGGACCCGGGCCTCGACGAGAGCGCGGAACACGGGGTCGCTCAGGTACTGGGCGATGCCCTCGGCACGGGCGAACGGGAGGTAGCCCAGGTCGAGGTCGGCGGTGCGCCAGCCGAGCACGTGGGTGTCCAGGGTGACGACGATCGCCTCGCAGCCGCTCGCCTCGGCGCGGGAGACGAAGGACTCGACCAGGGCGTCGTCGGACGACCAGTAGAGCTGGAACCAGCGCGGGCTGTCGCCGAGGACGGCGGCCGTGTCCTCCATGGGGGTCGACGCCTGGGACGAGATGACGACGGGCAGGCCGAGGTCCCGGGCGGCGCGGGCCAGGGCGGGCTCGGCGTTGCGTGGTGCGGCGGCCCGGCCCCCGCGCTGGTGCTGCACGGCGAGCTCCAGGGCCCCGACCGGCCCGAACAGCACGGGGGCGGGCAGCTCGCGACCGAGCAGGGTCGTGGCCGGCGACCGCTCGCCGACGTCGACCATCTGGCGGGGCACGATCCGGTACCCGCCGAACGCCTCGCGGTTGGCCGCCACGGTGCGCTGCGCGCCGGCGCCGCCGGCCACGTAGGACCAGCCGGTGCGGGTCATGCGGCGGCGGGCGGCGGCGGCGAGCGCGTCGGGGTCGGTGGGCACCGTGGGCCGGTGGCCGTAGACACCGTTGCGGTAGATCGCCGACTGCACCGTCCGGCCGATACTGATCCCGCCATTGGTAGGCATGCCGGACATCTTGCCATGTCGTTATCGGCTGGGCCGCTGTCGGCCGGGCCGCTGTCGGCCGGGCCGACAACGGCGAGCACCTACCCCCGAGCCTGCTCCTCGCCCGCCCCGGCGGGAATCCGCAGCGCCGTCCCCGCGAGCACCTCGACCTGGTCCCACACGCGCGCCGCGAGGTCACCCTCGGGCGACGCCGTCCGGGCGGTCGGGTCCACGCGCACCGGGACGCCGCGCAGGCGTCCGGCCGGGGCGTAGTAGTCGCCGTTGCGCGCCTGCGGGTCGGTCAGGGCGCGCACCGCCGACCAGGCGGCGGCGTCCTTGCCCTGGGCCCAGAGCGTGTAGGGGTTGCGCTGGTACGGCGTGGTCGCGTCGCGGATCCCGGGGCGGTGCGGCGTCCGGGCGTCCACGCCCACACCAGGGCGCGTGACCAGCGAGACGACCGGCGTCCCGGCGGCCTCCAGCCGGCGGGCCAGCTCGAACGCGAGCACCTCGGTCACGGTCTTCGCCTTCGTGTAGGCGCCGACGGCGACGCGCGGCACCCGCCGGACGTCGTCGACGGCCACCGGGAACTGCGTGACGAACCCCGTGGAGGTGTGCACAACCCGCGACGGCGTACCGGTCCGCTCGCCCGTGGCCGCGAGCGCCGGGAGCACGCCCGCCAGGAGCACGGCGTTCGCGACCACGTGGGTGCCGAGCAGCAGGGGCAGCCCGTCCGCGGTCGTCGCGCTCCCCTTCAGGGCCATGGCCCCGCCGTTGAGCAGCAGCCCGTCGACGCGGGGCAGGGCGGCGATCCGCGCGGCGGCGTCGGCCACGGACGCCAGGGAGGCGAGGTCCACGACGACGGTGTCGAGGCGCGCGCCGGGCACCTCCCGCCCGATCGAGGCAACGGCGGTCTCGAGCTTGGCCGCCGACCGGGAGGCGAGCACGACGTGCGCACCGGCCGCGGCGAGCTGCTCGGCGGCGAAGTAGCCGATGCCGGCGGTAGCGCCGGTCACGACGAGCGTGCGGCCGGTCTGGTCGGGGAGGTGGGCGGGGTCCCAGGTCGGGTCGGCGGTCGGGTCGGCGGTCGAGCCGGTGGCGTGCTCGGCGGCGTCGCCGCGGGCGTGGTTACGGGCGGAGCTGCAGGCGGACTTGGCGGTCATGACGGCCCTCATGTCTCTGGGCATGCCTCGGGGCACACATCCGGATGATGTATCCGTTTGAGCGTAGCACCCGAAGCGGATCATCCATCCGCTTCTGCGGTAGACTCACCCCATGCCCGCTCTCCGGTCCGACGCCGCCCGCAGCCGCGCGCGCATCCTCGAGGTCGCCCGGCGCCACGATCCCGGCGCGCTCCGGCTCAACGACCTGGCGCGCGAGGCCGGCGTGGGGGTCGGCACCGTCTACCGGCACTTCCCCACCACGCACGCGCTCGTGGAGGCGCTCACCCTCGACACGCTGGAACGGCTGCGCGTCCTGGTCCGCGAGGCCGTCGCGGAGCCCGACCCCACCACGGCGATCAGGAACCTCCTGCACGCCGCGCTGGACCTCCAGCTCGAGGAGGGCGGCCTGCAGCCCGTGCTCCTGTCCGCCGAGGACGAGGACGACGAGGTGCGCGCCGCCAAGCAGGAGATCGGCACGGGCTTCGAGCAGATCCTGGTCCGGGCCCGCGCCGCCGGCGTCGTCCGGCCGGACCTGTCCACCGAGCAGGTGGAGCACCTGGTGTGCGGGATGGAGCACGCGGTGCGGCTGGGAGCGGCGTCGGACCGCGGGCCGTACCTGGAGATCCTGCTGGCGGGGCTGCGTCCCGCCTGAGCACGACCGCCCGACCAGGGCGAGCCCGAGCGCGCGCGACCCGCGACCTGCGACCTGCGACAGGTGCCGTCCACGACATACGATCCCCAGGTGCCTGGTTCCACGGAAGACGCGCTCGACTGGCGCACCGACCACCTGCTCGGCGAGCCGTTCCAGGAGGCTCCGCTCGGCCCTGCGACCCTGGTGCGTTACCCGTACCCGGCCGACCGGCCGGCGCCCCGGGCGGCCGTGATCCACGTGCACGGCTACAACGACTACTTCTTCCAGGAGCACCTGGCCCGCACGTTCACGGCGGCCGGTTACGCGTTCTACGCCGTCGACCTCCGGGCCGCCGGACGGTCCCTGCGGCCCGACCAGATCCCCCACTTCGTGCTCGACCTGCGTGAACAGGCGAGCGACATCGCGGCAGCGGCCCGGGCGGTGCGCGGCCTGGAGCCGGGGCTGCCGCTCGTGGTGCACGCCCACTCGACCGGCGGGCTCACCGCCTCCCTGTGGGCGCACGCGCACCGCAACGCCACGGGTGCCGACGCCGGGCCCGACTCCCTGGTGCTGAACTCGCCGTTCCTCGACCTGCGCGCCCCGCACTGGCAGCGCACCGTCGGGACCCGCGTGCTGGACACGGTGGGGCGGCTCGCGAGCACCGCGATCATCAGCGACGGCCCGTCCCGGTACGCCGAGCACCTGCTCGCCGCGAACGGCGGGCGCTGGGAGTTCGACACGACCCTCAAGCGTCCCGAGGGCCAGCCCGGCCGCGTGGGATGGTTCGTCGCGATCCGGCGCGGGCAGGCGCGCGTCGCCACCGGGCTGGAGATCGCGTGCCCCGTGCTACTCGCCCGGTCCGACTCGTCCGGACCGGACTCGCTCGACAACCCGCTGCTCGACGCCCAGGACACCGTGCTCGACGTCCGGCAGATGGCCGCGCTCGCGCCCGGCCTGGGGCTGGACGTCACCGAGCTGGTCGTGCCGGGCGGCGTGCACGACCTGTCGCTGTCGGCCCGCGACCCGCGTGAGGCCTACCTCGACGGCATGTTGAAATGGACCGACAGCAGCATCGATGCTTGAGACCCGATGCATGAGGTTCGTGAGGTTCGATTCGTGAGGGACTGCCAGTGACCTACTTCGAGGGGCCCTTCCAGGCCCTCGCCCACCGCGGGTTCGCGCACGCGTCAGCCGGCACCGAGGGGCTGGAGAACTCCCTGGCGGCGTTCGGCGCCGCCGTCGACCTCGGCTACCGCTACGTGGAGACGGACGCGCACGGGACGGTGGACGGCGTCGCCGTCGCGCTGCACGACGAGTCGCTCGACCGCACCACGGACGGCACGGGCCTGGTCGCCGAGCTGCCGTGGTCCGAGGTGAGCGAGGCCCGCATCGGCGGCGTGGAGCCCGTGCCGCTGCTGGAGGACCTGCTGGGCGGGTGGCCCGACCTACGCGTGAACATCGACGTCAAGCACTCCTCCAGCGTCGGGCCGGTCGCCCGGGCAATCGAGCGGACCTCCGCCTGGGACCGCGTGTGCGTCACCTCCTTCGAGGTGGCCCGACGGCGGGCGACGCTCACCAAGCTGTCCCGCCCGGTCGCGACGTCGGCCGGACGCAAGGAGATCGCGAGCTTCCTGACCGGGGTGCGCGTCCACGTCCCGGCCCTGTCCCGGCGGGCGCTGCGCGACGTCGACGCCTTGCAGGTCCCGGTGCGGGAAGGCTCGATCACGGTCGTGGATCCCGCGTCGATCGCCGCGGCGCACGCATCGGGCAAGAAGGTGCACGTCTGGACCATCGACGACCCGGACGAGATGCGGCAGCTCATCGACGACGGCGTGGACGGCCTGATCACCGACCGCGCCGACCTGCTCAAGGACGTGCTGATCGAGCGGGGGCTCTGGCAGTAGCGCGAACGGCAGGCGGCATCGAGATCGACACACTGCTGCCGATCTCGATGCCGACGACGTCTCGCGCTATTCGCAGCCGACCCCGTCGCCGTCCCGGTCCAGGTGGGAGCCGTAGCCAGGGTCGCCGCTGTACACCGGCGCGGCGCCCGCGGCCCGCGCGGCGTCGCAGTTCTCGTAGTAGGTCGTGCCGCCGGAGTCGGCCGGCCCGGTGTCACCGCCCACCAGCCCGGCTGCCTCGGAGGCCTCGACGGCCGCCTCGCGCTCGGCCACGTCGGACTCTCGCGTGCCGACCTCGGCCTCGGCCGCCTTGACGTCGGACTCTCGCGTCCGGAGCTTCTTCTCCTTCTTCGCCACCTCGTCGGCACGGCTGTCCAGGCTCTTCCGGTCGTCGGCCAGCGCGGCCTCGCCGGTCTCGAGAGCCGCCTGGGCCTCGGCGAGGTCGGCCTGCTCGCTCTCGAGCTGCGCGCGCTCCTCGTCCACGGCCGCGAAGGCCGCTGCCGCGGAGGCGGACGCCGAGGCCTCGGCCTCCGCGACCGCGGTGTCGTCCTGACCCCCACCTGCGCTGCCGATACCGACGCCCACGAAGAAGATCAGAACGGCCGCTGCCGCCCAGCCGGTCACGATCCAACGCCTCCGGTTTCGCGCTGCATCCGCCTGCTCGTCCGGCACGTCCACGACGACCGCGTCGGTGCCGATCAGAGCCGTGTCGGGGACGTCGACCCACAGCTGCCAGCCGGCAGGGGTCGACCACTCGGGATTCGGTTGCCACTCAGGATCCGGGCTCCAGCCCGCGGGCGGGACCGGCCAGCCTGGTGGAAGGTTGTAGACCTTGCGCATGACGGGGCACCTCTCGGTCGGCACGCGGCCGTACCACGCGCGCTCATCTCCCCTGCTCTTCGGACGCTAGGCGCCCGAGCCGCGCATTACACAGAAAACAGGACAAGATCACCCAAGGTTCGCCCGCCACGCCGAGGCCGGCAGAACGGACGACGCCGGGAGCGCCGGCGTCAGGAACCGCCGCCCGAGTCGCCACCGCCGCCGCCGGAGTCGCCCCCGGACCAGCCGCCCGAGTCGCCGCCGCCGAACCACCCGCCACCGTCACCGCCGCCCCCGGCGTGACCGGAGCCGCCGCCGTCCGAGCCCGTCCAGGTCGAGTCTCCGCCCCAGGTGCTGCCGCCGGTCCAGCCGTCGCCGCCGGACCATGTCGCGTTCGCCGACGGGTCCGGCGAGGGCACGGCGTCACCGAGCCCGTCGCCAGATCCGTCACCGACTCCGTCGTCGCCCCGTCCCCGGTCGCCGGGCGCGGCCGGGCCGAACGTCCCGGGCACCAGCAGGGCTGCGCTCCCGTCGGACGCGGTGCCGGTCGTCGTGGCGGACGTCGCGCCGGACGACCGGGTCGCTCGGGGCTTCGGTTGTGCCCGCGTCCCGAGCTGCGAGGTGAAGGCCCACAGCGTCCGGCCGTCGGCCAGCAGCAGCCGCGCCGGGCCCTCGACGGTGTCCCCGGCGAAGAACTCGACCGTCACCCGACCCGGAACCATGGTGTCGGCCGACGCGTCCTTCGGGAACAGCAGGTGCAGGTACTGCTGGTGCCCGCGGTGCTCGACCACCACCGTCCGCATCGGCCGGCCGGACACCTCACGCTGCGCGGCCACCGCCTCGCCGTTCAGGGTCAGGGAGACCGCACCCCGCGCGGCCCCGGACCAGGCGGCACGGTTGCGGGCCCAGCGCCGGACCCCCTTGACGAAGATCCACAGCACGATCAGGGCCGCGATCCCGGCGACCACGAGGAACGGCGTCGGCGCGCCGAAACCGTCGGCGGACGAGAACGGGCCCGCGAGCGAGAACGGGCCCGCGAGGAGGACCAGCAAGCCCAGGAACACCAGCGGGAAGAGCAACCCGAACATGCCGGGTGAGCCGGCCTTGCGCGCGGCCCGGAAACCAGGATCGAAGCTCATGCCCTGAGGCTAATGTCCGCTTCGCACCGCGCGCTGGCAAAGTAGCCCTTTCGAGGCCCGGTGTTTCTTCGCTTTGAGGGGGCTCAAAGCGAAGAAACACAGGCCTCAAAGGTGAGAGTTCAGCCCAAGGTCAGCGTGACCGGGGTGCCCGGGCCCTTCGTCGGCGGCTCCTTGGCCACCTCGGCGTAGGCGGCGGCCAGCAGCGTCGGGTCGGGACCCTCCAGCCGCACCGGCTTGGCGACGTCGTCCAGCACCACGAACCGCAGCAGGTCGCCGCGAGCCTTCTTGTCGCGGCGCATCGCGGCGAGCAGCTGGTCCCAGCGGTCGCCGCGGTAGTGCACCGGGAGCCCCAGCGAGTCCAGCAGCGAGCGGTGCCGGTCGGCGACGTCGTCGGGCAGCTTGCCGGCCATCCGGGCGAGCTCGGCGGCGAAGATCATGCCCACGCTCACCGCGGCGCCGTGGCGCCACTGGTAGCGCTCGACCAGCTCGATCGCGTGCCCCAGCGTGTGCCCGTAGTTGAGGATCTCGCGCAGACCGGCCTCCTTGAGGTCCTCTCCCACCACCTCGGCCTTGACCCGCACCGACCGCTCCACGAGCTCGGCGATCACGGCCCAGGTCTCGTCCGTGGCATCGGCGCCGGCCCAGTTCCGCAGCTCGTCGACGTGCGCCTCGACCAGGTCGAGGATCACCGGGTCGGCGATGAAGCCCGTCTTGACTACCTCGGCCATGCCCGCGACGAGGTCCCACTTGTCCAACGAGCCGAGCGCCGCGAGGTCGCACAGCACGCCTGCCGGCGGGTGGAACGCGCCCACGAGGTTCTTGCCCTCGGCCGTGTTGATACCAGTCTTGCCGCCCACGGCCGCGTCGACCATCGCGAGCAGCGTCGTCGGCACGTGCACCACGCGGATGCCGCGCAGCCAGGTCGCCGCCACGAAGCCGGCGAGGTCGGTGGTCGCTCCCCCGCCGACGCCGACGATCGCGTCCGAGCGCGTGAAGTCCAGCTGCCCGAGCAGACCCCAGAGGAACGCGGCCACCTGCGGCGTCTTGGCCGACTCGGCGTCCGGCACCTCCGCGACGAACGCCTCGTAGCCCGCCGCCTTGAGGTCCTCGGCGATCGCGTCCGCCGTCGCCGACAGCGCGGCGGGGTGGATCACCATCACCTTGGCGGCCTTGCCCACCAGCCCCGGCAGCTCACCCAGCAGGTGCCGACCGATGACGACGTCGTAGGGGGCGTCTCCCCGGACGGTGATCCGGGTGGGGGCGCTGTCGGTGCTCACGTGACGTTCTCCTCCGTCTTGTTCTCCTCGGCGGCGTTCTGCTCCGCGGTGTTCTGCGCCGCGGCGTTCTGCTCGGCCTCGGCCCGCTTGGGGTCCGTCAGCTCCGGCACGCGCAGCTCCAGGCCGAGGGCCTCGATGATCTCCGCCGCGACCTGCTCGCCCGGCCGGTCGCTCGACACGATCGTCAGCGTCGCCAGGCGCTCGTACGTGGGACGCCGCTCGGTCATCAGCTTCTGCCACTGCGCGCGCGGGTTGCCGAGCAGCAGCGGCCGGGCCTGGTTCATGCCGACCCGCTGGGCCGCGATCGCCAGCGGCACGTCGAGGAAGACGACGTGCCCGCCGTCGGCCGCGTACCGGGTCAGGGCAGCCTGGGTGGCCAGGCTCATGACGGCGCCGCCGCCGAGCGACAGCACGCCGTCGTGCTCCGCGAGCGCGGCGAGCACCGCCGCCGACTCCAGCTCGCGGAAGTGGGGCTCGCCGTCGTCCACGAAGATCTCGCTGACGGGCTTGCCGGCCCGCTCCTCGATGTCCGCGTCGGTGTCCCGGATCGTGACGCCCAGGCCCGCGGCGAGCGTGCGGCCCACCTTCGACTTGCCGGAGCCGGGCGGTCCGATCATGACGGCGACCGGGCGGGTCGCGTCGGCGGAGCGCGTCACTGCAGCAGCTCCGGGATGGCGGCCACGTAGGACTCGAGGTTGCGCCGCACCTCGGCCACGGAGTCCCCGCCGAACTTCTCGACGGCGGCCTCGGCCAGGGTGAGGGCCACCATCGCCTCGGCGACGACGGCGGCGGGCGGCACCGCGCAGACGTCGGACCGCTGGTGGTGGGCCGTGACGGGCTCGCCCGTGGCGGTGTCCACGGTCGGCAGCGCCCGCGGGACGGTCGAGATGGGCTTCATCGCGGCGCGCACGCGCACGATCTCCCCGTTCGACATGCCGCCCTCGATGCCGCCGGCACGGTTGGTGGTGCGCTCGATGCCGGGGCGGCCGTCGGGGGCGGTTCCCCGGACGATCTCGTCGTGCGCGGCGCTGCCGCGACGACGGGCGGTGCGGAAGCCGTCGCCGACCTCGACGCCCTTGATCGCCTGGATGCCCATGAGGGCGGCGGCCAGCCGCGCGTCGAGCCGGCGGTCGCCCTGCACGTAGGTGCCCAGGCCGGAGGGCACGCCGTAGGCGAGCACCTCGACGACGCCGCCGAGCGTGTCGCCGTCCTTCTTGGCGAGGTCGATCTCCTCGACCATGAGCTTGGAGGAGGCGGCGTCGAAGCAGCGCACCGGGTCGGCGTCGAGCGCCGCGACGTCGTCCGGGGTCGGCAGCGCGGCGTCGTCGGGCGCCTCGGCCT
Organism: Promicromonospora sp. NPDC050262; assembly: GCF_040655935.1. Classification (NCBI taxonomy): domain Bacteria; kingdom Bacillati; phylum Actinomycetota; class Actinomycetes; order Micrococcales; family Promicromonosporaceae; genus Promicromonospora; species Promicromonospora sp. NPDC050262. Next base: position 252,397 of record NZ_JBFAKX010000003.1, on the reverse strand, counting down.
CGCCGATGGCGACCACGTGCGACACGAGGCGGATGCCGAGCGCCTGCTCGAGGAACTTCGCGGCGGCCACGCCGAGCGCCACGCGCGCCGCGGTCTCGCGGGCGGAGGCGCGCTCCAGCACGGGCCGGGCGTCCTCGAAGCCGTACTTGCGCATGCCGATGAGGTCGGCGTGCCCGGGACGCGGGCGGGTCAGCGGCCGGTTGCGGGCCACCTCGCGCTCGTCGCCGGTCCCGGCGTCGACCAGGAGCGCCTCGGCGGGCACCGGGTCGGCCGACATGACGTCGGTCCACTTGGGCCACTCCGTGTTGGCGATCTCGATCGCGAGCGGCCCGCCCTGCGTGAGGCCGTGGCGCAGCCCGCCGAGGACGCGCACCTGGTCCTGCTCGAACTTCATCCGGGCGCCGCGGCCGTAGCCGAGGCGGCGGCGCGCCAGGGCGCCCTGGATGTCCGACGTCGTCAGCTCCACCCCGGCGGGCAGACCCTCCATCATGCCCACGAGTGCGGGACCGTGCGACTCACCCGATGTCAACCAACGCAGCATGGTCGGATTGTTTCACGCGCGTGACGGGGTCCGCGCACCGGTCCGGTGGGCGACACACCGACGGTCGCGAGGATCTGCCGTCGGCGTGTCGCTCCCGACGGGCCAGGGGGCAGTCGAGGTCAGGCCGGGACGGCCAGGGCCGCGCGGAGTGCCTCGTTCATGGCCGCCAGCGGCGCCACCTGCCCTGTCATCAGGCGCACCTGCTCCGCGGCCTGGTGCAGCAGCATGCGCTCGCCACCCACCGCGCGTGCGCCGAGCGCCGTCCACGCGGACTGCAGGGCGGTCGGCCGGGGGTCGTAGACGACGTCGAGCAGGACGCCGCGGGGCGCGTCGCTGCCGCCGCCCTCATCGCCGCCGCCCGCGCCACCGTCGCGCGCGGCGCCGCGCGCGCCGTCGGTCAGCAGCTTCGCCCAGGTGTCGGCGGCGTACTTGGGCGTCGTGGAGACGACGGCGTCCGCGCTCGCCAGGGCCGACGTCGTCGCCTTGTCGTCGAACACCTCGAACGACGGGGTCACGCCCATCCGGGCCACGGCCTCGCGCAGCGGGCCGATGCGGTCCAGGGAGCGCACGAAGACCTGCGCCGACGTGCAGCCCAGCTCGGCCAGCGCCGCCAGGGCGGACGCCGCTGTGGCGCCCCCGCCCAGGACCACGGCCTCGGCGACCGGACGGTTACCGGGACCCGCGGCCACGCCCGCGCCCGTGCCCAGCCCCTCGCGCAGCGCCGCGACGATGCCGTGCACGTCGGTGTTGGTGCCGGTCGTGGTGATCACGCCGCCGACCGCCGTGAACAGCACCGTGTTCACGGCGCCGACCGCCTCGGCGAGCGGCTCGACGTGGTCGAGCAGCGGGATGACCGCCTGCTTCAGCGGCATCGTCAGGCTCAGCCCGGCCCAGGCCTGCGCCGGGTCCCGCTCGGTGTCGTCCAGGAAGCCCGCCAGGGCGTCCTCGGTGACGTCGTGCACGCCGTAGTCCCAGCCGGCCAGGCCGAGGGCCCGGTAGGCGGCGGTGTGCAGCACCGGGGACAGGGAGTGCGCGACGGGGTGGCCGAGCACGGCCGCCCGGCGCGAGGGGGTGGTGCTCATGTCAGTAGCCGTTCTCCGCTGCCCAGGCCTGGTATTCGTCCTTGAAGACGAGGAACTCGTCGTAGTTGTCGGTGAACTTGGTCTCCTGCGTCTCGAGGTTCACCGTCACGTACCACCGCCAGGGACCCTCGGGCGGGTTCATGACCGCCTCCAGGGAGGCGTTGCTGGGCGCGCCGATCGCGGTCGGCGGCAGCCCCGCGACCACGCGCGAGGCGTACGGGAACGACTTGTCCTGGAACTCCTCGGAGGTGATCAGGTGCGACGGCTTCTTGCGCCCGTAGGAGTCGATGGCGTCCAGGCCGAGCGGCTCGTTCGCGGCGAGCCGGTTGTCGATCACCCGGGCCACCTCGCCCCGGTAGTTGTCCGGCGCCTCGCGCTCGACCAGGGAGGCCTTGATGATCAGGTCGTTGCGCTGGTCGGCCGGCACCTTGAGCGCGCCGAGCTCCTGCACGGTCAGGGCGACCATCTGCCCCAGCACGTCCGCCGCGCTCACCGTGTCGGGCTTGGCGTCGTACGTGCTCGCCGCCAGCCAGCCCTCCAGCTCTCCCCCGGCCTCCGTCGGCAGGCCGAGTGCCGCCGGGTCCGCGAGGGCCGCGTCCACGTCCGCCTCGGGCCAGCCCTGCTCGACCATCGTGTCCTTGATCTGCGCCACGGTGTGGCCCTCGACGACGGTCAGCCCGCCACGGTCGACCTTGTTCTCCGCGAGCAGAGCCACGGCCGACTCCGCGCTCATCTGCAGCTTCATCTGGTGCGTGCCCGGCTGGATCCCCCCGGCGTCCGGGTTGGCGTTGAACGCCCGGACGAACGCCTCGGCGCTCGCCACCACGTCCTTCGCCTCGAGCTCCGCGCCGATCGTGTAACCGTTGGCCGCCTCGGGGATGTCGACGGCGACCGGATCGCCGCCGGTGCCCTCGTAGTCGGCGGCGGCGAACGGCGTCTCGATCCCGAAGAGGTAGCCGTCGTTCTTCACCGTCCACGCGCCCAGGCCGCCCACGACGACCACCGCGGCGACGACGGCGATCAGCACCGGGCGCAGCGGGCCGCGCCCGCCGCCGCCCCGGCTCCCGCTCCGACGTCCTTGGCGGTGGCTGCCGTCGCGGTCCCCCCGGCCACCGCGCGAGCCGCTGGCGTGCCTCGGTGGCCCCTGATAATTCACTCCCGGAAGGGCCTGGGTCACGCGCTCGCTCCATCCTCTACGGTGCGCGGATCACTGGACGAACCACGCTGGTCACCAACCGGGAACACGACACTGCAACCGCACGTCACGATCGCATCACAGCCCGGGTGCCGCGAACGCTACCCCGATCGGTACATTCCCGGCCAACTCCGGGGATTCGTCACCCTCAGCCGTTGGCCGCCTGCCAGTCGCGGAGCTCCTGCTGGTAGGCGAGGTGCTGCTCGTAGGTCTCCGAGAACTTGGTCTCGCCCGTGTCCAGGTTGACCGTGATCCAGTACTTCCAGTCGCCCGGCGTGGGGTGGAGCACGGCGTCGATCGAGGTCTCCCCCGGGCTCGCGATCGGCCCCGGCGGCAGCCCCGTGTGCTCGTACGTGTTGTACGGGTTCTTCTCGTTGCGCAGGTCCTCCTTGGTCAGCTCGGTACCGGGCTTGCCGGCGCCGTAGGCGACCGCGGCGTCGATCTGGAGGATCATGCCGTCCTCGAGCCGGTTCTCGATCGCGCGGGCGATCTTCGGCTTGTCCTCGGCGTGCAGGCCCTCCCGCTCCACCAGCGAGGCCTTGGTCAGCACGTCCTCCCAGTCGCCGCCCGGGATGTCCTTCTTCCGCAGGGCCTGCTCGGTGCGGTCGACCATCTGCGTCAGCAGCCCGGCAGCGGTGTCCTTGTCGGGCTTGAGCGCGTAGGTGCCGGCGTAGAGCCACCCCTCGGCGTCGCCGTCGGCCTGCTTCGGCAGGCCGAACGTGGCCGGCTTCTTCAGCGCGGCCTCGAAGTCCTCGGCGGGCAGGCCCGTGACCTGCACCGCGCGCTCCACGATCTGGTCCACCGTGTAGCCCTCGGGGATGGTGAGCTGCAGGTCCACCATCTCGTTCTTCACGAGCAGGGCGACGGCGTCCCGCGCGGGCATCTCCTCGAGCATGGCGTGCGTGCCGGGGCGGATCGACACCGAGTCCGGGTTCGCCTCGAAGGCGGCGGTGAACGCCGACACGCTGGCGACCACACCGGCCTTGTACAGCTCCTGGCCCATGACCGTGCCCGTCGCGCCCTCGGGGATCTCGACGTCGACCTGCTCGCCGCCCGGACCCGGGAAGTCCTTGGACTCCAGCGGGTTGGTCAGCCCCATCAGGGAATCGAGGTTGCTCCAGATCGCGTAGCCCGATCCGCCGACCAGCACGAGGGCCACGAGCAGCACGATCACCGCGCGGCCACGCTTGTTGCGCCGACGCCGCCGCTGGGCTCTCCGGCCTGATCTCGGCCCGGGGAACGAGGGATCTGCCTGGGAGCGCGGGGGCGCCGTGAAGAGGTCCGTCACCGGAGACTCACTGTCCTTCGTCGGGGGGTGTCCATGGGGGTGGCGCTGAGCTCATTCGTGCGTGTCGTGCACGGTCCGCACCTCGACGAGCTCGCCGGCGCGCTCCCCCTTCGCCCGCTCCGCGTCTAGTGCAGATTGCAGAATGATAACGGCTGCGGCCTGATCGATCACGGACCTGTGCTTCTTTGTTTTTCTGCCCGCCGCGTGGAGCGCCTGGTGCGCCGACACGGTCGTCATCCGCTCGTCCACGAGGCGCACCTCGGCGCGCTCGCCGACGGCGGCCAGGGCCACGGTCAGCCGGGCCGCGAACCTGCGGGCGTCGGCTGTGGCCGCGCCCTCCTTGCCGGACAGGTGCCGGGGCAGCCCCACGTAGACGACGACGGCGAACCGCTCGACCACCTCGGCCACGATCCGCTTCACGTCGGCCGTGGTGCCCTCCGCGCTCGGTGACCCCTGCTTCCCCGAGCCCGCCAGCACCCGCGGCACAGTCTCCACGGGGGTGGCGACCAGCCCGTCGGGGTCGCTCGCGGCCAGCCCGATCCGGGCCATGCCGACGTCGACCCCGAGCCGGGCCCCCCGCGGGAGGCCCGGCTCGGTACCGGTGTCCGTCACGACGTCAGGCACCCACTGCGGCCAGGCGCACGCCCTCGGCGATGCCCGCCAGGGCCTCGCCCAGCTTGGCCGGGTCGGTGCCGCCGCCCTGGGCCATGTCCGGCTTGCCGCCGCCACCGCCACCGAGGGTCTGGGCGGCGGAGCGCACCAGGTCACCGGCCTTGTAGCCAGCGGCACGGGCGGCGGCGTTGGTCACGACGACCACGACGGGGCGTCCGCCCGACACACCGCCGGCGGCGGCCACGACGGGCTCGGCCTCGCCGAGACGGCCGCGCACGTCGAGCACGAGGGCGCGCAGGTCGTCGGCCTGGGCCTCGCCGGCGTCGTGCGTGACGACGCGGACGTCGCCCACGCGCGGGGCCTCGGCGGCGAGCTTGCCGGCGACGGCCAGGAGCTGGCCCTGCCGCAGCGTGGCGAGCTCCTTCTCGGCCTCCTTGAGGCGCGCGACGAGCGAGCCGACCCGCTCGTGCAGGTCCTCGGGGCGCGTGTTGAGCAGGCCGGTGAGCTGGCCCACCAGCGCGTGCTCCTTGGCCTGGAAACCGTAGGCGCCGTCACCCACCAGGGCGTCGACGCGGCGCACGCCGGAGCCGATCGACGACTCGCCCAGCAGCGTGACCCGGCCGAGCTGACCGGTCTGCTTGACGTGCGTGCCGGCGCACAGCTCGCGCGACCAGTCGTCGCCGATCGAGACCACGCGGACGACGTCGCCGTACTTCTCGCCGAACAGCGCCATGGCGCCGGCCTCGCGAGCCTTCGCGATCGGCATGAGCTGGTCGGTCACCTCGAGGTTGTCGGCGAGGCGCACGTTGACGCGCTCCTCGATCTCCGTCAGGGCCGAGGCCGAGACGGCGGACGGCGAACGGAAGTCGAACCGGATCCGGCTCGGGGCGTTCTCCGAGCCGGCCTGGGTGCGGTCCGGGCCGACGAGCTCGTGCAGGGCCTTGTGGATCATGTGCGTGGCCGAGTGGGCCCGGCTGATGGCCTTGCGGCGGGCCGTGTCGATCTGCGCGGTGCCCGGGTCGCCGAGCGCCACCGTGCCCTCGATCAGGCGGCCGCGGTGCACGTTCAGGCCCTTGATGGGGCGCTGCACGTCGTCCACCTCGATGGTGGCGCCGCCGTCGAGCACGATCGTGCCGTGGTCGGCGAGCTGGCCGCCGGCCTCGGCGTAGAACGGGGTGCGGTCCAGGACGACCTCGATCTCGGCCGGGGCCGTGACGGCCGGGGCGGGCACGCCGCCGGTGAGCAGGCCGGCGACGCGGACCGAGGCGTCCGTCTGCGTGTACCCGAGGAACTCGACCGGGGCCGTGAGCTCCTTCTCCAGGGCCTCGTAGGCGGCGACGTCGGCCCCGCCGGTGCGCTTGGCCAGCGCGTCGGCACGGGCGCGGGTGCGCTGCTCCTGCATGAGCGAGCGGAAGGCCTGCTCGTCCACCTGCACACCCTGCTCGGCGGCCATCTCGAGGGTGAGGTCGATCGGGAAGCCGTAGGTGTCGTGCAGCTGGAAGGCGGCCTCGCCCGGCAGCACCAGGTGCTCGCCGCCCTGCTTCTTGAGGCCGGCCACGGCACTGTCGAGGATCGTGGTGCCCGAGGCGAGCGTCCGCCGGAAGGCCTCCTCCTCGGCGTAGGCGACGGCCGAGATCTGCTCGAAGTTGGTGCCCAGCTCCGGGTAGGAGGGGGCCATGGCGTCCTTCGAGACCGGCAGCAGCGACGGCAGGGCGACGCCGTCGACGCCGAGCAGGCGCATCGCGCGCACGGAGCGGCGCAGCAGCCGGCGCAGCACGTAGCCACGGCCCTCGTTCGAGGGGCGCACGCCGTCGCCGATGATCATCAGGGCCGAGCGGACGTGGTCGGCCACGACGCGCATCCGCACGTCGTCGTCGTGGTTCTCGCCGTACTTCTTGCCGCTGAGCTTCTCGGCGGCCTCGATGACGGGGAACACCTCGTCGATCTCGTACATGTTGTCCTTGCCCTGCAGCAGGAAGGCAACACGCTCCAGACCCATGCCGGTGTCGATGTTCTTCTTGGCCAGCTCGCCGACGATGCGGAAGTCCTCCTTGGACTTCACGTCGTCGATGGCGTACTGCATGAACACGAGGTTCCAGATCTCGACGAAGCGGTCTCCGCCCTCGTCGACCAAGGGGCCGCCGTCCGGGCCGTAGGCTGCGCCCCGGTCGTAGAAGATCTCCGAGCAGGGGCCGGCCGGGCCGGGCTGGCCGGTCGACCAGTAGTTGTCCTTCTTGCCGAGGCCCTGGATGCGCTCGTCGGGCAGGCCGACGATGTCCTTCCAGAGCTGGCGGGCCTCGTCGTCCTCGTAGTAGACGGTGACCCACAGCTTGTCCGGGTCGATGCCCAGCTTGCCGTCCTCCAGCGAGCCCGTGAGGAAGTCCCAGGCCATGCGGATGGCGTCGGCCTTGAAGTAGTCGCCGAACGAGAAGTTGCCGTTCATCTGGAAGAACGTGCCGTGCCGCGTGGTTTTGCCGACGTCGTCGATGTCGAGCGTGCGCACGCACTTCTGCACGCTCGTGGCGCGCGTCCACGGCGGGGTCTGCTGGGCCGTCATGTAGGGGATGAACGGCACCATGCCCGCGATGGTGAACAGCGTCGACGGGTCCGGCGAGATCAGCGACGCCGACGGCACCACCGCGTGGCCCTGAGCTTCGAAGTAGTCGAGCCAACGCTTGCGGATCTCGGCGGTGCGCATGAGGTCAGTGGTCCTTCTTCTCGGTCGTACTGATGGGTCGAACTGGAGGGTGCACAAATTCTGGTGCGGGACGCTTGTCCGGGCACGTACCTATTCTGCCGCTGGTAGCGCGGCAGACGGAAACTGAATGATCGGGCGGCCGCCGGTCGGCGTCGTCTGTCGCCGACGCCTACCGCTGGTGGTTCTGCAGCTCGCCGCGGAGGGAGGCCATCAGCTCGGCCTCGCGCTCGGCGCGCGCCGTGGTGAACTCCGACCGGAACGTGCGCGCCATCTGGCCCAGGCGCACACCGGCGTCGTCCACCGCGGCCGCGGCGCGCTCGCTGACGGCCTCGGGCGTGTACCGCGCGACCACCTGGCGGCCCTTGCGGATCACGACGACGGTGACGGCCACACCGACGCCCACCCAGAACAGCCGGCGGATCATGCGCCGGCCCCGCTCGCGCCGGCGCTCGTGTCGCCGTCGGTGTGCCGGCCGCCGCCACCCTTGGCCTGCCCGAAGGCCTGCCGCACGCCGTAGGAGAAGGCCGCGACCTTGACGAGCGGCTTGCCCAGCGTCGCCGCGTACAGGCCCGTCAGCGCGGACACGTTCTCGCTGACCGACGCCGCGGACGTGGTGATCGTGTCGACCTTGACGAGCTGCGTGTTCGCGGAGGCGACGGTGCTGGCGGCCTCGTCGAGGATCGGCACCGAGTGCTCGGTGACGTCACGGACGCTCAGCCGCGCCTCGTCCAGGAGCTTTCCCAGCTTCCACAACGGGACGGCGAGAAAGCCCACGAGGAGCACGAACGCGATCGCCGCGATCAGTCCCGCCACGTCTCCGATGTCGCCGAGGGTCATGCGCCAGCTCCTGCCTGAAGGTTCGCAGATGTCCGGCACGCTCTCTGCCGGGGGACGACGATCACCCTATCCCGCCCCCGGCCACCCTCGCCCGTCGCCCCGTTGTGCCCGTGTCGTGCCCGGCCCGGCGTCGAACGTCACCCGGGCCCAGAGCGCGGACGGCCCCGTCCGCGCCGAGGCGCGGACGGGGCCGTCCGGTACTGCTGGGTGCAATCAGCGAGCGTAGAACTCGACGACCATCTGCACGTCGCAGGTCACGGGGACCTCGGCGCGCTTCGGTGCACGGGTCAGCGTGGCGGTCAGCTTCTCGAGCTGCACGTCCAGGTAGCCCGGGAGCGTCGGCAGCACGTCGCGGTGCGCGCCCGCGGCGGCGACCTGGAACGGCACCGTGGTCTGGCTCTTCGGCTTGACCTGGATGGTCTGGCCGGGCTTCACGCGGAACGACGGGCGGTCCACGATCTTGCCGTCCACCAGGATGTGACGGTGGGTCACGTGCTGGCGGGCCTGCAGGATGGTGCGGCCGAAGCCGGCACGCAGCACCACGGAGTCCAGACGGGTCTCCAGGTCCTCGACCATGACCTCACCGGTCAGGCCGGCCTGCTTGCGGGCGTTCTCGTAGACCTTGAGCAGCTGCTTCTCGCGAAGCATGTACTGCGCACGCAGACGCTGCTTCTCGCGCAGCCGCACCGCGTAGTCCGACTCGGTCCGACGGCGGGCACGACCGTGCTCACCGGGCGGGTACGGACGCTTCTCGAAGTGCTTGACGGCCTTGGGCGTGAGCGCGAGGCCCAGCTTGCGGCTCAGGCGCACCTGACGGCGCGCACGGGTCACAGAAGTCACTGTGATGTCCTGTCCTGTAGATATTGAAGGTCACACCCGGACACGGCTCCCCCACGAGGGGAACCACACCGGGTGCGGGACCAGCCGATGGAGCGGGGTGCTTGAGCACCATGCTCGCGGGGCCGAGGTCCCAGGGCGTTGCCATGGGCAACCTGAAGATCTTACCGCACGTCGGCGTTCCGGCTCGCCGTGGGACTGCTCACGTCCCTGCCGCTTCCCGGCCCTGTCGCTTGCCGGTGCCGCCGCTGCCGCCGTCGCTCCCGAGGATCCCCCGGATGCGCTCCAGGCGTTCCGCCACCTGCCGTTCGTACCCGCGGTCGCTCGGGTCGTAGTAGCGCGAGCCCGCGAGCACGTCCGGCAGGTACTGCTGCGGCGCGACGCCGTGCGGCCAGTCGTGCGCGTACCGGTAGCCGTCGCCGTGCCCCATCTGCTTGGCGCCCGCGTAGTGCGCGTCGCGCAGGTGCGGCGGCACCGTGCCGACCTTGCCCGCGCGCACGTCGGCGAGCGCGGCGTCGACGCCGAGGTAGGCGGCGTTCGACTTGGGGGCGGTGGCCAGGTGCACCACGGCCTCGGCGAGCACGATGCGCCCCTCGGGCATGCCGATGAGCTGCACCGCCTGGGCCGCGGCGACGGCGGTCTGGAGGGCGGAGGGGTCGGCCATGCCGACGTCCTCGGCCGCGGAGATGACCAGGCGCCGCGCGATGAACCGCGGGTCCTCCCCCGCGGCGACCATGCGGGCCAGGTAGTGCAGGGCGGCGTCGACGTCCGAGCCGCGGATGGACTTGATGAACGCGGAGATGACGTCGTAGTGCTGGTCGCCGTCGCGGTCGTAGCGGACGGCGGCGACGTCGACGGCGCGCTCGACGTCGGCCAGGCCGATGCGCGGGGTGGTGCCGTCGGCACCGGTCGCCGGGTCGTCGTCCGAGAGCACCGCGCCGGCGGCCGCCTCCAGGATGGTGAGCGCCTTGCGTGCGTCCCCGCCCGCGAGCCGCAGCAGGTGCTCGGTGGCCTCCTCGTCGAGCTCGACGGATCCGTCCAGGCCGCGCTCGTCGGTGACCGCGCGCAGCACGAGCGCGCGCACGTCGTCGGTCTCCAGCGGCTTGAGCGTGAGCAGCAGCGAGCGGGACAGCAGCGGGGAGTTGACGGAGAAGCTGGGGTTCTCGGTGGTCGCGGCCACGAGGGTGACCCAGCGGTTCTCGACGCTGGGTAGCAGGGCGTCCTGCTGCGACTTGGAGAAGCGGTGCACCTCGTCGACGAACAGCACCGTCTCGTCGCCGCCGGTGGCGAGCCGGCGTCGCGCGTCCTCGACCACCTGGCGCACGTCCTTGACGCCCGCGGTGACGGCGCTCAGCTCCACGAAGCGGCGTCCAGACACGGTGGCCACGAGGTAGGCGAGCGTCGTCTTGCCCGTACCGGGCGGCCCCCAGAGAATGACCGACGACGGCGCGGATCGGGTGGAGCCGGCGCCCTCTGCTGGTTCTATGAGCCGCCGCAGCGGCGACCCGGGGACCAGGAGGTGCTCCTGCCCCGCTATCTCGTCGATCGAGGCCGGGCGCATCCGCACGGCGAGGGGAGACGACGCCCGCGCGGTCGGGGTACCCGCGCTGTCGGTCGTCACCGTACTGAACAAGTCGTCGAACACCGCCCCAGCCTACGGATGCTCACTGACACTCACGTGCTCACCGACACCCCGGTGCCGGGCCGGCGCCCGGGCGGGCCACGGCTCGTTGGGCTCGCGGGGGTCCTCGGGCAGGATCGTGCCGACCCAGGCGTCCCGACGCACGCCGCGCTGCAGCCCGTGCCGGCGCAGGGTCGCCTCGTGCCGGAAGCCGAGGCGCCAGGCGACGCGGCGGGAGGCCCAGTTGCCGACGTAGGCGACCCAGGTCACCACGGACAGGCCGAGCCCGTCGGGGTCCAGCGCCCAGTCGAGCACCAGGCGGGACGCCTCCGTGCACAGCCCCTTCCCGCGCGCGTCCGGCGTCATCCAGAAGCCGAGCTCCCCCGCGCGCTCCTCGGCCGGGGTGCCCTCACAGGTGAGGCCGACCATGCCGATCAGCGGTCCGTCGGCGTCGCCCGGCGCGCGCACCGCCCACGTGCAGACGGAGCCCTTGGCCCACCCTTCGGCCACGTGGTAGCGCACGAAGCTCTCGGCGTGCCTGCGCTCGTACGGGACCGGCACCACCGTCCACTCGGCGACGGCGGGGTCCTGGCAGGCCGCGGTGATCGCGTCCACGTCCGCGTACGTCGGGACGGACAGGCGGACGTGCTCCGAGGCCAGGACGAACGGTTCCATCCGTCGATGGTGCCACAAAAATAGGCCCCCACCTGCAGGTTTACAGTTCCCGACCCGGCCTCACGAGGGTCGGGCGCGTGACGTCGGTCACGACTCGCCGACGTCGTCGTCCGCGTCGTGGGCCGCGTCGGCGGGCGCGTCACCGGCCTCGTCGACGCCGTCGTCGACCGGCTTGCGCAGCGTGCTGTAGACCGCCCAGGCCACGGCGATGAGTGGGACGGCGACGATCGCACCCAGGATGCCACCGACCACCGTGCCGCTCGTGACACCCAGGGCGACCACGACGGGGTGCAGCGAGACCTGCTTGCCCATGATCAGCGGCTGCAGCACGTGCCCCTCGAGCTGGCCGATGCCAGCGATGCCGATCACGACGATCAGGGCGGTCAGCAGCCCGTCGGCCGCGAGCGCGACCACGGCCGCGATGATCATGGCGAGCGGGGCGCCGATGAGCGGGATGAACGTGCCGATGAAGACCAGCACCGCCAGGGGTGCCGAGAGCGGCACGCCGAGGATGGTCAGGAAGATGCCCGCGAGGATGCCGTTGGTGATCGCGACGAGCACCGTGCCGCGGGTGTAGCCGGAGAAGGTGTACCAGCCGGCGCCCGCGGCGTCGTTCCAGCGACCGCGGGTGCGGGCGGGGACCTGCTGCATGAACCAGCGCCACATGGCGCCGCCGGAGGCGAGGAAGAAGACCGTGCAGAAGATCGCGAGCGCCAGCACGGCGATGCCCTCGACGATCGAGCCGGCGCTCTCGGCCGCCCGGCCCACGAGGGTCTGGGCGTTCTCCTGGATCCAGCTCGCGGCGTCGTCGAGCCACTGGTCGCGCGTGTCCAGCTCGACGTCGACCGGGAACGGGCTGTTCTCGATCAGGCTGACGATCTGGTCGATGCCGGTGTTGAACTCCCCCGCGAGCCGTTCCCACTGGCCGGCGACGGACACGACGACGTAGGTCACGAGGCCGCCGACCACGAGCACGCCGGACAGGATGGCGGCCGCGGTCGCCAGGGCCCGGGGCATGACCCGGGCGTAGAGGTCGGTGAGCGGGTTGAGCACCGCGGTGAAGACCAGGGCCAGGAACACCGCCACGAAGACGAGCAGCACCTGGGTGACCGCCCAGAACACCAGGGCGATCCCTGCGACGACCAGGATCAGGCGCCACGACCAGCCCGCGGAGGTGCGCAGCCACGGCGGCGGCGCGGAGTCGCGCCGCGCCGGGTCCCGGTACGGGACGCCGGCCTGCGGCGCGGCAGGTCGTGGGGCGGGTCGTGGTGCGGGGTCGGGCACCGAGTCAGTCTGCCTCATGGGGGGCCGCCGTGCCGGGTGCGGGGTCGGGGACGGCCTCCGGCGCGGTCCCCCGCGTCACCCCGTGCGCCGCCGCGGGCGCCGCCTCCTCGGCCGTCCGGCGCAGCGTGCTGAACACCGCCCAGGTCACGCCGGCGAGCGGCACGGCGACGACGGCGCCCAGCAGGCCGCCGAGGACCGAGCCGGCGGCCACCACGAGCGCCATCACCACGGGGTGCAGCGAGACCTGCTTCCCGGTGATCAGCGGCTGGAGCACGTTGGCGTCGATCTGGGCGACCACGACCATGCCGATCAGCACGACCAGGGCGAGCACCGGGCCCTTGGCGGCCAGCGCGACGAGCACGCTGATCACGATGGCGGCGACGGGGCCGATCATGGGGATGAACGCGCCGAGGAACACCACGACGGACAGCGGGAGCGCCAGCGGCACCCCGACGACGGACAGGAAGATCCCGGCCAGGATGCCGTCGGACAGCGCGACGAAGAACATGCCGCGGGTGAAGCCGGAGAAGGCGGTCCAGCCCGCGGTGGCGGCGGCCTCCCAGCGGTCGTGCCGGTCCGCGGGGACGAAGTCGAGCGCCCAGCGCCACATGCGGCTGCCCTGGGTCAGGAAGAACACCGTGCAGAAGATCGCGAGGACGACGGCGGTCGCGCCCTCCGCGATCGATCCGGCGCTCTCGGCGGCGGTACCCGCGTAGTCGCCGGCGTTGGCCTGGAGCCAGGCGCCGCCGTCGGCCAGCCACTCGCCGGGGGTGCCGAGCCCCGCCAGCATCGGGATGCCGGTGAGCAGCCCGGCGAGGTCGGTCAGGCCGCTGCCGAACTCGGTGGCGAGGTCCTCCCACCGGCTCACCACGGACGTGACCACGTAGGTCACGAGCGCGCCGACGGCGAGGACCGCCGTGAGCAGGGAGGCCGCCATGGCCAGGCCGCGCGGCATGACGCGGTCGTAGAGGTCGCCGAGCGGGAGCAGCACGGTGGTGAAGACCAGCGCGAGGAACAGGGCGACGAACACGACCTGGACCAGGCCCACCACGTAGAACACGATGGCCACGGCCGCCACGATGCCGACCAGCTTCCAGGCCAGCTCGCCGGTGGTCCGGATCCACGGTGCGCCGAAGGTGGCGGGGGGCGGGGTCCGCTCCGGGGCCTGCCCTGCGACCTGCGCCGGGACCTGTTCCGGAGCGGCGGGCCTCGGGGTGGTCGGCGGCTCCGCCGCTGTCGTCGGCGCTACCGTCGGCGCGTCAGCCGTCATCGCCATGCTCCCAATTTTGTTATGGGCGAATTGTCCAGGGCGGACCCTAGCGGCGTGGTGCTTCTCTCGACAACTCCCCCTCACTCCGCGAGCGGCCGCCCGGTGAGCGCGGCGGCGTCGCGAGCGGCGGCCTGCGCTGTGACACGGGAGGCGACGGCGTCGCGCCGGTCGTCCTGCCCGGTGGCGCCGGGCGGCAGCAGGGCTGCGACGGCGCGCACCACGGCCGGGTCGGCCGCCGCGTCGGCGAGGACGCCCGTGCGGCCGAGGGCGAGGTTCGCGGCGGCCGCCGTACCGGCGTCGGCCGAGGCGGCCAGCAGCTCCAGCGACGGCGCCGCGGCGCCGATGACGCCGGCGCCGAGCAGGGACTGCAGCACGTCGCGGTCGCCGAGCCGGGCGGCCAGCGCCGCGTCATCGGGTGCGGTACGCACGAGGGCGACGGGTCGCGCCGCGACGCTCTCACCCCGGCGCGCGGCGAACCGTGCCGTCAGCTCGTACCTGCCCGGTGCGGCGAACAGCGGCACGCTCCCGGACGAGATCAGCGGCACCGCGGCGACCAGGCGCCCGCCGGCGGGCAGGTCGACGGATCTCGGCGCCGAGTCGACGGGCCACGGCCACGTGGCCCGCACCGGTGTGCCCCCGGCGCCGGCGACCTCGATCTCCAGGTCGCCCTCGACCAGGTTCAGCCGGGCGCTGACGGTGGCGGGGCCGCCCGTCGCGACCAGCTCGACGTCGGCGAACACGACGCGGTCGAGGGGGACGGAGGCCGCGGCGGGCCGGAGCCGGAGCTCCAGCCCGCCGCCCCGCACGGTGTCTGCCGCTGTGTCTGTCACGGTGTCGATCCTTCCCCCGTGCGGTCCTCCTGTCGCCCGTTCACCGCCCCTGCGGCTCGGTGAAGTCCGCCGCGACGCGCTGCGCGGCCGCGAAGTCCTTCCCCGCGGCCGAGCGGGCGCCGCCCTTCGCGCGCGGCTTCAGTGCCGCGATCGTGCCGGCCACGACCGGGGCGTCCTTCTCGGTCGGGCTCGCGACGGTGACCGCGAGCTCTGCCGCGCGCTGCGCCGACCGCCCCGACAGCGCCAGGTCGAGGAAGTGCGCCGCCTCGTCCGGTGCCGCCGCCCGCACGTCCTGGGCACGGACGTCCGAGAACGTACGGGTGAGCGCGTTCGCGAGGACGAGCGCCCCCGCCGCGCCGGTGTCGGTGTCGCTGTGCTGCTCGGCCAGGTCGGTGAGGACCGCCCGGGCCGAGACGTCCGTGGCGAAGTCGCCCAGGGCCATGGCACGGCCGACGCCCGGCGTCAGCGTCTTCGCGCTGATGTCGACCTCGGCGTCGCTGGCCGGGCCGCGGACGTCGACCGTGACGGGCGCGGAACGCACCGTGGTCAGCGGGTCCACCTCGAGCTGCGCGGCGACCGTGTGGCGGCCCGGTTCCGTGAACGTGACGCCCTGGTTCGTGAAGAACACCTGGACGTGGTTGCGGACCGACTCCCCCGGCTGCAGCACGACCGTCGGACGCGGGCCGCAGCCGATCGCGACGTCCACGAGGTGCTGCAGCGAGTGGTCGGGGGGCGTGTGCAGGAAGACGAGGTCGCCCTCCGACAGGTTGATCAGCGTCGTGACCGTGCGCGGCTGGTCCGACACGTTGGTCAGCGCGACCTCGGCCGTGACGTACTCCCCCACGAATGCCTGGGCCGGCATCGCGACCGTGAGCTCCAGGCCCTCGTCGCCCGTGTCGCCGCCGAGCCCGGCGACGTCGACCGGCGCCGGGAGTCCCGCCGACAGGTCGCCGTGCCCCCACCCGAAGTTCTTCCAGCCCGGGCGTACCTGCGGGTCGGGCGAGTGGATGAGCGAGGTGCGGTCGTGGTCCGAGAACACGAACCCCGCGTTGCCCGGGTACGGGTTGGCCGCGGTGGCGAAGCCCATGACGTCGCCGGTCTGGTTCATGATCTCGATGCCGATGCCCGGGTTGTGCACGTCGTGCTTCGGGTGCCACAGGTTGAACGCGTGCCCCGCCTCGTGCACGAGCGTGCGCAGGAACGCCGCGGGCACCTCGTCGAGGGGCCGGCCGCGCGCCGCCGCCGCGATGAAGGAGTCGTTGCCGAGCCGCACGTCGGCGAAGCCGGCAGCACCCTCGCGTGGCACGGTGTCGTCGTCGAACATGATCCCGAACAGGCCGCCCTGGGACGAGCCGACGAAGAGCCACAGCCGCCATCCCTCGCCCGGGACCGCCTGGCGGTGCCCCGTCATGAGGGTCGCGAGCTCGGCGTTGGTGAGATCGGCGTCGTTCGGCACGTTGATCTCGTCCGTGACGACCGTGACGTCCCAGCCCGCGGTCGCGTAGACCGAGCGCACCGTCGCGGTCGCGCCCGAGCCGATGGTGGCGGACGCCGGGAACACGCGGTTGACCATGGCGTCGACCTCGATGCGGCAGCCGCGGTACATCGGCGACGTCTTGCGGGCCGTGACGTCGGTGACGGTGCCGCCGATCGACAGCGTGCCCGTCATCTGCTGCGACGGGCCGAGGACCGTGGCTGCCGACGCCGCCACGACGAGCGGCCGACGGCACCTCAGCGTCAGCGTGCCCGTGTCGGTCGAGACGAACTCCTGCGTGCTGCGGTTCCAGAGGTGCCGCACGATCTGCACGGTCAGGGTGCCGCCGGCATAGGTGGCGCCGTTCGACCGGAAGTACCACGAGTACTCCGAGGCAGGGAATGCGGGGTACCAGCGGAACCCGAGCAGCGGGAAGGCCAGGGCCGCCGGGTCGTCGCCCGCGGCGCCGGCCTCGCCGGCCCCGCCGGCCTCGGCGCCGTGCTCGACGGTGTCGGCGTCCGGCCCTCCGGCGACAGGTCGCACTCCTCCGGCGACGGCGCCCGCGAGGGGCCCCGGGTCGGGGATCGGGAACGGGCTCGGGATCGGCAGGCGGGGCTCGAGGACCGGCGGGAAGACCCGTCGGGAGTACATGTCGCCCGAGACGCGCAGCGACGAGTTGCCGACCTCGATGCGCATCGCACCGCGCGCCTCGGGGCCGAACACCGTGCGACGTTCCAGCTCGAGCAGCCACGAACCGTCCAGCGTGCCGATGGGACACGGCCGGGTGAGCAGCTCCGGCCGGATGACGGGACCGACGACGAGCTGGCCGTCGGCGTCGAACGTGAGGGGCGCGGTGTGGTGCCCGGTTCCGTGCCCGGTGTGGTGCGCAGCTGGAGCCTCGTCGCCGCAGCCGCAGTCGTGGTCCATGGTCGTGCTCACTCCCCCGACCGCGGACGCGGCCGCCGACAGGAAAGAGAGACGGCGGGACGGCGCTGATGGCCCGGCACCTGAGAACACCCGAAGATCACCCGGGAAACCGGGGATCGTGCCCGGGATGCGGCCCCCACGGTCCAGGACCCCGCGGTGTGCGGGCCGAGTCGAGGACACCACGACAGGTGACGGGCGATTTCGGGTGAAATATTGCCGCCGCTCGCGGGGTTGGCCTCCGGGTGAGGTGCCCGCGGACGTGCTCGTACGCGATCGCGAGGGCGCGGCCGACAACGAGAGGTGAGCAGTGACCGACATCGTGCAGAACCCGTTCGCGATCCAGCCGGGAACGGTCCAGCAGGGGCTGACCCGGATCCGGGCCCTGAGCGAGGGCGAGGTGGTCGCCGACGCCGCCGCACCCCTGCTGGTGTGGGAGTACTCGTACGCGCCCCGGTACTTCTTCGCGCCCGAGGACCTCCGGGCGGAGCTCCGTCCGGCCGGACAGGGCGAGCGGTCACGCGCGCTCGGGCCGAGCGAGCAGTTCGACGTCGTGCTCGGCGACCGCGTCGTCCAGCGCGCCGCCCAGCGGTTTCCCGAGGCGCCGACCGAAGGCATGCGCAGCGCGTACACGCTGACCTGGACGGCCATGGACACCTGGCTCGAGGAGGACGAGGTGATCCACTTCCATGCCCGCAGCCCGTACGTCCGGGTCGACACCCTGCACTCCAGCCGCCACGTGCGGGTGGTGCTGAACGGCGAGGTCGTCGCCGAGTCGCACCGGCCCGTGATCCTGACCGAGACCGGGCTGACGCCCCGGTACTACCTGCCGCGGGTCGACGTCCGCATGGACCTCCTGAGCCCGACCGACGCCGTGAGCTACTGCCCGTACAAGGGAACCGCGCGGTACTGGTCCGTGACCGCGGGCGACCTCAAGGTGCACGACGCCGTCTGGGGGTACGAGACCCCGCTGCGCGAGGCGGCGGGAGTCGCCGGGCTGGTCTGCTTCTGGCCCGAGAAAAGCGCCGACCTGGAGGTCTGGGTGGACGGCGAGCGGATCGGGCAGCCGTAGGTCCCCGGGGCCGTGCGCCGAGGTCATGCCGGGGCGCTCCGGCGACCGAGCCTCCGTCCCGGGGCGCGCCGGCGGCGCGCCCTCAGTCGAGGCTGTCCGCCGCCGCTCGGAGCGCCGCCAGCTCGTCCGGGCTCGACAAGCGGGCCAGGGCGGCGATGTCACAGATGAACCGGCGACGGTCGGCCGGGACGGCCTCGGCGATCCTTGCCGGGTCGTCCCGCAGGACCCGATAGATCTCCAGGCCGGCGGCATAGAACAGGTCGACCAGCTTCGGTTCCCCGGCGGCGTTCTGCAGCACGTTGCCCGGGTTGTGGTCCAGCCCGCCCCAGAACGGGATCGACCGGGCCGCCTCGGCGTCGAGCCGCTCGGCCTCCCGGCGAACCACCGTGATCGGGTCACCGTCCGCTGCTGCGGCCCAGCGCACCACGACGGCGTCCGCCACGGCCGGCTCGACCGGCATCAGGAACTCCATCACGGTGAGGCGGCCCCCACCCATCAGAGGGCCGTCGAACTCGATGCGTGGCAGCAGCGGATGGCCGTCCAGGGTTCGGCACAGCTCGACGAAGACCTCGTAGGCCGGCTCGAACGGACTGACCCTGGCGACCAGAGCGCCGTCGGGCGAACGCCAGACCGTGGCCCAGTCCCCCAGGCCGCACACGTTCCACCCGTCGGCGAGGAGCCGGCCGGCCGCTTCGCGGTGCGACAGGTCGCGCAGGGACTCGAACCAGTTCACGTGCCGCAGCGTAGACACAGCGAGAGCCCGCGGACGCCACATTTTCGGGATGGTCGAGGCCGATCGCGGGTGGCGCTACGACCAGCGCCCACGACCGGGCGGATCCTCACGCACGCCGAATCGCCGAGTCAGTTACTTGGTCTGACCGACTAGCTGACTCGGCAACGCAAGGACGCCAGGTCAGCCGGGTGGTGCAGTGGCTCGCGGTCAGGAGCCTCCGCCTGCCACGTGATCACCAGCCGTCAACCGGCGGAGATCGGTGGCCAACTACTGACCGAACTTGAAGTATTCATTTGCCAGATATTGTGTAAGTTGGGTGAAATCTCCTATAAAGGTAGCGA
This sequence comes from Promicromonospora sp. NPDC050262, assembly GCF_040655935.1. NCBI lineage: Bacteria > Bacillati > Actinomycetota > Actinomycetes > Micrococcales > Promicromonosporaceae > Promicromonospora > Promicromonospora sp. NPDC050262. Next base: position 233,083 of record NZ_JBFAKX010000003.1, on the reverse strand, counting down.
TCGAGCCACAACTGGCGTGGCTCGACGGACCTTCGGGGGAGCTGCCCAATGAAGCAACGTCTCTTGCGCGTCCTCGCCGCCCTGGCGGCGACGAGTCTTGTCACGGTCGGGCTGGTGACGACGCCGGCCCTGCCGTCGTACGCCGCCGGCGAGTCCTACGTCGCCCTGGGCGACTCCTACTCCTCGGGCACCGGCACCAGGACCTACATCAACGACGGCACCGAGTGCCTGCGCTCGACCTACGCCTACGCCAGCCTGACCGCGGCGGCCAAGGGCTACACGCTCAACTTCCGGGCCTGCTCGGGAGCGGTCGTGGCCGACGTGACGAGCAGCCAGATCAGTGCACTGGGCACAGGCACGAGGTACGTCACCATCTCGGTCGGCGGCAACGACGCCGGGTTCGCCGACGTGCTCACAGAGTGCGCCCTCCCGGCGTGGGCCAGCGACTGCGCCGGTACGGTCGCCGCGGCGCGGGCGTTCATCTCCGGCACCCTGCCGGGCCGGCTCAACACCCTCTATGCCGCGATCAGGACGAGGGCGCCGAACGCGAAGGTGGTCGTCGTCGGCTACCCGAAGATCTTCATGGGCGAGGACTGCAACGTGGCGACCTTCTTCAGCCCGGAGGACGAGACGGCGCTCAACAACGCCGTCGTGCTCATCAACTCGGTCACCTCGACGGCCGCCTCCGCCAAGGGATACACCTTCGTCAACCCGGTCAGCCGGTTCACGGGCCACGCCGTGTGCGACTCGACCGAGTGGATCAACGGCTTCTCCAACCCCGTGCAGGAGTCCTACCACCCCAACCGCCTCGGTCACGCCAACGGCTACCTGCCGCTGGTCAGTGGCGTCCTGACCGGCACGAGCGTCGCGGCGACCAGCGCGGTGCTGGCCGAGGCTGAGGCGGGGGCCGCGGAGCAGGCGAAGCTCCAGCAGAAGTACGCCGCGGCCGACCGCAGGATCAAGCCGAAGCTCTTCCAGCCGCCGACCAAGGCCAGGCTGGAAGAGCTGGCGAAGGAGAGGGGCGTCGACTTCGACACGTGGTGGGCCGAGGTCCGGCGTTCGGACCGGGCCACCGACCTGACGCACTGAGAGAAGGCGACTGACCGTTCGCAGCCCGCAGGAGGGCGGCCGCACCCCGTGGCCGGCCGCCCTCCTGCGGATCCGTATGCTCAGCGCGTGAACGGCGCGCGCACCAGACCTCGTCCGAGCACGTGGATCGTTCTGGTGATGGTCGTCGTCGCGGCCGCCTGCGTGCTGAGCGGCCTGCTGCCCGCGCAGGACGCCCGGGCCGTCGGCGCGCGTACCGCCCCCGTGCTCGGGTTCGTGGTCGCCATCACGATCGTCGCCGAGCTCGCGCGCGACGCCTCGGTGTTCGAGGTGCTCGCGCAGCTCCTCGGCCGCTGGGGCCGGCGACGGATGGTGGTGCTGTGGGTGTGGGTGGTGCTGCTGGCCGTGGTCAGCACCGTGTTCCTCTCGCTCGACACCACCGCGGTCATCCTGACGCCGCTCGTCGTGCTGCTCGCGCAGAGCGTCGGGATCTCACCCCTGCCGTTCGCGCTGGCGACCATCTGGCTGGCGAACACGGCCTCGCTGCTGCTGCCGGTCTCCAACCTGACCAACCTGCTCGCCGCACCGGCGTTCGGCGACCACCCCTCCGCGTTCGTGGCGCTGAGCTGGGCACCGGCCCTCGTGGGCGTCGTCGTGCCCGTCGCGATCCTCACGGTCCGGTACCGGGGCGTCCTGTTCTCGACCTACCGGGTCCCCGCGCAGCGCGTCCCCGCCGACCCCGTGCTGTTCTGGGGCGCGGCGCTGGCACTCCTGGTGCTGCTGCCGCTGCTCGCGCTCACGCCGCACGTGTGGGTCCCCGCGACGGCGGCCGCCGTCGTGCTCGCCGTCCTGTTCCTCGTCCGACGGCGGAGCGCGCTGCGGCCCGCGCTGGTGCCGTGGCAGGCCCTCGGGATCGCCGCGTCGCTGTTCGTCCTGGTCGAGACGGCGCACGCCCACGGCCTCACAGCTCTGCTGACCTCGGTGACCGGCGCCGGCCACGGCCCGGGCGAGCTGCTGCGCGTCGCGACGCTCGGCGCGCTGGCCGCCAACGGCATCAACAACCTGCCCGCCTACCTGGTGCTCGAGCCGGTCGCCGCGGGCGACCCCGTCGTGCTGATGGCGCTGCTGATCGGCGTGAACCTCGGCCCGCTGGTCACGCCGTGGGCGTCGCTGGCGACGCTGTTGTGGCACCAGCGCCTCGTCGCACTCGGTGTCACGTTCCCGTGGCGCCGCTTCGCCGCCTGGGGCCTGGTCGCGGCGGTGCCGACCGTGGGTCTGGCCGCCGTGGCGCTGGCCGTCGTCGGCGGATAGGGACTTCGCCGCCACCGGCCGGTCATGGTTGATAGGTTCCTCGGCGTGACCTCGGAGAACGCACGCCCGGAGCCGCGGACCGGCATGTTCCTCTCCGCCGAGTGGCGCCGGCTGGTGATGCTCAGCCACGAGATCGACCCGGACGTGCTGCGCCCGCTCGTCCCGCGCGGCGTCGAGCTCGACACGTGGGACGGCCGGCACCTCGTGAGCATGGTCGGCTTCCAGTTCCTCGACACCCGCCTGCTCGGCGTCCCGGTCCCCTTCCACCGCGACTTCGACGAGATCAACCTGCGGTTCTACGTGCGCCGCCGGGCGGACGACGGCTGGCGGCGCGGCGTGGTCTTCGTCAAGGAGATCGTGCCCCGGTGGGCCCTGGCCACGGTCGCCCGCGTGGTCTACGGCGAGAAGTACGTCGCACGCCCGATGCGGCACCGCATCGACCTGCACGACGACGAGGTCACCCCGGGCGGCCTGGTCGAGTACTCGTGGCACGACGCCGGGGACTGGCACCGCCTGCGCGCCACGACCGACGGCCCCGCGCGCCCGCTCGTCGAGGGCTCGCAGGAGGAGTTCGTCACCGAGCACTACTGGGGGTACGCCGCGCAGCGCGGCGGCGGCACCGTCGAGTACCGCGTGGAGCACCCGAGCTGGCAGGTCCGGCAGGCCCGCGACGCCGCCCTGGAGTGCGACGTCGAGCGGGTCTACGGCCGGCCGTTCGCCGAGAGCCTGGCCGCCGAACCGTTCTCTGCCTTCGTCGCGGACGGCTCGCCCGTCGTCGTCCGGCGGGGCGCCGTCCTCTGAGGTACCGGCGCCCCGCGCCCGTCCCGACCAATCCGAGACCACCGAGCCCTGGAGCCGACATGACCGACCTGACCGCGCCCGACCTCGCCACGCGAGACGTCGTCGCGATCTTCGAGCGCGAGCGAACCCGGCTGTTCGCACGCCTCGAGGGCCTGACCGACGCCGAGTACCACTGGGAGCCGGTCAGCGACTGCTTCAGCATCCGCCCCGGCGACGACGGCGTCTTCCGCGTCGCCACCCTGTTCCCGGAGTCAGGTCCGGACGAGCCGGACCCCGTCACGACGATCGCCTGGCGCATCTGGCACATCGGCAGCCTCTGCCTGCGCGGCTACGTGATCCACTTCTTCGACGACGCCCCCGGGTTCGGCGACCGCCACGAGTGGCCGGGCACCGCAAAAGAGGGCATCCAGGCGCTCGCCGACGACTGGGAGCACTTCATCTCCCGCATCGCCGCCCTCGACGACGAGCGCCTGCTGGCGCCGATCGGCCGGGGCCCCGGCGGCTGGGCCGACGAGACCTACCTGAAGCTCGCGCTGCACGCACTGGTCGAGGTCTCGCACCACGGCGGCGAGATCGGCCTGCTGCGCGACCTGTACCTGCGCGAAGGCGTCTGAGCGACACCCACCGGAGGTCGGCCCCGATCACAGGCCTCGTCGCTGTCGCGGGCCTCGTCGCTCAGACCTGGTTGGCGCCGCCGTCGACGAAGAGGTTGTTGCCGACGACGTAGCTGCTCTGATCCGAGGCCAGGAACACCACGGCCGCGGCGGCCTCCTCGGGCTGCCCCATCCGGCCCTTGGGCACGGTCGCGGCCACCTGCTCCTTGATGGCCCGGGCGGTCTCCTCGTCACCGAAGGCGGCGGTACCGCCGGGCGTCTCGATCCAGGCCGGCGAGACGACGTTGACCCGGATGCCGCGGCCCTTGAGCTCGTTGGACCAGGTCCGCGCGAACGACCGGACCGCGGCCTTCGACGCCGAGTACGCGCCGAACGCCTCCATCCCCCGGTCGGCGGCCGTGGATCCGGTCAGGATCACCGAGGCGCCCTCGTTGAGCAGCGGCAGCGCCTTCCGCACCGTGAACAGCGTGCCCCGGACGTTGACCGCGAAGGTCTGGTCGAAGTGCTCCTCGGTGGTCTCCTCCAGCGTCACGAACGCGGCGACCGCCGCGTTCGCCACGAGCACGTCCAGCCCCTTGCCCCGGGCCCGGACCGCGGCGTAGAGCCGGTCCAGGTCCCCCGGCACCGAGATGTCGCCGACGACCGCTGTGGCCCGGTCCTCCCCGATGGTCTTGACGGCCGCCTCCAGCTCGGCCTCGCGCCGCCCCGTGACGAACACGTACGCGCCCTCCTCCGCCAGCCGCACCGCGGTCGCCAGGCCGATGCCGGAGCTACCGCCGGTCACGACCGCCGTCCTGCCCTCGAGCTGTCCCATGTGGATCTCTCCCTACCTTCCGTCGCGGATCTGTTCCGGCATCGATCCTGCGGGACCGCAGAGGTATCATCCATAACGGATAGTCCAGAATTCGTTACCGATAGTCCAGGAGTTGGGTTTGCTCGGTTTCAGCGATCCGGTGGCTGACGCGATCAGCCTGCTCCGGCCCCGCACGGTGGTCGGACCGAGCCTGCACGCCGCAGGCGAGTGGGCGTTGCGCTTCGACCGGTTCCCGCACGTGCGGATCGGCGGCCTCGTGCGCGGCACGTGCTGGCTGGTCCTCGACGGGCACGAGCCGGTGCTCCTGCAGGAGGGCGACACCTTCATGCTGGGCGACCCGCCGCCCTACGTGCTGGCCAGCACGCCCGGCGCCCGGACGCGTCCCGCGGAAGAGGTGTGGGCCCGTGCCGAGGACGGGTCCGTGCGGATCGGCCCGGAGGCCGAGGAGAACCTCTACCTCTGCGTCGGGCACATCGGGTTCGACGACGGCAACGCGTCCCTCCTGACCGATCTCCTGCCGCCGCTCGTGATCGTCCGCGCGGCCGACCCGCGCGGCCTGGAGCTGGGCCAGCTCATCACGCTCCTGGCCACCGAGGTCGAGGCCACCGCCGCCGGCGGCCCGCTGGTGGAGAACCACCTCGCGCAGATCCTGCTCGTGCACATGCTGCGTGCGCACGCCGGCCGGACGGACCGGCCCACCGGCTGGCTGGGCGCCCTGAACGAGGACGGCATCGGCGCCGCCCTGCGCGCCGTGCACGCCGACGTCGCACACTCCTGGACGCTCCAGGAGCTCGCCGACATCAGCCACATGTCGCGGTCCGCGTTCGCCCAGGCCTTCAAGAGCCACGTCGGCGTCCCGCCCCTGGACTACCTGATCCGATGGCGCATGAACCTCGCGCGCAACGCCCTCGCCCGCGACACGCTGTCGATCTCCCAGCTCGCGCGGGCCACGGGCTACCAGTCCGAGAGCGCGTTCAGCACGGCGTTCCGCCGCGTCGTCGGGTCGTCACCCTCCACGTTCCGCGACCAGGCTCGGAAGCCGGACGAGATGCCGCTGTCGCCTGAGCCTGCCCCCTGAGCCTCCCGCCGAGCCCGCCTCGCGAGGCAGACGCGGGAGGCACGGTGCGAGCGGCAACCTCCGGACGGCGACCTGGTCCCTGATCCTTCTCGCCGGCGACGGCGGCGGTGGACAGGAGCGTCGCAGCGGCCAGGCCGCCCCAGAGTGCCGCCGGGCCGTGGGATGCGAGAGCGGTGATGACCGCCGGGGAGACGGCGAGGCCGAAGCCCGTGGAGAGCTGGAACCGCGCGAGGGCGCGTCCCAGGAGATGGGGCGGGGCAAGGGCGCGGTCGCTACGTGCACTACACGCTCGACCTGTCCGCGATGACGGCGCTGGGCACGGAGCTGCTGTCGGCCGTTCTGCGCTGAGCCGCTCCGGTCTGCCATCCCCGCCTGACCTGCCGGACGCCCGGTGCGGCCGGTGCGGCCGGCACTTTTGTACCGACCGGAATATAACTCGTCGGCCCCCGGTTCCCATGCACTGCAAGCTCCACTGCACAGCCCCGGAACGGGGAGAGAGAAGGGAACACCATGTCCGAGTCCGAGGTGCGCGAGGTCTTCGAGCGCTACATCGAGGCGCTCAACGCCCACGACTTCGACCGCATGACCGAGTTCGTCCACGACGAGCTGGTCGAGAACGGCAAGCCGGTCACGCGCGACCACATCATCGCCGAGCTGAAGGCCCACGGTGACTCCGTGCCGGACTTCACCTGGCGTGTCCAGGACGTCGCCGTCGACGGAGACCGCGTCGCGGCCCGCCTGTACAACAAGGGGACCCACACCAAGGAGTGGCTCGGCGTGGCACCGACCGGCGCCACCCTGGAGTTCGCCGAGTACTCCTTCCACAGGGTCCGCGACGGGCGGTTCTACGAGATGAACTACCTCATCGACGCCCAGGCCGTCCAGGCACAGCTCCAGGACTGACGTCCGGTGGTGCGGTGACCTGGCGGGACCCGACGGTCGACAGCGAGTCCCGTGCTCGACGTCAGCCGGTCAGCACCTGGCGCAGGCGGTCGAGCCGGAGCCCGGCGACGCCCTGGTAGGCCGGCCGGAGGGCCGCGGCGAGCGGACCCTGGTGCGTGAAGTCGTGTCGCACGAGGGTGCGCTCGCCCTCGGCGTCGAGCCACCAGTCGGCGGTCTCGGCGAATCCCGTCACCCGCCACGCCATCCGCACGAGTCCAGGCTCGATGGTCTCGTAGGTGAAGGCGCCCGACAGCCCGGGACGGACGGTGATCCGGTACCGCGCCGCGAGCCCTGCCTCGGACGGGCCGGCCATCCTGACGAACGCGGGGTTCCACGCGGGCAGCGAGAGCGCGTCGAGCAGGACGGCGCGCACCGACGGGCGTGGAGCGTCGACGAGCAGGCTCGCGCTGCCGGTGGCACTCATGGTGCGGTCCCCGGCTCGCCACCCCGGCGGACGACTGCCTGGCCCGAAGGGAACGCCCCGGCGAAGGCGCGCAGAAGGGTGAGCGCCTCGGGCACCGGCGTGCCCCGGGTGAGGTCGTCGATCGACCCGTACAGCCGCTCCTCGACCTCGGCGATCCGTGCCGCGAGCCGGGAGCCGTCGTCGGTCAGGGCGAGGGTGACCCGCCGGCGGTCGTTCTCGCCCGCGCCGCGGTCGACCAGACCCATGGTGACCAGGCGATCCACGAGCCGGCTCGGGCTGCCGCCCGTCTCGCAGACGAGCAGCTCGCCCAGCCCTGCCATGGTCAGGGGCTGATGGTCGGCGAGAACCCGCAACACCTCGGCCTGTGACGGGGTGACTCCCAGCGGACGCAGGTCCGCGGCAAGCATCCGGTTGCCCTCACGCTGAACGGCCAGGATCAGGTAGCGCAGCTCCTCGGCGGGCCTCATGAGCGCGCGGCCGTCTCCGCGAGCGCCTCGGCGAGGAGGTCCGCCGCGCGAGGGTCGTGTGCTGCCAGGATCACGAGGCCGGGCTGGGTCTCGCGCAGTGCGTCGACCTTGGCCACGGTGTCGCGGAGCCGGCCCTTGTCGCCGATACCCGGGAGCTTGCCCGCGGCGAGCAGTCGGGCGTCATAGGTGAGGTCGCCCACGAGCAGCAGCGGTGCGTGGCCCGGGCGTCGGACCAGGAGGGACTGCGAGCCCGGCGTGTGGCCGGGGGTGGGCAGCAGCACGAGGCTGCCGTCGTCGAACAGGTCGTGTCCGTGGGTGAACGGCGCGAGCGCGGGGTCGGTCAGCGGTTCCGGGGCGACCCGGTTCCAGCGCAGCCCGTGCAGGTCGATGTGGGAGCGCAGCAGGCCGCGCGCCTCAGGTAGTGGTTCGCTCAGGCTGTCCCATTCCTGGTCGCTCACGAGGATCTCGGCCCCGCCCAGGACGGGTAGTCCGCCGATGTGGTCCTGGTGCAGGTGTGAGATCACTGCCTTGTCCACGTCCTCCAGGCGGTGCCCGAGTCCTGACAGGCCCGCCTCGAGAGTGTCGGTGGGCCCGATCTCGAACTTCGCGAGCCGGGAGTAGATCAGCCCGTTGAGGCCCCGGGGAAAGTAGTCGGGGTCGGTCACGGAGGCCCGGTCCTGTCCGGTGTCGAAGAGCACGAGGCCGTCACGGTGCTCGATCACGTAGACGTTGATCGGCCGGGGCGCGGTCCATCGGGTCGAGGTGAAGAGCCACACGTAGGTGTTCTTCCGCGTGGGGCCGACGTGCTCCGGTCGGATCGACACGGATCCCGTGCTGATCACCGAGACACGCGCGATGGGGTCGGTCATGGACATGGCTGGCTCCTCAGTAGATGACACGTCATCAGATTACACATCATCTATCAGGGTGCCAAGCCCCGAGCCTCGTGCAGGCGGGACGGTTGCCGCGATACTGCGATGACGACACGTGCGACCGGCGCCGTGTGGGCTCGGGTGTCAGGCGCCAGGGCGGTCGCGGGGCAGGGGTGTCGACGTGTCGAGCGGGACGGCCGTCGACCGGACGAGCCCGAGCTGGACCGACTGCCGGCCCAGCACGGCGTCGAGCAGCCAGTCGACGGCGGTGCGTACCCGGTTGCCCGGCATGGAGATCAGGTGGTACCCGCGGGTCACGACCTTCGCCAGGAGCCCGGACATCGGGATCTGCAACGGGTTCGCCGCCGCCTGGAGCCCGCCGAGGTCCACGACGAACCCGAGGTCGTGGTGCTCGTACCCGCGGACGCTGCCGTAGCCGAGCGACGCCGCGACGTTCCGGCCGGCGAGCGTGCCCTGACGGCTCGCGTGCTGGGCCGTCATCGCCGTGACCTCGCCGGGCCGCGTCACGTCCGGCACGGCCGCGGCGTCCCCGCACGCGAACATGTACGGCCGACCGGGCACGCTCAGCGTCGTGTCGACGACGAGCCGGCCCCTCTGCGTCTCCAGCCCGGTGTCGCTGACGAGCGGGTCGGGCCGCACGCCGACGCACCACACCAGCGTGCGCGCCGGGACGAGCTCGCCGGTGGTCAGCCGGACGCCGTCGGTCATCGCCTCCGCCACGGAGGTGCCGGTCAGCACCTTGACGTACCGGCCCCGCAGCACCCGGTCCGCCGTGCGGGACAGGCGTGGGTCGAGCTCGGGCAGCACCTTCGGCGCGAGGTCCAGCAACATCCAGCGCATCTTCTGGTCCGCCAGCACGGGGTGCCGGCGCCGGAGCGCCTCGGTGAGCAGCGGTCCCTGCGCCGCGACCTCCGTCCCGGTGTAGCCCGCGCCGACGACGACGAACGTGCAGCGCGCATCCCGCTCGGCCGGGTCGTCGGTCGCGGCCGCCAGCTCCACCTGGCGGATGACGTGGTCACGCAGGTAGAGGGCCTCGGCGACCCCGCGGAAGCCATGCGCGTGCTCGGCCACGCCCGGGACCGGCAGCAGCCGGGTGACGCTGCCCGCGGCCAGGATCAACCGGTCGTAGCGCAGAGTGTGCGTCCCGCCCTCCGGGTCGGTGTACTCGACGCTGTCCTCGTCCGGGTCGATCGCCGTCACGTCGCCGAGCGCGAGCCGCACCCCGCGCAGCGTCGCCGGGATCGAGACCGTGACCCGCCGAGGATCGATCACGGCGGCCGCGACCTCCGGCAGAAGCGGAAGGTAGAGGAAGTAGTCGGTCCGGTTCACCAGCACGATCTCGACGTCGGCCGTGCGCGGCAGCGCGCCACGCAGGGCCCGGGCCGCGTTGTAGCCGGCGAAACCGCCCCCCACGATCACGACCCTGGTGGGACTCTCGCTCATGGGGTACCTCGCTTCGTCTCGTCGTCGACACGCGTCCGGGGAGGCCGATCAGAATCCCTCCCCCTTGACTGTGCTGTGACCACCGCCGGTTCGCACGCCCGCGGCGCACCATGGACGGCAGGGAGACGAGGCCAGATCCTCGGCGGAATGCATGGCGTCGTTCGTCTGCCGGCTCCTCTCGGTACGGTTCCGCGACCGTCGTCGCGTCTGATTGGTGTCAGATGCGACGCACCGTCTTACCGACCGCGTCGAGACGAAGCCGGGTGGTCAGGCCTCGGTCCGGGTCGCGACGGACGCCGCGAGAGCGGCACCGACGACACCGGCCCGGTTCCTGAGGACGGCGGGCACGATCGGGGTCCGCAGGTCCAGGAGCGGCAGAAAGTGGGCGGACTGCTCGGAGATGGCTCCGCCGACCACCAGCAGGTCCGGCGAGAAGAGCTTCTCGACGTGCGAGTAGTAGCGCTGCAGCCGCGCCGCCCATTGCTCCCAGGACAGGTTCTCGATGTTCTTCTGTCGCGCGGACGCGCGCGTCTCCGCGTCGAACGAGTCGATCTCGAGATGTCCCAGCTCGACGTTCGGCACGAGCCGTCCGTCCACGACGACACCCGAACCGATCCCGGTCCCCAAGGTCGTGACGATCACGGTCCCGGCCACGCCCTGGGCGGCGCCGAAACCCACCTCCCCGAGCGCCGCCGCGTCCGCGTCGTTGACGACGGTCACGGAATGCCCGAGGCGCGCCTCCATCAGGGTCGACACGTCGATGCCGGTCCACTTCTGGTCGAGGTTCGCCATATACGGGACGACTCCGTGCACGACCGGGGCCGGGATCGAGACGCCGACCGGCATCCCGCTCGACACACCGTGCAGGTCGAGCAGCCTGTCGATGGCCGCGATGACGGCCTCCGGTGTTGACGGCATCGGCGTCGCAACGTGCGACAGCTTTGTCTGCACGCTCCCGGAGCTGAGGTCGACCCGGCCGGCCTTGATGGCGGAGCCACCGATGTCGATCCCAAATGCCAGGTCCGCCATGATCTCGTCCTATCCGTTGTTCACCCATGCAGCACGGGCACAGGTACCTGCTGCTCCGTGTCGTTCCACAACACCCGGTTGAGCCAGCGATGTTCCACCGCGACGACCTCGGGGTTGCGCTCGCCAGTCGTCGTCGAGGCTCTCGTCCCCGCGGCGGGCCGTGCTGAGGCGCGGCTAGGACGCGGCGCGGTCCGGTGTTGCGAGGGTTTCCAGGTGGGCGATGGCGACGTCGATCGCGATCGCCATGGGCTCGACGTCGCGGGCGGTCTGCGCAAGGAGGTAGCCGCCCTGGAGGGAGGCGAGAAATCCGACCGCGAGGCGAGCGGTGTCGATCGAGTCGTCCAGCACACCGGCGCGCTTCATCCGGCCGAGGGCGTCGTCGATCAGGCTCTGCCAGGCACGGAACAGCTCGTCCAGCATCTCCCGGGCGACGGCGTCGTGGTCGGAGACCTCGCCCGCCAGGGAGCCGAGCGCACAGCCGTACATCCCGTGGCGCAACGCGTTGGCCTTGATCAACGAGTCCCGCCAACGCCGCAGCCCGGCCAGGGTCGAGACGCTCCCGAGCATGTTCGTCTCGCGAGCGATGACGAACTCGCCCACGTGCGTGATCACGGCCCTGACGAGTGCGTCCTTGTCCTCGAAGTGCCGGTAGAGCTGGGACTTGCTCACGCCGCTCGCGACCATGACGTCGTCCAGGGTGGTTCCACCGATCCCCTGCACGCGCATCAGGTCTGCGGCTGCGGCGACGATCCGGGTCCTCGTCTTCATCCCTCGTGCCGTCAGCCGGATCGCCGGGCTCTCGTCCGAGTTCGCGTTCACAGCGACATCGTACTGAGAGGGCTAACCAGATCGTTGGTCACGACGGCCGTCCGGCTCCTCGAGCGCGAGCACGGGCGTCAGCACGATGTCGAGCGCGGCTTCGAGCGACCGGGCGTCCTGTGCCAGCCAGCTCAGCGTGGCGCCACCGTGCAGCGCGGCGAGGATCGCGACGGCCAGGCTCTCGGGGTGTCCGGATGCCGCGGACGTGGCCGTCGGCAGCGCACAGGTATCGCGGACCGGTGCGATCCGTTGCACTGTCTCCGCGATCAGGGCCTGCCAGCTCTGGAGGAACTCGGCCTGCCGACCAGCTCCGTGACCGCGGCGCAGCGCCATCGCATAGGGAGACCGGCGGTCCATGACCTCACGGACCACGCGCGATCGCCAGACGGTGAAGTCGCCGGCGCGCGAGACTGCGCCCAGCCAGCGTTCCTCCGCGTCGAGAACTGCTCGAAACTGCGTCGTGGCGTCCGCGGCGGCCCCTCCCGTGGTGTCCGACCGCACAGACTCACCGCCCGTGGCTGCGCTTGTCACCGCGTAGTCCGCCTCCTCGTCCGTGCACCGGCCGTCGGTCGCCCCTGACAACTCCCGCAGAAGCGTAACTGGACGAAACAGTCCCGTTCAACCGGCCTCGGGGTGTGCGGTCCCGGGCGACCCCAAGGAGAGCAGTGGCGTCCACGTCATGGCGCGGGCAGGTAACCCTCCGAGATGAGCGCGGCGCGCAGCTTCCTGCGGGCGTCGAACAGCACCTTGTACAGCGCGTTCCTCGTCGAGCCGAGCTCGTCCGCCAGGGCGTCCATGGGCACCTCGTTCACCACGGTCGCCACGAGGACGAGTCGCTGCCGGTCCGTGAGGCTGCTCTTGATGGCGTGCGACACGGCATCGACGAACTCGGCCGCCTCGACCTCCTGGCCCGGCGTGACCTCGAACCTGGACGCGAGGCGCGACCAGTCCTCGTAGTCGTACGGAATGTCGTGATGACGCCAGTGGTGCCTGTTCATCTTCGTCGCGACGTCGAAGATGACGAACTTGAATGCCCACGTCGTGAACCGTGACTCGCCCCGGAAGGTGTCGAGCCGCCGGCTGATCGCCATCAGGGCGTCCGCTGCCGCCTGGTAGGCGATGTCGTCCAGCTCCGGCCCGTACATGCGCAGGGACGAGGCGCGACGCGTCGCCTCGCGCCTCGCGACCCGGTGCAGCAGCCGATAGAGCTCCTTGCAGGCTGCTTCGCGAACCGATCCGGTGGCGCCGAGGTCTCGCACCCACCTGCGGTTGTCCTGAGTGATCTGCAGGTCGTCCATCGCGTCCCACCCTCCTGGCCCGCGCGTGAAGAGCAACCGGCGTCGGCCATGTCCGTGCACGCCTCGAACCGAGGACGTCGCCACACGGTAAACCGGACCTTAGGGTCCAGACAAGGTGCAGGAGGGTTGTCATGGCCGCTCGCTCCGGACTTCTGCGTCCAGTCCAGCGAGCCAGGTCCGGCCCGCCCGTCTTGCGATGGCGGACGCCCGTCCCGCATGTGCCAGAACGTCACGCCCGAGGGACTACCGGAGGTGAGTGGTTCGTTGCCATAGGCCCGGACGTCTTGCCTGACGCCATACGGAGGCACCTTCGAAAGCTGTCTGGTCATGCGACGTAAGACGGCGGCGACGGAAGTCCACTCACCTCGTGACCAGACATCAACACCACGTCACGGAGCGCCGGGTCGGCGTCGCCGAGGCGGACCACTTTCGAAGGAGCGCCCGAGGACACCAGCCGTCTGGCACCCGGTTGATGGCTTCCAGCTGGATGCCCACCGCCGCGGGGGGCGGCAGGCCACACCTGGCATGGGAGAAAAGTGGGAAACGGTCCCGTGGACACCGCTGATGAGCACTGGACGAGGCTGGACACCTACCTCCGGACCAGTTCCAGCGATCCTGGCTGCGACGTGTGCCGGCTGAACCTCGACTCCTACGCCGAACTCACCACCGATGGCAGCGGCGCCGCGGAGCTCCTTCCCCGTGTCGCAGCCCATCTGGAGTCTTGCCCTGACTGCCGGGAGGACCTCAGGGGTCTGGTCGACGCGATCTCGCACCAGACGCGGTGACAAGATCGGTCGACAAGTGGCCCGTGCTCGGCGCCGGACCGACGCCGCAGGTCGAGACCGAAGACGGGGTCGTGCGACCACGTCCTCGTCGTCGTGGTCACCGCGGGCGAACGCCTGGTCCTCAGCCTCGCGGGACCGGACACCATCGACCTGCGCGCCACTGACAGCGGCGACGGCTGACACCACTGTGCGGAGCACTGCCGATGCCGTGCTCCGCACGGTCGCACACCGGGCGGTCGAGGGCGCCCACCCGTTCAACCGCGGATACGGACGACCGTCTTCCCGCTCGTCGGTTCGGTGGAGCGGAAGGCGGCGACGGCGTCCCCGAAGCTCACCGTCCGGCCGATGTTCGGCCGTAGCCGACCCTGGCGGACCCGCCGGGCGATCTCGTTCAGCTGTGCCCGCTCGGACACCACCACGAAGTCGACCGTCCGCCCCTCGGTCGGTCGCACCTGCGGGCTGCCGGCGATGCTCACCAGCGTCCCTCCAGCCCGCACGAGACCTGCGGAGCGGTGACCGACCTCTCCGCCGAACACGTCGAACACGAGGTCGACCTTCCCAATCTCTTCCAACGTGTCGTTCTCGAGGTCGACGAACTCGTGTGCGCCGAAGTCGAACGCCGCCTGACGATGAGTGGCGCACCCTGTCCCGACGACATGCGCTCCGCACTCGCGCGCGAGCTGGACCGCCATCGACCCCACCGCTCCGGCAGCGCCGTGCACCAGGACACTCTGCCCCGTGGCGAGGTGTCCGTGCTCGAACAACCCCTGCCAGGCGGTCAGTCCTGTCATCGCGACGCCGGCTCCCGTCACGAAATCGACGTCACCCGGTAACGGCGCCAGGTTGCGCGCCTCGACGACCACGTACTCCGCCAGAGTGCCGTCCCGGGTCCAGTCCGTCAGACCGAAGACCCGCTGCCCCACCGACAGCCCCGCCGCTCCGTAGCTCAGCGAGGTGACCACTCCGGCGACCTCGTGGCCGGGAATCGAGGGTGTCCGGTCGCGGCCGAGCCGGTCGACCCACGTCGAGGGCCATTCCAGCTCGTTACCGGTGAAGCCCGAAGCGTGAACCTCCACGACCACGTCGCCGTAGTTGGCGCCGTCGAGGCCGGCCAGCCGTGCCGCATCCGGATCTGGGCGGTCGACCAACCTCATTCCGGCTCGGCCCGCCGCCGGGTCTGTCACCACGATCGCTCTCATGCGAAGGTCTCCTTCATTGCTTTCTCTCGATCTAGCGCGTCCACCAACGGACCGTGCCACCGCGGTGCGAAGTCCTTCCGTGGTGCCAGGTCGCCGGTGGCGCCCTTGCCCGGGTAGTAGAAGTCCATCGGCAGCAGCGCGAACAGATCGGGATCCGCGACGATGGCAGCCCCGATGCCTTCGAAGCTCGGACCATCAGCTCCCGGAGGTGCTGTCACCGCGGCGCCACCTTCACGACGCCCGGGTGCTCCCGGTCGACGACATCCTGGTACTCGGCATGCTTGTCGATGAAGGTCCGCACGATCGGGCACAGGACCGTAGCCTTCCTGCCCTGGGTCCGAAGGTCGTCCAGGACGTGCCGGATCAGCTTGGTGGCGGCCCCCTGGTTGCGGAACTGCGGGAGTATGGAGACGGCGACGAGCACGACCCGGTCGCCGTCGTCGTTGTAGGTCAGCCCGCCGACCTGCTGACCGCCCACGCTCGCGTCATAGAGGCCGATGTTGTCGTCCTTGGTGATCATCAGCTCAAGAGGCTGGCCGTCATCACCAGCGACCTCGCCCATCAGGACCTTCTGGTCTTCGTCCGGGGCAATGGGTGCGGCCTGGTTCGGATCAGTCATGAGCGTCGTCCTTCTTCACAGGTTCGTCCACGCGGTTGTCATGGCGGGGCGCTCTGTCGATACGCCCATCATCATTAGTGGCACGCGACGCGCATTCCATACGGCTGCGCGCGAAGCGTGCACGAGTGCACGATGCGCGGTGGAATGTCATTCCGAGGCGTCGTCGGCGTCAACGACCGGAACTGGACGGGATCGTCCAGTTCGCGTACGGTCACGCCAGTCGCAGCCGGCACGTTGTCCGGCGCCCGCGGACCCTCATGTCCTGACACACCCAGGAGGAGAAATGAGCCATCGAGTCACGATCGACGGCACCACGATCGAGACGCAACACCTTCGCCTGCGCCCCTGGCAGGTGGATGACTCTGTCGGGGCGCTGGCGATCTACGGGGAGGCCGACGTCGCGCGATGGCTGGCTCCCGCGATGGACAGGATCGACGAGCCCGAGCGGATGCGGGCGATCATCGAACGCTGGGTCACCGAACAGACCGGGACGGGACGGCCCACCGGCCGCTGGGCGATCGACGACCTCGACAGCGGGAAGCTGATCGGTTCCGGGCAGATCCTCGGCCTGCCCCCGGAAGCGGAGGACCTCGAGCTCGGCTACCAGTTCGCACCGACTGCCTGGGGCCGTGGGCTGGGATCCGAGGCCGGTCACGCGCTCGCGCACTACGCGTTCTCCCACGACGAGGAGGAGGTGTTCGCCGTCGTCCGCACCGGCAATCAGCACGGGATCAGGACCGCGCGCGAGATCGGCATGGAATGGGTCGGTGAGACGACGAAGTACTACGACCTGAGGCTTCAGGTCTTCAGACTGCGCAAGGGCGATCTCGACGTGCCCGGCCGGTAGCGGACAGCGCCGTCTCCACCGGGGTCTACCCGGTGGAGACGGCGCTGCCCCGCCTTGCTCGGTCTCACTCGCTGATCGTGCCGTCCCCACGTTCGGCCGCCGCGCGGTTCGGGTACCCGGGGTGGCTCGGATCGACGAGGTCCTTGTACTGCTCGGTACCGGCCAGGTATTCCGCGACATACGGGCAGATCGCGGTGACGGTCCCCTGTCGTGATCTGACCTCGTCCAGCACGGCCTCGACGACGATCCTCCCGATCCCGTGCCCTCGCTGAGCCTGGTCCACCTCGGTGTGCAGCAGCACGTACCGGTTCGGGTTGAGGTGCTTGTACTTCATCCATGCGACCGTCCGGCCGTCTCGGACGAGCTCGAACCGGTTGGCACCGACGTCGTCTCGAAGTTCGTCCGCGTCGTGTCCGGGCTCTGCGTTGACGCCGTTCATCAGGCTCCTTGTGGACTGGCTGGTTTGGTGGGCTCTCTTACCGCTCCCGCTGGGGAAGCACCCAGTTCGGGCGCGGGAAATGGCAGGTGTAGCCGTTCGGGTAGGTGATCAGGTAACCCTGGTGCTCGGCCTCGGCCTCCCAGAAGGGTCCGGCGGGCTCGATCGTCGTCACCGCTCTTCCGGGCCAGAGGCCCGACGCGTCGACGTCGGCGATCGTGTCGCGAGCGACCATGTCCTGCTCTGGAGTGAGCGGGAAGATCGCCGAGCGGTAGCTCGTCCCGATGTCGTTGCCTTGACGGTTGAGTGTCGACGGGTCGTGGATCTGGAAGAAGAACGCCAGGATGTCGCGGTACGTCGTCACACTCGGGTCGAAGACGATCTCCAGGGCCTCGGCGTGCCCCGGGTGGTTCCGATAGGTCGCGTGCGCGTTCTGGCCGCCGGTGTAGCCGACGCGAGTGCCCACGACGCCGGGCTGCCGGCGGATGAGGTCCTCCATGCCCCAGAAGCACCCACCTGCGAGCACGGCCGTCTCGGTGCCGGGTACGCGCCTGATCTGCCCGGCATAGTCGGTTCCGCCGCTCATGAGTTCTCCGCCTCGCCGTTCGCGTCCGGCTCGAACAGCGCCAGGTACTCGCCGTAGCCCTGCGCCTCCATCTCGGCGACCGGTACGAAGCGCAGTGCCGCTGAGTTCATGCAGTACCGCTCACCTCCACGATCCGCCGGACCGTCGCCGAACAGGTGCCCCAGGTGGCTGTCCGCGGCGGTGGACCGCACCTCGGTACGCGCCATCCCGAACGACCTGTCCGTCACGGCCCGGACCGTGCCTGCACTGATGGGCCTGGTGAAGCTGGGCCAGCCGGTGCCGCTGTCGTACTTGTCGGTCGACGAGAACAGTGGCTGGCCGGAGACCACGTCGACGTAGATGCCGGACTCGTGGTTGTCCCAGTACTTGTTCATGAACGCCGGCTCGGTTCCGCCCTCCTGGGTGACACGGAACTGTGTCTTGGTCAGTCGGCGCAACGCCTCGGCTGAGGTGTTGTAGTCGTGTGCCATGTCGCGTTCCTTTCTGACACCAGCGAGAGGTGTCGTCATCACGGACAACACCGTGGGCCCTGTTTGTGGTCCCGGCGCTGACGCTCCCGGTCAGCCCCCCTGCGCGGACCGGTTGCCCTGCGCTGCGAGGTCCCTGCGCACCTCGTCCATGTCGAGGTTCTTGACCACGTCGACGACCTCGGCGAGGGCCGTGGCGGGAAGAGCACCGGCCTGGTTGAGGACCGCCGCACCACGAAGCCCAGAAGTCCACCAGGACGATGTCGTTGTCCTGGATCGTGCTCGCGAAGTTGCTGTCGGTGAGCTCGATGGTCGTCATGGTCTCCCTCTCCTCGAACGGTGGGCGCGACCGCGTCCCTCGACTGGTGGGTGTCACCGTCTCTCGTCGTCTTACCGGGCCGGCACCCGCCACGCTTCCCGCCACGACTGAGCTCCGGCACGCTCCACTGGTAAGACGCCGGGTTCTCGCGCCGCTAACTCCGGTGAACCGAAATACGGTTGAAGGCACGCGAGCAACACAGGGAGGCGCCCGATGAGAGCCATCGTGGTGACGGACCAGGCCGCGGGAGCGGCCGGGATGACGCTGACGGACCGTCCCGAGCCGGAGGCCGCGGGGAACGACGTCGTCGTCCAGGTCTACGCGTCGGGATTCACCCCGGGTGAGCTGACCTGGCCGGGGACCTGGACCGATCGCCTGGGGCGTGACCGGACGCCGTCCATCCCTGGGCACGAGCTGGCAGGCGTGGTGAGTGCGCTCGGCTACGGCACGAGGGGGCTGTCCGTCGGCCAGCGGGTGTTCGGACTCGCGGACTGGACCCGCGACGGCACGCTCGCCGAGTACGTGGCCGTCGAGGCCCGCAACCTCGCGCCGCTCCCCGGCGACGTCGACTTCACGGTGGGGGCGAGCCTGCCGATCTCGGGCCTGACCGCGTGGCAGGGCCTGTTCGTCCACGGTCGGTTCGCGGTCGGGCAGAGTGTCCTCGTGCACGGCGCCGCCGGCGGCGTCGGGTCGATGGTGGCGCAGCTCGCTCGTGCGGCGGGTGCCTACGTGATCGGCACCGGGCGAACCGCAGACCGGCAGGCCGCGCTCGACTTCGGGGCGCAGGAGTTCGTCGACCTCGGCGACGGTTCGCTCGAGCAGGTCGGTGCGGTCGATCTCGTCTTCGACATGATCGGTGGCGACATCCAGCGACGTTCAGCAGCCTTGGTTCGCGCCGGAGGGACGCTGGTGAGCATCGCCGGCCCGCCCGAAGCACGGCCGGCCGACGGGATCGCGGTCGACTTCGTGGTCGAGGCGGACCGTGCGCAGCTGAGCGAGATCGCCCAGCGAGTCCGCGACGGGCGGCTGCGGACGAACATCGCGAACGTGGCGACCCTCGACGATGCGGTCGCCGCGTTCAACCCGTCGGAGCGGGTCAAGGGCAAGACGATCATCCGCGTTCGTCCTTGAGGCCCGCCCGCCGGCACCATCAGCGAGGTCGAGGTCAACTGGTCGAGGAGCTCGGCTCGCGTCCTGTCCTGCCCCTGCCTGCCGCGATCAGGCGTAGGCGCTGTCGTCCACCGGTGACGGCGCCGGCCCGAGCGCTTCGAGCTCGTCCCACAGCTCGTCGGGGACGTGGGTCGCGACGAGCTCGTCGAGCTGTGCCCGACGACCCGGTGACACCACCCCCACCACGGTCGAGTCGACCAGCGGTGACCGCAGCGAGTAGTGCAGGGCGACGGCAGCCAGGGGCACACCGTGGGCCTGGCACGTCTCCTGGAGCCGTCGCGTCCATGCCAGCAGGTCGGCACCCGCGGGCCGGTAGTTGTAGACCGCGCCCTCGTGCGGGCCCTTGGCGAGCAGGCCCGAGCCGAACGGCGCCGCGTTGAACACCGTCATCCCCCGCGACTTCGCCTCCGCGAACACCGGCGCCGCCGACTGGTCGATGACCGTGAAGCGGTTGTGGATCAGCACGGCGTCGAACAGGCCGGTGCCGACGTACCTGGCCATGAGCGGCACCGGCGCGGCGGCGACGCCGATCGCGTCGACGCGACCCGACTCGCGCAGCTCGACGAGCCCTTCGACGGCCCCGCCAGGTCCGACCGCTTCCTCGAACGTCACCGAGTACGGGTCGTGCAGGTGCAGCAAGGGCAGGCGCTCGACGCCGAGCCGCGCCGTCGTCTCGTCGAACGAGCGCAGCACGCGGTCGCGATCGAACGCCCGCGTCTCAGGATCCTGGTCGACCTTCGAGACGACGCGGGCGGCGGCATCCTGGCCGAGGCGCGCGACGGCCAGACCGAGCACGGACTCCGACCGGCCCCCGGAGTAGTTGTTGGACGTGTCCACGAAGGTATGGCCGCTGCTGAACAGATCGAGCGCGACCTCGACCGCGGCGGCCTCGCCCGCAGACCCCGGCTCGGTGCCTCCACCCAGTCCTGACGTGCCGAGCGTGACCGGGCTGGCCTCGATCGTGCTGGTGCGTGTCGTTCGTGTCATGGACCTCTCCTCAGTGCCGACTCGTCAGGGAACCCTATGACGCCCTGTCCTTGACACAACATCGGCCGACCGCAATGCTACTTTTGCACGTATAGCGACAAAAGTCGCATGGCCGTCGCTATCAATCGACAGAGTCGTCAATCGGAGCATCCATGCAGATCTCGCTACATTCGCCTCGCGCGCGCCGCCTCACCACGGCGCTGACAGGTGGCGCGCTCCTCGCGGGCACGCTCGCCGGGGCCCCGGCCGTCGCCGCTCCTTCCACCCTCGCAGCCCCTACGTCGACCACCACGGCAGCAGAAGCATGCGGAGCGGACGACGGACTCCCCGACTC
The DNA here is from genome assembly GCF_040655935.1 of Promicromonospora sp. NPDC050262. Classification (NCBI taxonomy): domain Bacteria; kingdom Bacillati; phylum Actinomycetota; class Actinomycetes; order Micrococcales; family Promicromonosporaceae; genus Promicromonospora; species Promicromonospora sp. NPDC050262. Next base: position 212,354 of record NZ_JBFAKX010000003.1, on the reverse strand, counting down.
CAAGATCTCCATCCAGCTGTACACGCACGTCAACGAGCTCGGGTCCGGGACCCCGGCTCCCGAGACGATCGACCGCGTGCTCGGCGAGGTGGCTGACGCCGGCTTCACCAACGTCGAGCCGTTCAGCCAGCCCTACTCGATGCCCGTCGACGAGTACCAGGCGATCCTCGACAGCCACGGCCTCGAGGTGTCCTCGAGCCACGGCAGCACCGACTGGGACACGTGGCCCGAGACGGTCGCGTATGCCGTCGCGCTGGGCCAGGACTACATCGGGACCGGCGGGATGGCGGGCGGCTACGGCACCTACGAGGAAGCCCTCGCGACCGCGGCGTACGTCAACCGGCTCGGCCGGTACGCGCACGAGAACGGCGCGAACAAGATCGTGCTGCACAACCACCAGAGCGAGTTCACCACGCGGTACCCCCACCCGGAGACGGGTGAGCTGGTCAGCGCCTGGCAGGTCATCGAGGCGAACACCGACCCGCGCTACGTCACGTTCCAGCTCGACGTCGGCTGGGCCGCGGACGCCGGCATCGACGTCCCGGCGTGGATCGAGGAGTACGGCGACCGCATCGAGCTCCTGCACGTCAAGGACGCCGTGAACGTGAACGCCGAGGGCGACATGAGGCAGGTCGCCCTGGGCAGCGGCGACATCGACCTGCCCGCGATCATCGCCGCGTCCGAGCCGTACGTGGAGTACTACACCTACGAGTGGGACTACGCCCCGTCGTTCGAGACCTCCGCGGAGTCCTACCGGTACCTGCGCTGCTACCTGGCCGACGGCGGGGGCGACGACCAGTGCGATGCCGACGACGGGGAGTCGCTGGCGCTGGGCCGGCCGGTGACGACCTCCAGCATCGACGACCCCACGCGCACCGGTGAGATGGCGGTGGACGGCAACGCGGGCACCCGGTGGGGCAGCCAGTGGAGCGAGCCGGAGTGGATCGCCGTGGACCTCGGCGCGAGCTACGACCTCAGCCGCGTCGTCATCGACTGGGAGACCGCGTACGCGTCGGGGTACGAGATCCAGACCTCGACCGACGGCGAGAGCTGGACCACGGTCAATACCGTCACCGACGGCGACGGCTTCTTCGACGACATCGACCTCTCGGGCACCGGCCGGCACGTGCGCCTCTACGCGACCGAGCGCGCGACGCAGTGGGGCTTCTCCGTCTATGAGCTCGAGATCTACGGCACGCCGAGCGGCGCGCAGCCGGCGCCGGAGCCCGTGGCTCGCGGCGCCGGGTACTGGACGTCGGAGTATCGGCAGGTCAGGAACCCGGACCACACGACCGACGAGCTGCTGTGCCTCCTGTCGACCACGCGCGCGCAGAGCGACGTGTTCGACGAGGCGGTCGACCTGACCACGTTGGACGACGCCGTGCGGGTGCTGTGGCCGCGCCATCACGACGAGTGGGTCGACGTCTTCGACCGGCAGCTGCTCAGCCTGTGGCTCAACGTCGCGGCGGGCGCGGTCGCCCTGGACGACCCGATCGTCGGCGGCGGCACGGTCGGCGACCTGCTGCACGCGATCGAGGCCGCGCGCCTCGACGCGGGCGCGACGCGGGCGGACCTCAGGGGCTACGAGGCGGCGCTGGAGACGGTGAACGCCCGGCACTGATCGGGTAGGTCCTCAGCCGGGGTCCGGGGTGCGCTCGTCGAGGCGCGCCCCGGCCCCCGGCGCGTTGCACGGGCTGGATGCCTGGGCGTGCCGAGCATCCGGCCCGTGCGATGGCGGCTCCGTCAGGCCGGCGCGGGGCCGAGGGACCGCAGCAGCCTGCCCATCTCCCCGTATGCCTTGTTCCGGTACGCGACCAGCGCCTTGACCTGCTCCGGCGTGTAGTCCCGCGTCAGTCCCCTGCCGTTCTTCACGCCCTTGCGGTCGCCCGCGACGGCGTCCTTGATGAGGTCGGGCGTCGCCAGGCGCTCGCCGAAGTTCTCCTCGAACGTGCGGAAGCCGCCGGCGTAGACGTCGAGCCCCGCCTGGTCGGCGATGGCGAACGGCCCGAAGAACCCGAGGCGGAACCCGAACGTGGTGCGAACCACGGTGTCGATGTCCTCGGGGGACGCGATGCCCTCCTCCGCTATCGACATGGCCTCCTTGAGCAGCACGTACTGCAGGCGGTTCAGGACGAACCCCGGCACGTCGGCCACGAGCGCGCCCTGCCGGTCCGCCCGTGCCAGCAGCTCGCGCACCACCGGGACCACCTCCGGGTCCGTGCGCTCGCTGAGGACGAGCTCGACGCCGGGGATGAACGGTGCGGGGTTGGAGAAGTGCACGGTGAGGAACCGCTCGGGGTTCGTCACCGCCTCCACCAGCACCCGCGCAGGGATGGTCGAGGTGTTGCTGCCGATGATGGCGTCCGCGCGTGCGGCCCCCGAGATCCGGCCGAGCACGTCGTGCTTGACCTCGACCGACTCGAACACCGCTTCCTCGATGAAGTCGGCGTGCGCGACGGCCTCCTCGATCGACGTCGCGGTGCTCAGGTTGGCGCGGATCGTCTCGGTGGCGCCGGCGTCGTAGAGACCCACGTCCTCGAACTCGCGGGCCTCCGCCAGCAGCCGGGCGTACGCGGTCTGCGTCGCCTCCGCCGAGACGTCCGCGATGACGACGGGCAGGCCCGCGAGCGCGAACGACTGCGCGATGCCCCCACCCATGTACCCGGCCCCGATGACGGCGACCGAACTGATGCTGGTGACCATGATGTCCTTCCTCACGCTGAACTGGAATGAGCTGAACTGAAACGTTTACCAACAGCAGTCAGCCGCAGGATGCCGGGTTCGGCGCCGGGTGCCTCCCCGCGGCCCCGTCCTCGATCTCCCCGATGGCCATGACCTTGGGCGCGGACGGCGACTCCGGGTCGAACCGGTAGCCGAGCCACTCGCGGGTCAGCCGGCGGGCCAGCTCGATGCCCACGACACGTTGGCCGAAGCAGAGGACCTGGGCGTCGTTGGAGAGCACCGCGCGCTCGACCGAGAAGGAGTCGTGCGCGGTCACCGCGCGCACGCCGGGCACCTTGTTGGCCGCGATCGCCACGCCGAGCCCTGTGCCGCAGACGAGCAGTGCCCGGTCCGCCTCGCCGGCTCCGACCAGACGAGCCGCCGCGGCGCCGACATAGGGGTAGGCCGTGTGCTCGTCGCTGCCCACTCCGACGTCGACCACCGAGGCGACCCGGTCGTCCGCCTCCAGGTCCCGCTTCAGGATCTCCTTGTACTCGTACCCGGCGTCGTCGCAGCCGATCACCAGGCGTAGTCCGTCCACCATCACGATTCCACCTTCGAGCTCGGGGGCGTGGGGATGCCGACCTCGGCACCCGCCGCGCTCAGCAGGAGGGCGAGGGAGGTCGCCCCCGGATCCGGGACGCCCAGGCTCTTGTCCCCGAGCACCCGCGCACGGCCCCGGCGGGCCGCGATGTTCTCGGTCGACGCGGCGCCCTCGCGGGCTGCCTCGACCGTGGCGCGCCAGGCGTCGGCGGGGCCGGCGCCGGCTCCGACGGCCGCGGCGAGCGCCTCGACCGCCGGGTGCAGCGCGTCCACCATCGTCTTGTCGCCGACGCGCGCGCCGCCGACCTCCTGCACCTGGTCCCGAGCGGCGGTGATCCCGGCCGCGAGGTGGCCGAGGGTGACGGGGGCGTCCGCCGGAAGCTCGCCGGCCAGCGCGAGCAGGCCCACACCCCACAGCGCACCCGACGTCCCGCCGCCCTTGTCCGCCCACGCGTCGGCCGCGCGGCGCAGCACGGACGGCGCGTCGCCCCCGGCTGCGAGGGCGGCGTCGGCCGCGCCCACGGCGGCGTCGATCCCCCGGCACATGCCCCGGCCGTGGTCGCCGTCCGCCACCACCGCGTCGAGGTCGCCGAGCATCCGCTCGGCGTCGTGCAGCGCGCCCTGGGCCCGGCGCAGGACGCCCGCCACCGTGCCCGCGGCGGCGATGCCCTCCGGCGTCGCGGCGCGCACCAGCTCGGTCTCCGGTTCCGTGGTGAGCGTCGCCGTCACCGAGGCCTGCGCGGGGCGCCAGCCGCCGTGGTGAAAGCCGGGGGTGTCCGCGGGGGCGAGCCAGAGGCGTTCGAGCTCGTCGTCGAGCCACGTGACCGTCAGGGAGCACCCGGCCATGTCGAGGCTGGTCACGTACTCCCCCACCAGCGGGGCGACGATCGTGACGCCGCGCTCCACGAGCAGGTCGTGCACGCTGTCCCACAGGACGAACAGCTCCTCGTACTTGACGTTGCCGAGGCCGTTGAGCAGCACCGCGGCCCGGCCGTCCGCGTCGCCGGGGCGTTCGGCGAGCACCCGGTCGACGAGCTCGGCGGCGAGGGCGGCCGCCGTCGGCCGGGCCTCCTCCCCGACCCCGGGCTCGCCGTGGATACCGAGTCCCCAGCCGGCGGTTCCCGGCTCCAGGCTGAACAGCGGGTGGTCGTGGCCCGGCAGCGTGCACCCGTCGAAGGCCACCCCGAAGGACTGCGTTCGCTCGTTGCCACGGGCGGCGAGCCGGTTCACCTCCGCCAGGCCGGCGCCCTCCTCGGCGGCTGCCCCGGCGAGCTTGAACACGACGAGGTCGCCGGCGACACCGCGCCGCTCGTGAGCACGGTCCGCGGGCGCGGACGCGACGTCGTCGGTCACCAGGAGGATGGTGACCTCGGTGCCCTGTGCCCGCAGGCGGCTGGCCGCGGCGCCGAAGTTGAGCACGTCGCCCGCGTAGTTGCCGAAGGTGACGAGCACGCCGGCGCCGGCGTCGGCGGCGCGGCACACGTCGAGCACCTGGCGGGTCGACGGCGACGTGAAGATGTCGCCGCACACGGCGGCGTCGGCGAGGCCGTCGCCGACCAGCCCGGCGAAGGCCGGGTAGTGGCCCGATCCCCCGCCGACGACGACGGCGACCTTGCCGGGGCGGGTGCCCTCCGCGCGGGCGACACCACCGGGGACCTGGCGGATCCGGCCCGGGTGGGCCTTGACGAGGCCGCGGAGCGCCTCGGGGACGAAGTCTTCCGGTCTGTTGTGGACGTAGGTCATCTCACCTGCACCTTTGCTCGGGGACCTGGTTGCTGCTGACGAGGGTCACCGCCCGGCGCCCCGGAGCACGTCACGGATGTACTCCCGGTTGATGGCGGCGACGCCGAGGCTGTCCGACCCGTAGTGCTCGCACACGAAGACGCCCTCGAACCCCAGCTCGAGGGCCCGGCGGATCACGGCGCGGTAGTTCACGACGCCCTGGACGAGCGGCGTCGGGTGCGTGGCGTACGAGCCCGTCGCCGGGTCCTCGTCACGCGTGTAGTTCTTGATGTGCCAGAAGTTGGTCAGGGGCAGGACCTTCTCGAACATCGTCGGGATGTCCTCGACCGGGCGGTGCAGGCGCACCAGGTTGCCGAGGTCGGGGTTGATGCCGACGTTGTCGCGGTCGACGTCGTGCACGAACCGCACCGCGAGGTCCGGGGTGCCGATGTACGTGTCCTCGTACATCTCGAGGCTGATCTGCACCCCGAGGTCGCGCGCGTGGTCCGCGAGCTCGCGGATGCGCCGCACCGCGAGGTCGTAGGTGTCCTTGTCGTCGAGGTCGTCGTGGTGCCCCTCGGCGAGCCAGAACCACAGCGCGCGCTCCTGCGCGGGCTTCAGCGCCTGCATGAACCCGAAGTTGACGACCTCCGCCCCGAGCTCCGGGGCGCGGTCGATGATCGTGTGGCCGAAGCGCAGGTAGTCGTCGCCCCGCCCGGCGTCGATGACGCTGCGGCGGGTGGTGGACACGGACGGGACCGACAGCCCCGTCTCCTTCAGCACGGCGAGCAGCTCGGTGAACCGGGCGTCGCTCAGCTCGCCGATCGACAGCCAGGCATCGGTGGGGTCGACGTCCGTGAAGTCCAGGTCGGCCACCTGCTGGAGCTGGGCCCGCCACGACTCGGCCGGTGCGTCGACGTTCGGGGTGCCGTCCGCCGTCGTCGACCCGAAGGACAGCATGTTGGCCGCGATGGGCCAGGTGTCGGCTGTGCGCATGTGCGATCTCCGTCGATCTGCGATGCCGCGCGGCATCTCGGTTCGGCCGCCGGGCGGATCGTCCGGCGGGTGGTGCGGGTCCGCCGGAGCGAGGCCGGCGGCGGTTCAGCCCCGCGTGTCGCGGAGCCGCTCGGTCCGGGGCGCGGCGGTCGAGTCCCGGACGACGAACGTGGTGGCGATCTCGATGTGGTGGGAGTCGACGGGCTTGCCCTCGTGCAGCTGCTGCACGGTCAGCAGGGCACGCCGGCCGATCTCCTCCAGCGGCTGCCGGACGGCGGTCAGCGGTGGGTTGGCCCACGACGCGAGCGGCGTGTCGTCGTAGGCCACGAGGCTGACGTCCTCCGGTACCCGGAGACCGGCCCGTCGGGCCGCCTCCAGCACCCCCATCGCCTGCGCGTCGCTGCCCGCGAAGATCGCGGTGGGCGGGTCCGGACGCTGGAACCACCGCTCCGCGACCTGGACGGCCTGGTCGTGGTCGAAGCGGATCGGCCGAACCATCCCGGGGTCGATCTCCACGCCCTTCTGCCGGCAGTACGTGAGAAAGCCGTCCAGGCGCGCCACGGCACTGAGGGACTCCGACGGCCCGGCCACCACCGCGATGTGCCGGTGCCCGAGACCCACCAGGTGCTCCGCCGCGCTCCGTCCGCCGAGCCAGTTCGTGGACCCCACGGAGACCACGCCCTCCTCGGTGACGTCGAGCGGGTCGATCACCACGAGGGGGACGCGGGCGCGGGCGAGGCTCGCGTAGACGTCCGGGCCGAGCCCGGAGGTCAGCACGATCGCACCCACCCGGTCGGCGGCGGCGAGCCGCTGGGCCCAGGCGGCGCTCGACTCCGGCACCCCGCTCGCGGACCTGCGGCGCACCCGCCCGACGACGACCTCCAGGTCCGCCTCCTCCGCCGCGAGCACCACGCCGCGCAGGACCTGCGACGCATAGGTGGTGTCCAGGGTGTCGACCATGAGCTCGACGGTGTGTGCCGTACTCGTCCGGGAAGGCCCTCGGTACCCGAGCGCGGTGATCGCCGTCTCGACCCGTTCCCGGGTGTCCTCGGCGACGTCCGGCCGCCCGTTCACGACCTTGGAGGCCGTGGCGGTGGACACGCCCGCGTGTGCGGCCACGGCCGAGAGGTTGGGGCGTGCCGGCCCGGTCTTCTTCGTCAAGGCTGCCTCCTCGTCCCGACCGTTTTATCGCTTGCTTCCGAAAAGTACAAGGTGCATCTGCCCACGTTCCGGTTCTGAACGGACAGGCGCCGCACCCTCTGTCCCCGGAAATCCGGGCCTGGCGCGCCGGAGAACCCCTGTGCCGCTCCGAAAGTTTTCGACGTCCCGATCCGCGCCGTCAGCCCCGGGCCGGGGCGATCGACAGCACCGACCACGCCGGCAGCTCGAGGTCGATGTCGAGCGCGCCGTCCCCGGACACGGCGAGCGTCGCGACCCGCAGCGCGTCGGCGCTCTCCCTCAGCCGGGCCGTCTGGGCCGGGGTGAGGTTGAGCGGCTCACCCATCCGGTGCCAGTCCTCGGCGACGTTGCCGTGGTCCCAGTCGATCGACTCGACCGTGAACACGGCGCCGGGCGGGAGCCCTTCGACCGTGTGCCGGATGCGCCGGGCGGGACCCAGGTCCGCGAGGCCGCGGGTGGCCGCGTAGGTGAGCTCGGACCCGACCCCGTTGCGGCCCATGCCGTCCGGGTAGTTGAAGAACACGGCGGAGACCTCGCGCGTCGCCGAGTCCTGCGTGATCGTCCCGTACGGCAGGGCGGCGAGGACCGTGTCGCCGAGCCGCGACAGCATCTCGAACGCGTGGTACGTCGGCTTGTGCAGGCCCTGCTCGTTGACCAGGCCGAACCCCCCGTGGAACGGGCCGATGCCCGCGCCTCCCTCCTCGAACACGTCGGTGAACGTCCAGTACGAGACCGAGTCCGCGAGCGCCGCGCACCGCAGGTAGGCGCGGGTGATGTAGGTGGCGGCGAACAGGGTGTCGTGGATCGCGTCGCGGCTGGACGGCGAGCTCGACCACTCGGTGATGTGCAGCTCGGCGTCGGGGAACGGGCTGCCGGCGATGAGCTTGCGGAGGGCGACCAGGTCGTCGTAGGTCGCGTCGACGTGGCGGCGGATGTGGCGGACCTGTCCGTTGGCCCCGAACGCCACGTCGGTCGGGTACAGGTGGGTCGAGAGGAAGTCGATCGGGACCTCACGCGCGGCGCACCAGTCGATGAGCTCCTCGATCCAGACGGGGCGCCAGTCGAGGGCGTCGACGTCCTCGGCCTCGGCGGTGGCGTGCTCGACGGACCGGTCCTCCCACTCGCCCCGGTAGCGGTCGTCGGGCACGAACACGCTCGTGGACGGTCCGCCCACCTTGAGCTCCTGGTCGATCTCCTTGATCGCCAGGGCCGTGGCCTCGTAGAGCTCGAAGTACTGGGTGCGCGTCCCGGTCCAGAAGTGGGGTACGAGGTTGGGTTCGTTCCACACCTCGAACCGCCACTGCCGCACCTCGTCGAGGCCGTACCGGTCGATCCAGTGCGTGACGGTCGCGGTGACCAGCTCGACCCACCGGGCCATGTCCGTGGGCGGGCTGCAGTGGGCCTTCCACCAGAACAGCGTCTCGGTCTCGGTGGCCAGCTCGCGCGGCATGAAGCCGAGCTCGACGAACGGGCGCGCGCCGGTCTCGAGGATGAAGTCGAACACCTTGTCGACGTAGCTGAACGTGTGCACCGGGGTGTCGAGCGCGACGGGCGGGCCGAAGCCGCCGCCGTCACTGGCGCGGTAGACGAACATGTCGTCGTGGAACAGTCCGTGGAAGCGCACGAACCGTGCCCCCAGCCGGGTGACCGCCTCGCGGAAGTGGGCCTGCCAGTCGGCGCGCAGCGCCTCGTTGGCCCGGCCCGCGCCGACGCACTCGTTCCAGATGTGCCGCAGCGGGACGGCGGTGGTCGCCTCGCCGTCGATCGTCAGGCCGGGGGTGGTTGGGGTCTGCACAGTTCTCCTCTGTTTCCTTGCGTGGGTGCTCGTGGGCCTCGAGCGGGTTCAGCCCTTGACGGCGCCGAGGCTCAGGCCGGACTGCCAGAAGCGCTGCAGCGAGATGAACGCGATGATCAGCGGGATGATCGTCAGCAGCGACGACGTCACGACGAGGTTCTGGAGCAGCTCGCCGTTGCCGGCCGTGGAGGCCAGCTTGTTCCACTGGTTGATGCCGACGGTCAGCGGGTACCAGTCGGGGTCCTTGAGCATGATCAAGGGCAGGAAGTAGTTGTTCCAGATCGACACGAACGAGAACAGCAGCACGGTCACGGTCGCCGGGACGAGCATGGGCAGCGCGATCTGCCAGAACGTGCGGAACTCCCCCGCGCCGTCGATCTTCGCCGCCTCCAGCAGTCCGGTGGGGACGGCCTCCGCGGCGAACACCCACATGAGGTACAGCCCGAACGGGTTGAGGAACGACGGGATCAGCACCGCCCACGGCGTGTTCGTCAGGCCGAGCTGCGCGAACAGCAGGAACTGCGGGATGGCCAGGGCGATGCCCGGGACCGAGATGGCGCCGAGCACCACGAACAGGAAGACCCGCTTGCCGGTGAACTCCAGCTTGGCGAGCGCGTATCCACCCAGCGCGGCGAGGAACGTCGAGACGACGGCCCCGACGACCACGTAGAGCACCGTGTTGAGCAGCCACCGGGTGAAGATGCCGCCGTCGTAGGTGAAGACCTCGACGATGTTGTCGAACAGCGCGAACCGCCGGCCGAAGGAGAAGCCGAAGCTGGAGACGAAGTCGGCCTGGGACTTGGTGGAGTTGATCGTGAGCCAGATCAGCGGCACCAGGCAGTAGAGCGTGAACAGCCCCGTCAGGAAGGTCAGCGTGCCGCTCTTGCGGGGGTTGGCGAGGGTGTGCAGGCGCCCGCGGCGCCGCACGTCGGCAGTGGTCGTCATGAGAGGTCTCCGGCTGCTACTGGTCGAGGGCATCTCGCATGCCCCGGATCTGGACCGCGTACGCGATGGCGATGGTGAACGCGGCCATGACGAGGGCGAGGGCGGCCGCGTAGCCCTGCTGCGAGCCCGTGAACGCGAGGTTGAACGCGTAGAGGTTGGGCGTGTAGTAGGTGGTGATCCCGCTGTTGGCCACCATCGACGGGAGGATCTGCGGCTCGTTGAAGATCTGGAACGTCCCGATGATCGAGAAGATGACGGTGATCACGAGCGAGCCGCGCAGCGCGGGCAGCTTGATCGCCCGGATCACCCGCAGCTCCCCCGCGCCGTCGATCGCGGCCGCCTCGTACAGCTCCTGCGGGACCGCCTTCAGCACGCTGTCAAAGATCAGCATGTTGTACCCGGTGAAGGCCCAGGTGACCATGATCCCGATCGAGATCAGCGTCGTGCTCGGCCGGAACGGGTCGATGTCGGTACCGAGCCAGTCGTTGATGCTCCCGAAGAGCCCGTAGCGGACGCCGAGCATGAAGCCCCACATCAGGGTGGAGACGATGGCCGGCACGGCGTAGGGCAGAAAGATGGCGACCCGCATGAACCGCATGCCGCGCAGCCGCATCGAGTCCATCGCGAGCGCCAGCACCAGGGCCAGCACCAGCATGATCGGCACCTGGATCAGCGTGAACGAGACGACCCGGGAGACGCCGTCCCAGAACTGTGCGTCGCCGAACAGCTTGGTGTAGTTGTCCAGGCCGACGAAGGACGGCCCGCCCACCATCCGGTCCTGGAAGAGGCTGAGGTAGGCGGCGTAGGTGATCGGCACGATGAACACCAGGGCGAACAGGACGCCGAAGGGCGCCACGAACGCCCAGCCGATCTGTCGCGTGCGTCGCCGCCGGTACTGCTGCGGCTCCCCGGCGGGCAGGAGCGTGCTCGCCGCCGCGGGGCGTGTCATGCGCTCCGTTGCGCTCATGACTGGTCCTTTCTCGTGTGTCGGTGCGGTCGTCCGGCGGGCGTCCCACGCCGGGTGCGCTCGCGCCGAGTGCTCTCGCACCGAGCGCGCTCGCGCGCGACGCCCACCGGGGCGGTCAGTCGACCTGGAAGCCCTGCTCGTTGCCGTACTCGACCGAGCGCTGCTCCCAGGTCTGCAGGACCTCTTCGAGCGAGCCCTCACCCGAGGTGTAGAACGGCGTGGCGATGTCGGCGTAGGTGCTCCGTGCCCACTCGAAGAACGGCGGGTACTGCCAGCCGACGGCGGCGATGTTCGAGGCCTCCGCGAGCACCTCGCCGGTCTTCTGGTCGCCGAAGTAGGGGTTCTTCACGTCCTGGAACTCCGGGCTGTCCAGCACCGACGTGTTCGGCACGAACGCGCCGGCGTCGACGCGGGGCTGCAGTCCCTCGCCGTGCGTGAAGTACTCGAGGAACGTGTAGGCCGCCTCCTTGTTGGCCGCGGCCTCCGGGATCCCGAACGAGGAGCCACCGTTCTCGGCGCCGACCTTCTCGCCCTTCTCCCACTGGGGCATGAGGGCGACCCGGAAGTCGCCGGCGGCGTCCGGCGCGCGTTCGGGCAGGGTCGAGGTGAGCCAGCCGCCCATGTTCTGCGAGGCGAGCGTGCCGTCGTTGAGCGCGCGGTTCCAGTCGTCGGACCAGGCACTGATCTTCGTGTTGACGAGGTCCTCGTCGATCATCTTCTGCCAGAACGCGACCGCCTTCTGGGTCTCCGGGGCGGCGAAGTCGATGTGCACGGTGGTCCCGTCGACCTCGAACGGGCGCCCGCCGGCCTGCCAGATCAGCGAGAGCAGGAAGAAGAGGTCGTTGGTGTCCTGGGTGATGTAGTAGTCGTCGCCCAGTGCCCGGATCCTCTTGGCGTCCTCGTAGTACTCGTCCCAGGTCGCCGGCGCCTCGTCGATCCCCGCCTTGGCGAAGGTCGCCTCGTTCCAGAACATGACTGCCGGTCCGAAGTCCGAGGGCAGGGCGTAGACGCCGTCGCCGATGGTGACGTTGTTCCAGGCCGACGGGACGTAGTCGTCCGCAAGCTCGGCCGCGCCGAGCGGACCGAGGTCGGCGAGCTTGCCGGGGACCGCGAAGTACGGGACCGCGAAGTACTCGAACATCACCAGGTCCGGGACACCGGATCCGGCCTGGATCGCGTTGTCGAGCGCCTGGTACTCGTCGGAGGACGAGCCGGCGTTCACGACCTCGACCTCGATGCCGGGGTTGGCCTTCTCGAAGCCCGGGACCGCGAGCTCCACCGTGCCGTCCCAGCTCCACACCGTCAGCTTCACCGGCTCGTCGGCGCTGCCACCCCCGGCACCCCCGGTCGTCCCGCCCGCACCCGAGCACGCGGTGAGTGCGCCCGCGGTCACGAGCGCGACGCCGACCGTCCATGCCTTGGTAAGAAGCCTCATCACCCTGTCCCTCCTCGTTGAGAGGTTGCGAAATAGTTTCGCAACTTTATCGATCCAGCACGGACTGTAGCGGCGACTCCGCCGAGGCGTCAACGGGTCGCAGATTCGAGGATCTCCGGGTTTGACGTCGCCTCAGGCGATCAATAGACTTCGAAATAGTTTCGACGAGGGGAAAGACCATGGTTGGCCGGCCATCGAGGGAGCGGGCGACGCTCGCTGACGTCGCACGACACGCCGGTGTCTCCACGAGCACCGCGTCCAAGGCGCTCAACGGGCGCCACGACATCGCACAGGACACACGCGCGCGCGTCCTGGAGGCCGTCGGGGCGCTCGGCTACCGCCCGACCACCCAGTGGGAGACACCGCCCACGCGCACCATCGCCGCGGTGTTCGACGCCCTGGCCTCGCCCTACGTGGCCAACGTGCTGGACGGCGTGCTCGCCGCGGCCACGAGCGCCCGGGTCAACCTCCTGGTGCGCTCCGCGCCCGACCGCGCGGTGCGCGCCACCAGAGCCGCCGCCCGGGCCTGGGTGGCGGAGCAGAAGGAGTCCGGAGTCCTGGGCATCGTCGGCATCACCCTCGCTCGGCCCAACGCCGTGCTGCAGGCCGCGAAGGAGGTGCGCATGCCGTTCGTCATGATCGACCCCGTCGACGTGGAGGCGCCGGGGACGGTCAGCGTCGGCTCGGCCAACTGGGCCGGCGGGCGCACCGCCACGGAGCACCTCCTGGAGCTCGGCCACCGTCGTATCGGGTGGATCGGCGGCCCGTCCGCGTCGGCCGCCGCCCGGGAACGCCTCCACGGCTACCGGGCGGCACTGGACTCCGCGGGGATCGGCCTGGAGGAGGCCCTGGTGCGCAGCGACTCGTTCTCCATCGACACGGGCCTCGTGCACGGCCGGGCGCTGCTCGCTCTGCCCGAGCCGCCGACGGCGATCGTCACCGGCGACGACGAGATCGCCGTCGGCGTGCTGGCCGCGGCACGGGAGTTGGCCGTGCCGGTGCCCGAGCAGCTCAGCGTCGTGGGCTTCGACGACACGCCCCAGGCCGGCTGGACCACGCCGCAGCTCACCTCGGTGCACCAGCCGCTGGCCGGGATGGGCAGGATGGCCGTCGAGACGCTGCTGGCCATGGCGGACGGCGTCCAGCCCGCGTCACGTCACGTCCAGCTCGCCACCAGCCTCACCGTCCGCGACTCGACCGCGCCGCCGCCGGACCGCCGGTAGGATGCGGTCCGACCTGGTGTGTCACCTGGTGCGTCATGGCCGACGCGCAGAGCAAGGGGGCGGTCCGTGAGCGTGACGTTGCAGGATGTCGCTCGCCTCGCCGGCGTCTCGACCAAGACCGTGTCCAACGTGGTGCACGACTTCCCGCGCGTCCGTGACGAGACACGACGCCGCGTGCAGTGGGCGATCGAGGAGCTCGGCTACCGCCCGAACCTGTCCGCACGGGGCCTGAGGTCCGGCCGGACGGGCGTCATCGAGCTGTCCGTCCCCGAGCTGCGCCAGAACTACTTCGCGGAGCTCGCCGACGAGGTCATCCGGGCCGCCGAGCGGCGGGGCCTCGGCGTCCTGGTGGAGCAGACCGGAGGTGACCGGCAGCGCGAGATCGACGTCGTGACGCGCCGTCGGCCGTACCTGACCGACGGCCTGCTCTACGCCCCGGAGCGGCTCGGCACCGGGGACAAGGACCTCCTCGCCGGGACGTTCCCCACCGTCCTGCTCGGCGAGCGGATCTTCGGCGGGCCCACCGACCACGTCACGATGCACAACACGAGCGCGGCGAAGGCCGCCGTGGGTCACCTGCTCGAGGTAGGGCGCCGGCGCATCGCCGTCATCGGCGCGCACCCGGACGGCCAGGTGCAGATGCGCGCGGCCGACCTGCGCGTCGCCGGTTACCGGGAGGCGCTGGAGGAGGCCGGGCTGATCGTCGACCCCGACCTCGTCCGGGTGGCCGCCCCGTGGTTCCAGTGGAACGGGGCGGAGGCGGCGCGCGAGCTGCTCCTCGCCGGGGTGCCGTTCGACGGCCTCTTCTGCCTCAACGACGGCCTGGCGCTGGGCGCCCTGCGCGAGCTGGCCGCGGCGGGCGTGCGGGTGCCCGACGACGTCGCGGTGATCGGCTTCGACAACATCGACGAGAGCAGGTTCTCCGTCCCGTCCCTGACCACGGTCGACGCCGGTCGCGCCGAGATCGCCCGTGTCGCCGTCGACCTGCTCGTCGAACGGATCGACGAGCAGGAGGACCGGCAGCCGGCCCGCCTGGTCAAGCCGCCGTTCCGCATCGTGCGGCGGGAGTCCACGGGGTTCGACGACAAGGACGTCCCCGAGAGCGACGGCGCGGCGTAGCGAGCCGGTGGGGTCGGCGAGCTCGCGCTCACCGACCCCATCGACCGGGGCCGCGCCGGCGTTCCGCCGGGCGGTGTGCCGGCTACCGCACCCTCAGCTCCTGATGGTCCGCGGCCTGCGGTGCGTAGGCGGGGTCACCCGAGTAGGCGACGTGCACCCGGTACTTCCCGCGAGGCAGGTCCGTCGTGGCCAGGCTGACCTCGGCCTTGCCACGGACCAGTGGCACGACCTGCACGGTGCCGCCGAAGGTGACGGCTACCTCACCGGTCGGTGTCGGCCCAGCGTGAGACGGCCCAGCGTGAGACGGCCCCGCTTGGGACGGCCCCGCGTGCGGCCGGTGTGCCGGGTCCACGGAGACGTGGAGCTGGAAGGTGCCGCCGGCGGGCACCGACGCCGGTGTCGCCCTCGCCTTCACCGTGGCCGCCGCCGCGCCCGTCGGCGCCAGGCCGACCTCGGCCGTCCCCGACCGGGTCGGGTCGAACACCGACGTCGCGACCACCCGGAGCGACGACGCGGTCTCGTCCGCGCCGACGGTGAGCAGCCCGTCGTCGGAGATGGTCGTACCGGACGACGACTCCCCCTCGACGGACCAGGTCACGGCCGAGCTGGCCCCGTGGGTGGACGCCACCTCGGCTGCGAACCGCTCGGTCCAGCCGACCGTGACCGTCGGCTCGGCCGGTGTCACCGACACGGAACCGACGTGCTGGAACAGCCGCGGTGCGAAGTCGATCAGGTTCAGCTGCCACGCGTCCCAGTTGTGGCCGTGCGCGGTGTAACCGTTGAACTCGTGGTCGACGCCGATCGCGTCCATCGTGGCGTTCCCGCTCACCACGCTGTTGTACGTCGTGTCGGTGACGTTGCCCGAGTAGAAGCGCAGCAGGTTCGTGCGCTCGTTGATGGCCTGCACGGTCGCGGCGTCCACCGCTCCGCCGAAGCCCGCGGCGAACACACCCACGTAGCCGAACGTGCCGGGCCGCGCCTTGAGCGCGCTCACCGTCTGACCGCCGCCCATCGACAGCCCGGCGTGCGCCATCTCGTCCTTGGCGGTGGAGACGTTGAACTGCTCCCGGGAGGCCGGGACGATCCGCTGCAGCAGCTCGTCGGTGAAGTTCACCCCGTTGCCGTTGGCCATCACGACCACCATCGGGACGGTGGCCCCGTCCAGCCGCAGGTTGTCCATGATCTGCCCGGCCCGGCCCATCTCGACCCAGTCCGTCCAGGACTGCCCGCTGCCGTGCTGCAGGTACAGCACCGGGTACGGCACCTCGCGGTCGGCGTCGTACCCCGGGGGCGTCCAGACCCAGGCGCTGCGGGTCGGGTTGCCCGAGGCCGAGCTGGGGTAGCTCATCACCTGGAGCTCCCCGCCCTCACCGGCCGGTGCGTCAGCCAGGAGCCGTGCGGAGTCGCCGGGCACGTAGAAGGTGCTCCAGGTCGGCTCCGTGGTGACCGTGCTCGGGTTGCTCGTGTCCTTCCTCTGCACGCGGTCGACGTGCAGCCGGTAGTAGTAGAAGCCGGGCTCGAGCTGACCGACGGTGGCCCGCCACCGGCCGGCCGAGCGGGACATCTCCATGCGGACCCAGCGCTTGGACGGGCCGAAGTTGCCCCACACGGTGATCGTCTGCGCGGAGCTGTACTCGGCGGGCGCCTCGAACGTCGCGAACCCGTCGTCGGTCAGGTAGGGGGTCGGCGTCGTGCCGGCGGGCGGCGGCGTGAACGTGCCCTCCGCCGGGAGGTGGCCCGGGCTCATCCCGTGGTCGTCGATCTCGCTCGGGTCGCGGAAGATCCGCCGGGAGAAGTCCTGGAGGGACTCCTGCCAGTGGTTCCAGTTGTGGCCGTAGTCCGGGTTGATCCCGTCGAACTCGTGGTCGATGCCCGCCGTCTCCAGAGCCGGGACCGAGCTGACGACGGAGTTGTACGCGAGGTCGGTCTTGTTGCCGGTGTAGAGCCGCAGCAGGGTGGTCCCGTCGTTGATCGCGTCGACGTCCACGCCGCTCGTGCTGCCGAAGCCGGCCCCGAACGTCCCGACGTAGCCGAACACCCCGGGGCGGGTCTTCAGCACCGTCATGGACTGGCCGCCGCCCATCGACAGGCCGGCGAGCGCCATCCCGGCCGGGTCGTCGGAGACGTTGAAGTGCTCCCGGGACGCCGGGACGATCCGCTGCAGGAGCTCGTCGGTGAAGCTCACCCCGTTGCCGTTCCCCATCACGACCACGGCAGGAACCATGCCCCCGTCCAGCACGAGGTTGTCGAAGATCTGCCGGGCCCGGCCGAGCTCGGTCCAGTCCCGGTAGCTCTGACCGCTGCCGTGCTGCAGGTAGAAGACCGGGTACGGCTCGGCTCGTCCGGCGTCGTATCCCGGCGGGGTGTAGACCACCGCGGTCCGGTCCTGCCCCCCGGCGGTGCTCTCGTACGACATGTCCTGCAAGGTGCCGCCGGCCCCATCGGGCACGTCGTTCAGGAAGAAGCCGTCGGGGCCCGGGACGTAGAACCAGCGCCACGTGGGCTGGGCCTCGTTGGTGTTCGGGTTGGTCGGGTCGCCGAAGTGCTTCGTGTCGTCGGCCGTCAGCTGGTAGTGGTAGAGCCCCGGCTCGAGCGGGCCGATCACGTCGGTCCAGCTCGACCCGCTGCGGGACAGGTTGACCTGCGCCCAGTTGTCCGACGGTCCGAAGCTTCCTCGCGCCACGACCTGGGACACCGGCCCGCCGGCCGCCTCCTCCACGGCGGCGTTCGGCACCGTCCACCGCGCGAACACGCCCTGCCCCTGGATCTCCTGGATCGTGAGCCAGGGTGTCTCCTCGGCCGCCGCCGGAGCGCCGGTCGTCGCCGCCCCGGCGAACGCCAGGGCTCCGGCAACCGCCAGGGCGGTCCACCGGCGCAGCAGGTGCCGCCATGGCCTTCCTCGGTCCTGAGTGGTGATCGTCATTGATTCCCTCCCGTGTGACACCTGCCCCGCGGAGGGCGGCTCCCTCCACGCAGGCAGAGCGAGATCGAGACCCTGCGACGGCCGGTGGCCTCCGGCGTGCGTTACAACGTCGTAACGGCTCGATCGGGGCACATGTTCGCGCGCCTGGATCATCAGTGTCAATGGGTCGAGTGGCCCGAGTTACGACGTTGAAACGCCGGAGGCCGGGCAAGCCGCCGAACGTGGAACCGTCCCGTTGACACCCGGGGCGATGACCCCTACTTTATCGATAAATATCACCGAGGTGACAGGCTGCTCGAGGAAGAGAACCAGTGACCGATCGACTAAGCAGACGTGCGGGCGAGCGTCGACTCACGCACGACGATCCGGGCCGACATGACGGCCTCCACGACGTCACCGGCGACGGCCGTACCCGCCTCGACCCGCCGCAGGAGCAGCTCCATGATGCGTTCCGCCATCGAGTCGTTGTCGGGGTCCGTCGTGGTCAGGCGCGGGATGAGGTACTCCCCCTCCGCGTCGTTGTCGAAGCCGACCACCTGGACGTCCTCCGGGACGCGCAGCCCGATGTCGGCCAGCGCACGCAGCGCACCCATCGCCGCGGCGTCGGTGAGCGCGAAGGCGCCGTCGAACGGGATGCCGCCGTGGTGGAGCCGCATGACCGCCTCGTAGCCGTCCTTCGTGGTGAACGAGGCGGCGTCGACCACGAGGCGCTCGTCCACCGGCACGCCCGCCGCGGCGTGGGCACTGCGGTAGCCACGGCTGCGCAGGGTCGCCATGCTGTCGACGCCGCTGTCCGGGCGGCCACCGATCAGGGCGATGCGCCGCGCGCCGTGCTCCAGCAGGTGCGACACGGCGAGCTCGGCGCCGCCCACGTTGTCCATCATCACGTGGTCGAACGCGCCGGCCAGCCGTCGCTCGCCGAGCAGGACCACCGGGACCTCGATGCCGGCCGCCGTCACGTCCGCGGTGTCGATCTGCACCGGGCTGAACACCACGCCCTCGTAGGGCCGCACGCGCTCGGGCGAGATCGCGTCGAGCTCGCCCTCCCTGCTGGCACCGGTCCGCTCGATGATGACGTGGTACCCCCGCGATCGCGCCAGGGTGTCCAGCCGAGCCGCGAGGTGGGAGTAGTAGGGACCGTCCAGGTGCGGTACCAGCAGCCCGATGGCACCGCTCCGGCCCACGCGCAGCTGCCGCGCGGTGGCGTTCATCCGGTAGCCGAGCCGGGCCACCGCGTCGAGCACGCGGGCGCGGGTGTCCTCACTAGCTCCCGGCCGCCCGTTGATGACATTCGAGACCGTCATCGTCGAGACGCCTGCTTCATGTGCCACATCGCTCATCTTCACCACGCCGACCATCATGACACCCCGCGATCGACGGCCTCGTCCGACCGCGCCGGCGTCACCCCGTGGCTCTGATCAAGGAGGATCCGGACCGCCGTGAAGCAGCTCCTGTACTCGAAGAGGCTTGCGCCCTACCTTTTCATCCTTCCCTTTCTCGTCACCCTCGCCGTCTTCTGGGTCGTCCCCCTGGGCCGATCGTTCGTGATGAGCACCCAGGAGGTGCTCTACGGCCAGGCGACCTTCATCGGGTTCGACAACTACACGCGGCTCTGGCAGGACCGCATCTTCTGGCAGGCCCTGTTCAACAGCCTGCGCTACATGGTCCTGACGCTCGTGCTGCTCATCCCGATCCCGCTGGCGCTGGCGGCGCTGATCAACTCGGGCATCGGCAGCGCCCGCATCAAGGCGTTCTTCAAGGCCTCGATGTTCGTTCCCGCGCTGACCTCCGTCGTGGTGGCCGGCATCGTGTTCCGCCTCATCTTCGCGGAGTCCGACACAGCGATCATGAACCAGGTCGCGGAGTTCTTCGGCTTCGGCCCGGTCCGCTGGTTGCGCGGTGACGTCACGGGGCTCGTGGCCCTGCTGGCCATCGCCCTGTGGCGGTGGACCGGGGTGAACATGATGTATTTCCTGGCCGGCATGCAGGCGATCCCGACCGAGTACTACGAGGCGGCGTCGATCGACGGGGCGAGCAGGTTCCGCCAGTTCGTCCACATCACCGTCCCGAACCTCCGGCCGACCATCGTCTACGTCGTCACGATCAGCGTCTACGGCGGTCTGGCGATGTTCCTCGAGAGCTTCATGCTCTACGCCGGCAACAACTCGCCCAACAACCAGGGCCTCACGGTCGTCGGATACCTCTACCGCAAGGGCATCGAGGAGAACGACCTGGGCTTCGCCTCTGCCGTCGGCGTGGTGCTGCTCGTCATCGTGATGACGATCAACATCTCCTATCTCGTCGCCAGCGGCACCTTCAAGAAGGAGGCCGCGTGATGGCCGCTCTCCAGGAACAGGACCGGGTGACGACCGCTCCTGCCACCGCCGTCCGACGTCGCCGCGGGCCGTCCGCCGCGGCGTGGGTCCAGTCCGTCTTTCTCGTCGTCATGGCGCTGATCTCCCTCGTCCCGCTCCTCGCCATCCTCGTGGGCACGTTCCAGGACGGGAACGAGGTGATCCGGCGAGGCATGACCTTCGACGTCGACCTCGCCGCGCTGAGCCTGGACAACTACGTCCTGCTGTTCACGGACTCGGGGCCGTACTTCCGGTGGTTCGCGAACACGCTCCTGCTGACGATCGGGCAGGTCGCCGGGACCCTGCTGGTGAGCGCGTTCGTCGCCTACGGCTTCGCGATGTACGAGTTCAGGACCAAGACGCTGTGGTTCGTCATGGTCCTGCTGGTCATGACCGTCCCGTTCGAGATGCTCATGCTCCCCCTGTACGTCCAGGTCAACGACATGGGGCTGGCGGACACCTACGTCGTGATCGCGCTCCCGTTCCTCGCCTCGGCCGTGACGATCTTCTTCTTCCGCCAGTACTTCCTGGGGATACCCAAGGAGATCCTCGAGGCCGGACGGGTCGACGGCGTGAGCGAGTTCGGCATCTTCTTCCGGCTCGTGCTGCCGATCACGAAGCCGGCGATGGCCGCCATGGCGATCCTCAACGGGATGCTCTGCTGGAACAACTTCCTCTGGCCGCTGCTGGTGCTGCGCAGCCCCGAGAAGTTCACGCTGCCGATCGGCCTGAACACGCTCCTGACGCCCTACGGCAACAACTACGAGCTGCTGATCATCGGGGCCTTCTTCTCCCTGATCCCCATCCTCATCCTCTTCCTCGCATTCCAGCGCTTCTTCATCGAAGGAATCACCGCAGGAGCGGTCAAAGGCTGACCGCTCCCTGATCGAACGGAGAAAGACATGACAAGGCTACGGACGACGGTGTCCATGCTGGCCGCCGCACTCGCTGTGGGCGCACTCACCGCGTGCGGCGGTGGTCAGCCCGCGGCACCCGTCAAGAACGCCGACGGTTCCACGACGCTGAACATGTGGACGTTCGCCGACGTGCACGCCGCGTACTACGAGGAGATGGCCGAGCAGTGGAACGAGGCCAACCCCGACAAGGAGATCCAGCTCGAGGTCACGGTCTACCCGTACGAGGACATGCACAACAAGCTGCAGCTCGCGGTGAACTCCGGTGAGGGCCTGCCGGACGTGGTCGACATCGAGGTCAACAAGTTCGCCAACTTCGTCAAGGGCGACAACCCGCCCCTGCTCGACCTGACCGAGGCCGCGGCCCCGTACAAGGACGACATCGTCCAGGCGCAGCTCGACCTGTACAGCCGCGACGGGAAGATGTACGGCTACCCGACCCACGTGGGCGCGTTCACCACCTTCTACAACACGGAGGCGCTCGAGGGCGCCGGCATCGACTACACGACCATCAAGACCTGGGACGACTTCCAGGAGGCCGGGGTCAAGTACCACGAGGAGACCGGCAAGGCGTTCGGCGTGGCCAGCACCGGCGTCATGTTCCTGGAGCCGCTCATCACGGCGCAGCTCGGCGGGCAGTACATCGACGCCGAGGGCAACGTGCAGGTGAACAGCCCCGAGGTCGTCGAGACCCTCTCGATGATCAAGGACATGCAGGACGCCGGGGCGGTCTCCACGATCCCGGGCGGGAGCCCCGACTCCGAGGAGGCGTACGGCGCGATCAACAACGGCGACTTCGCCGCGATCGTCTACCCGGCCTGGTACACGTCCCGGTTCGTCGACTACATGCCCGACCTCGCCGGCAAGGTGGCCATCGCCCCGGCGCCGGCCCCCGAGGGCGCGGAGGTGCAGACCATCGGTGGTGGCGGCACCGGCACGGCGATCCCCGTCGTCTCGCCGAACAAGGATCTCGCCGCCGAATGGCTCGCCTTCGCCAAGCTCTCCCCCGAGGCGAACGTCGCCGTGTGGGAGGTGCTGGGCTTCGACCCCGTGAACATGGCCATGTGGGAGGACGAGGCCGTCACCAAGAACCCGGAGAACAAGTTCAACAAGTACTTCCAGACCAACCTGTTCGACGTGCTGGGCGAGGTGAAGGACGGCATCGGGAACTTCGAGTCGTTCGCCGACCCGAACTGGCCCACCGTCGACGACACGTTCCGCACCGTCACGCTGAACGAGATCTACGAGAACGACGTGCCGGTCCAGGAGGCCCTCGACCAGACACAGGCCGACCTGCAGAACCAGCTGGGGCAGTAGGCCCCGACCGTCTGATCGCGCAGGCGGGGCGGCCACAGCGGCCGTCGGCGACGGCAGCCGCCCCGCCTGCGCGAAGCATGCCCTCAAGCACCGACCACCGAGGAGTACCACCCATGCTGTCCGCATCCGTCACCATCGACCCGGCGTTCGTCGTCGGACCGGTGCGTCCCCGTACGTTCGGCTCGTTCGTCGAGCACCTGGGCCGCAGCGTCTACACGGGGCTGCACGAGCCCGGCCACCCGACGGCGGACGCCGACGGGTTCCGGGGCGACGTCGTCGAGCTCACCCGGGAGCTGGGCGTCTCGACGGTGCGCTACCCCGGCGGCAACTTCGTCTCGGGCTACCGCTGGGAGGACGGGATCGGCCCGGTCGAGCAGCGCCCCCGCCGTCTGGACCTCGCCTGGCACTCGACCGACCCCAACCTCGTGGGTGTCGACGAGTTCATGCGGTGGTGCGCCCGGACCGGCGTCGAGCCGATGATGGCGGTCAACCTCGGGACGCGCGGCGTCCAGGAGGCCCTCGACCTGCTGGAGTACTGCAACGTGCCGGGCGGCACCACCTGGAGCGACCTGCGGCGGGCGAACGGGGCCGAGGACCCGTACCGGATCAAGATGTGGTGCCTGGGCAACGAGATGGACGGCCCGTGGCAGATCGGCCACAAGACGGCGCAGGAGTACGGGCGTCTCGCGGCCGAGACCGCGCGGGCGATGCGGATGGTCGACCCCGACCTCGAGCTCGTGGCGTGCGGCTCGTCGGGCTCGCAGATGCCCACCTTCGGCGAGTGGGAGCACACGGTGCTCACCGAGGCCTACGAGCACGTCGACCACATCTCGGCGCACGCCTACTACTGGGAGGAGGACGGCGACCTCGCCTCCTTCCTGGCCTCGGCGGTGAACATGGACCACTTCGTCGACTCCGTCACCGCGACCGCCGACGCCGTGCGCGCGGCGGGCAAGCACACCAAGCACATCCACGTCTCGTTCGACGAGTGGAACGTCTGGTACCAGAAGCGCGCGGAGTCGCGCCCGCCGTCGGGCGACGACTGGCCCGTGGCCCCGGTGCTGCTGGAGGACCGCTACAACGTGGCCGACGCCGTCGTGGTCGGCAACCTCCTGATCTCGCTGCTGCGGCACACCGACCGCGTGCACGCCGCATCGCTGGCGCAGCTCGTCAACGTCATCGCGCCGATCATGACCGAGCCGGGCGGCCGGTCGTGGCGGCAGACGACGTTCCACCCCTTCGCGCTCACCGCACGGCACGCCGCCGGCGAGGTGCTGCGCCTGGCGGTGGACGCACCGGTACAGGAGACGGCGAAGTTCGGCCCGGTCCCGGTGCTCGACGCGGTCGCCACCCACGACACGGAGACCGGCGGCGTCGTCGTGCTGGCGGTCAACCGGTCGCTCACCGAGGACGTGGCGCTCGACGTGGACCTGCGCGGCTTCCCCGGGCTCCGGGTGGTCGAGGCGCTCACGCTGTCGAACCCCGACCACACGTGGTCCGCGACGGCCGACGACGCCAGCTCGGTGCTGCCGCGCGCGAACACCACGGCCAAGGTCTCCGACGACCGCGCGCACGTCGACCTGCCGCCCGTCTCCTGGTCGATGCTCCGGCTCGAACGGATCTGACCGGGCCGCGCCGAGGAGAGCGTCCTCTCGTCCGCGCTCACACGGACGAGAGGGCGCTGCACCCTGGGCCCTGGTCGACGGCGAGGCCGCTTGCCGCCAGGGCTCAGTACAGGATGGAGGCCTGCTCGCGGGGCCACGCCAGGGTGGCATAGATCTGGACCATCGCCGCCTGCTCCAGCAGCTCGGTGTGCTCGTCCCCCGCGTTGAACAGCCCGCTCGCGCGATCGCGCTCGGTGCGCCACTGATCGTCGGCGTAGTCCGCCATGGCGTTCCGGTACGTCGTGCCGCCGGTCACGGACTCCAGAAGGAGGAGGTTCTTGAACCAGATGGAGTTGAAGAACATCGGCTGGTCCGCCAGCCGCCCCTCGGTGACGTAGTAACGGTAGGAGGCCGCCGCGATCGCCTTCGCCTTGGCCAGGTACCGCTTGTCGCCCGTCGCCTCGTACAGCAGGGTGTAGGTGCCCAACGGGACGCCCTGGTTGTACGACCACTGCGTGCGGTCGATGGACCCGTCGAGCTTGATGTTGTCCCAGTAGAGGCCGTTCGGCGCGAGCAGGTGCTCGTCGGTCCACCCCACCATCCGCTGTGCCCAGTCGAGGTAGCCTCGCTCCCCGGTGATCATGTACAGGCGGGTGGCGAGCTGCGCGCCGGGCATCGTGGAGACGGTGTTGCGGTCGGTGCTCCAGGTCGCCTGGGTCCAGAACACGCCGCCGGGCGCCGGGTGCGACGGGTCGGTGTCCCACCCGGAGACCACGAGCTCGAAGATCTCCTCGGCGCGCCTCAGCGCCGCCTCGTCGCCGGTTGCCAGATACTGCTGCACCTTGGCGAGCGCGACCCACTCGTTGTCGTCGTAGAACATGTCACCGCCACCGCCGTACGGGGCGCGCGGGTACGAGTCGTAGCCGGGCAGCCCGGTGGTGCCGCCGTCGGCATTCCAGAAGTGCTCCTGGCCGCGGGCGACGTCGGCGAGGTCGTCCTCGAAGGACCGCCCCGCGGCCCCGGGCAGCCCGGTGAGGTCGAGCGTCGCGACGTGCGCCTGGGAGTGCGGCCACTCGAACGAGTAGGTGCGGTCCTCGGCCCCGCTCGGGTACCGCTCGCGGTAGAGGCCGGAACCGTCGCTCGCGGCCATGTGCTCCTGCATCGCGTCGTACGACGCGACCGCCCGCTGCACCTGCGTGCGCTGCGACACCGCGGGGGCGCCGCCGTGCTGCGCCTCGGCAGGTGCCGCCGCCCCCAGCGCGCAGGCCAGTGCGACGACCGTGGCGGCAGCTCTGGTGAACCTCATCGTTCGCTCCTTCGTTCGGTGGTGCTCGGTCAGTCGACGGAGGCCGATGTCAGCGCTGTCATCCCCGCGATCAAGAACCTGGGCAACATCCGCGATCTCCCTTCGTCACGCCCTGCGACCGAGGCCTCGACGATCGCGCCCGCGAGGTGCTCGACCGTGGACGGTGGGGTGGTCAGACCCAGCCTCGCGAAGTCTCCTTTGACTCGGACAGGTCCTGAACGGCCGGCGGCCAGGCTAGGGGATACGGACCTCACCGGTCAACGACGCGATCCCGCCACGAGCCCGTGCCTCGACGAGAGTCGAGGCAGTTCGGACCCGATCGAGGATCTGGTCCGTCGTTCACGCCATCGGCTCAGAACCGGGGCCCGTCAGCCCCTGCCTCGCAGGCAAGACAGAGCAGCGTCGACTCGACGACTTCGCGACGCACGAAACGCTGACCCAGCTCGACGGCAACCTCGTCGCACTCCGGACACGCCCAAGGGCCGCCGGCACCCTCCCGCACCGAGCTGATGATGTCCTGCCATCCGCTGCTCACGGAGAGGACTCTATCCGGGCACCCGGTGAGCGGAGGGAGTCAAGGTCCTGGTCGAAGCGGTCGATCTCGAACAGCTCGCCGAGGCCTTCCAGGCCGAAGCCCACGGGATCACGAATCGGTTACACCACATCCGCCGGCTTGGACACACGACCGAGCGCGAGCTACATTCAAAAGCACAGAACAGACTGACTACTCAGTCGGTATTGGGTGGTGACGCACGCGGGACGTGGTCACTCCTACGTGTCCAGCTCAAGGAGGAGCTCCATGACGACATCGACCAGCCCCGTGCCCAGCACGCGGGCGCACAGGTAGCTCGAGCCTCTCGAGCCCAGGTGAACCGGACGGTCGCGAGCGGCCGGCAGCCTGCTCACCCGGCCGCAGCGGTACCGCACACCGTGACCGCGTACCGCCAGGTTCCCGACCAGCGGTGACCGACCGCAGACCCCACATCGATGCCGAAAGACCACGACGGAGTGGTCACTCTTGCCTGCCTGCCGACACCGCAGGCCCGCCCAGCTCAAGGAGGAGCTCAATGGCGACACCCATCAGCCCCGCGCCCAGCGCGCAGGTGCAGAGATACCTCGAGTCCCTCGCACCCCAGGTGAACTACTGGGGTCGCGACGTCCTCGCGCTGCGGAAGCAGGCCCGCGACCACGTACTGGCGTTCCGCGGTCCGCTGGAGCCCGTGGTCTCCGCGGAGACCATCGAGGCCGGCGGCGTCCCCTCCAGGCTCTACCGGCCGCGGGGCGACGAGGAGGACGTCCTGGTCTGGATCCACGGCGGCGGCTGGATGCTCGGCGACCTGGACTGTTGCGAGGGCGTCGCGCGAGCGATCGCGAACCGTGCCGCGTGCGCCGTCCTCGCGATCGACTACCGGCTCGCTCCCGAGCACCCGTTCCCCGCCGCGCTCGACGACACGTGGGCCGCCGTCAGCTGGGCCCGGCGGCAGTTCTCCAGGGTCGCGGTCGGGGGCGACAGCGCCGGCGGGAACCTCGCGGCTGCGGCCGCGCTCCGGGCGAGGGACTCCCAGGTCGACCTGGCGCTGCAGCTGCTGGTGTACCCGGTTCTGGACAGCACCATGGACACCACGAGCAAACGTCGGTTCGTGGAGTCGTACTCGGACTTCGCGGGGCTGGCCGGCTACGGCAGAACCGCCTTCGAGCGGATCGGATACCTGTGGGACGCCTACGTCCCCGACCGGCTGATGCGACGATCGCCGGTGGTCTCGCCGCTGCATGCCGAGACGTTGCGCGGCGTCTCCCCCGCCGTCGTCATCACCGCCGAGCACGACATCCTTCGTTCAGAGGCCGTCGAGTACGCCGAGCGGTTGCGTGGCGACCAGGTCCCGGTCGAGGTCCACGACTACGTGGGCCAGATCCACGGGTTCATCGAGTATCTCGGCGTCATGACGGACGCGACGGACGCGATGGACAAGGCCGGCTCGGCACTACGGCGAGTGTTCGCCGACCGAGAACCGGACCGCGCAGGTCGCGCGATCAGCACACCGTCCGAAATTCACTCCTGAGGAGTTGTCATGCGTACCAACAACACTCTGCCTCGGCGGAGCCGGCGACCGAGCTGGCCCACCGCGCTGCCAGTCGTCCTTACCGCACTCCTGGCATCGTGCGGCGCCCCGGGCGCGCAAAGCCCTCTGTCCGACACGCCGACGAGCGTGAGCACGAGCATCGGCGACGCGCCGGTCACTCTCGAGGTGCTCGTGTCCACACCTGACGTGGCGCTCTACGAGGAGCTCGGCGAAGCCTTCCAGGACAAGCATCCCAATGTCACCGTGCAGGTGACCGGCGAGGACTTCAACAGCCTGACGACGAACGTCCCTCGCCTGATCTCGGGCACGGAGGTGCCCGACCTGGTCCGGCTCGCATCCTTCGGGAACCTGGTCGAGGACCGGCTCCTGACCAACCTCGACCCGTACGCCGAGGCGTACGGGTGGACCGAGTGGCCGCAGTCGCAGTTCGCCTCCACCCGCGTCGACGACGACGGACGACAGCGTGGCACCGGGCACCTGTACGGCGCCGGACCAGGGTTCGGGCTGACGGGCATGTACTACAACAAGTCGCTCGCGGCTCAGATCGGCATGACCGAGCCGCCGGCCACGCTCGACGCCTTCGAGGAGAGCCTGGAGAAGGCGAAGGACGCCGGCCTGCTGCCGCTGATGGTCAACGGCAAGGACGGAGGACTGGCGTATCCGCTGCAGAACCTCCAGATGAACTACGCCGGCAGCACCCAGGTGGTCCAGGACTGGAACTACAACAAGCCGGGCGCGAACATCGACACGCCCGCGCTGGTGGATGCCGCCACGACGCTCCAGAGCTGGAGCGAGGAGGGATATCTGCCGGCGGACGTCAACAGCATCGATCAGACCCAGGCTCCCGCCAGGTTCGCCGAAGGTGAGGGCGTCTTCTTCCCGAGCGGCAACTGGCAGGCACCCACGCTCCAGGAAGCAGGCGGAGGCGAGATCGGGTTCTTCCTCTTCCCGCCCGAGGAGACCGGTGACCCGTTCACCGCGATGACCGCCCCCGGCGTGCTCGCGATCCCCACCAAGTCCTCCCAGAGTGACGTGGCCGCCGCATTCCTGGACTTCATCCAGACGGACACCGGTGCCCGACAGAGCACGCTCGACCTTCTCGGCCTGCCACCCGCCGGACCGTCGGACGCGTCCTTGCCGGACTCCGAGCCCGGATCCCTCGTCTCCGGCACCGTCGAGTCGTTCCAGTTGCTGCTGGAGAGCGACGGTCTCGTCGACTTCATGTCGAACTCGACCGCATCGATGCACGCGAACACCCTGATCCCGCAGACCCAGCTTCTCGTCGCCGGGAAGACGTCGCCGGCCGAGTTCTCCGCGGCGGTCCAGAAGGACTACGAGGACGAGGCGGAGAAGTAGATGCCCGGGGGCGAGACCATGACACAGAACGCAGGCACTGAACCACCAGGCCACCTGGTGACGAGTTCGACCGCGGTCAAGCCGGGTCCCGTGTCGTCACCACGCCCGCGTCCCGCTCGACGACGTCGTCCGGCACGGCGGTGGGGAGCACTGCTCTGGGTGGCGCCCGCGCTCGTCATGTACGGCGTGTTCGTCCTGTACCCGCTGGGCCAGTCCGTGCAGTTCTCGTTCTACGAGTGGGACGGCATCGGGCCGGCGACACCGGCGGGCCTGGACAACTGGAGAGCGATCTTCACCGAGCCCGAGCTGCTCGGGTCGGTCATCCACGCGTTCGTCCTCATCTTCTTCTACACCGTCCTCCCGGTCGGTCTGGGACTCGTCGCGGCCAGCCTCATCCGAGAGCTCCGGGTCGGGACGTTCAACACCACGGCACGGGTCGTGCTGTTCATCCCCCAGGTGCTGCCGCCGGTGGCGGCCGGCATCGCGTGGACGTGGATGTTCTCCACCGAGGGGCTCGTCAACCAGGCGCTCGGAGCGGTCGGCCTGGAGTCCCTGACGCGCGCCTGGCTCGGCGACTTCACGTTCGCGCTGCCGGCCGTCGGCGTCATCGGCTTCTGGCTGTCGTTCGGCTTCTGCACGGTGCTCCTGCTGTCCGGCATCGGCAAGATCGACCCGTCGCTCTACGAGGCTGCCCGCCTGGACGGAGCGGGCCGCGTCGCCGAGTTCTTCGCGGTCACGCTTCCCGGGCTCCGCGGGGAGATCGCGGTCTGCGCGACCATCGGCACGATCGCAGCCCTGGCCAGCTTCGACGTCGTCCAGATCGCGACCCAGGGCGGCCCGGGGTACCAGACGATGGTGCCCGGCGTGGAGATCTACCGGCTCACCTTCCTGGAACAGCGGATCGGCCAGGCCTCGGCCCTCGCCGTCCTCCTCGCGGCTCTCGTCCTGCTCGTCATCTGGCCCATCCAGCGACTCGGGAGGCACGAATGAACACCGCTTCGTCGACCCGCCACGGCCTCGTCTCGCGTGTGGTCATCCTGGTGGCGCTCATGGCGTTCGCGATCCTGCCCCTGCTCAGCATGCTCACGGCCGCGCTCGCACCGCAGAACAGCACGCCGCCGGGGCTCGCCTGGCCCGAGGACCCGCAGTGGCAGAACTTCGCCGACGCGTGGACCGCGGCGAACTTCCTCGCGCTCTTCCAGTCGAGCGTCCTGATCGTGCTCGGCGTCGTGCCGGCCGCCGTCGCCATGGCCACCGCGGCCGGATACGGGCTCGCGCAGCTCGACGTACCCGGCGGCAGGTTCGTCAACGCGCTCCTGCTCGTCGGGCTGACCCTGCCGTTCGAGGCGCTCATCACGCCGCTCTACTACAACCTTCGCGACATGGGGCTGCTCGGGACCCGGTGGGCCGTCATCCTGCCGCTCATCGGGCTGCTCATGCCCTTCGGCGTGTTCTGGATGCGAGCGAGCTTCCTCAAGGTGGAGACGGCCCTCACCGAGGCTGCCGAGCTCGACGGCGCCACGCCGTGGCAGATCTTCCGCCAGGTCCAGCTGCCGCTCGCGGTACCCGCCTTGTCGGCACTCACGATCCTGTTCTTTCTCGCGACCTGGAACCAGTACCTGCTGCCGCTCGTGCTCATCGATGATCCGACCATGCGTACCGTTGCCGGCGGCCTGGGTGCATTCCAGGGTGAGCACGGTACGAACATCGCTTTGTTGTGCGCCGGTTCATTGCTGATCATTGCCCCCTCCCTGCTGGTGTTCCTCTTTTTCCAGCGCCACTTCGTGAAAGCCCTGCTTCAGGGCGCTGTCAAATAGGGCGATAGGATACGTATATGGCACGGCAATACGATCTCCAGGCGGCACGGGGTACCGGCGGCGTCAAGAAAATCGAATCGGCAAAGGGCAAGGCCCGGAAGGAGCTGATCGTCGACGCCGCGACTCGCCTCGTGGCACGCAACGGATCGCGCGGCACCAATCTCGCGGAGATCGCCGCCGAGGCCGGGGTCTCGCAGAGCGGGCTTCTCTATCACTACCCGACCAAGGAGGCGCTGCTCAACGCGGTGCTGGATCGGCGCGACGAGGCCGAGGACGAGATCCTGTGGCGCGACGCCGACGTCGGCCTCGGCATCCTCGACGTCATCGCCCACAACGTCACCCGCTGGGCCAGCCACTCCCAGACGGTCGGCATGCACACCGTGCTTGTCGTCGAGAACCTCGGCGAGGACGGCGCTCTCCACCCCCGGCTGGCCAGCCGGTATCACGCGACCGTCGACCGGGTCGGCTCGGTCCTGGCCGCCGCACAGGATCGCGGCGAGATCCGCGCGGACGTCGACACCCGCCTCAAGGCCATCGAGATCATCGCCTTCATCAATGGTCTGGAGACCGCCTGGCTGCTCGATCCCGAGGTCCAGGTGGCCGTGACCGCGAAGGCGTGGGCCGCTCAGCAGCGGCTCGCGATGGCGGCTTCGCCGGGCTAGTCCGCCGCCCTCCCCCGGACTGCCAGGTCCCGGATCCCCCGCCCAGGCGAGGCGAGCACCTCGCGTGCCGCACGGCCGAGATTCCCCGTCAGCTCGTCGAGCGTCCGCGTGCTGAACGCGGGGCGATGCGCCCACAGATCGCCGGAGACATGTCCTTCGTGCGAGTGGCGGAGCTGAAAGCCGAGGCGCACGGCCCCGCTGAACGACGACGCCATCCGCGGCCGGAGCGTGTCGGTCGGCAGCGGACGGAGGAGCATGCCGATGCTGCTGCCGTCCGCTGCCGTGATCGTGACGGCCCTGGCCGGGGCGTGCGGCATGTAGTTGATCGATATGTCGAACAACGAGCCGTCCCCCCGGACCGCCCGGGGCAGCTCGTGACGCAGCACTCCGACCGGGACCCGGTGCATGTGCGCCTGTCTCGTCGCCTCGTGGACGCGGCCGGCAAGCTCCCCGAACGACGGGTTGTCCCGCAGATCGACCCGCACGGGCACGTGATCGCTGACGAGACCGATGGTGTGCGTCAGCCCGGAGGCGTCCCGGTTGGCCGTGACACACCCGATCATCACGTCGTCGCCGAGAAAGGGCGCGAGCGACGCCAGGACCAGGGCGCGCAGGGCACTGGCCGGCTTGGCGCCGCGCTGCGCGCCGAGCTGGAGCAGCGAGCCGGCCGCGTCCCCCGCCACGAGCGGAAGCGGGTGTGCCTGCAGCCACAGCGGGTCGTCCGGTCCGGTGCGCTCCAGGGGAAGGCGCGGCGGGTCGGCCGGGAACTGCTCGCCCCAGAACCCGGCGTTCGCCCCGAGCCCGAGGGTGCGCTCGTAGGCGGCGTAGTCACCGGTCTGGACCTTTGGCGCGGGCGGCGGCGGGTACCCGGGGTCGAGCCGGGCACGGTAGAGCTGGTGGAGATCGCGGAACAGCACCGCGTTGGACCATCCGTCGAAGACCGCGTGGTGCCAGACGGTCAGCAGGACGTGGCGCTCAGGGGCCATCCGGACCACGACCGCCGACCAGAGCGGCGGGGAGAACAGGTCGATCGGCTGCTCGCAGCGCCGGACCGCGAGCTCCTCGAGCGCGGCACGCTGCGCCGGTCGCGGCCGGCGCGACAGGTCCTCGAACCCCAGCTCCGGGCGGAACGGCGCGACGACCTGCTGGGCGATCCCGGCCTCGGTGCGGACGAAGGCCGTGCGCATGGTCTCGTGTCGTTCCACCAGCGCCGCCAGCACCGCGGACAGATCACCGAGGTCCACGGGTCCGGTGATCTCGATCGCGTGCGGGATGTTGTGGTTGGACTCGGGTCCACCGACCGCCGCGACCCATTCCTGCTGGAGGTAGGTGGCCGGCAGGACGACGGTCCCGGCGTCGGCCGCGAGCGCGCTCACCGGGCCTCCTCCTTCGCCGCGCCGAGATCACTGAGGCGATCCCCGGGGCGATCGGCGAACCTGCGCAGCGCGGCGCTGAAACGCTCGGCGAAACCGGCCACCTCCGGGTCGCCCAGCACGTTGGCGTCCGCCACGAGGACACCCGAGAGTCTCCCGGCCGGATCAGATCTGACCTGGAAGTCCAGCAGCGAGGCGCCGTCCCACCAGGGGTGGTCGGTGGGCTCCTCGTGCGCGAGGTCGAACTGCGAGAACGCGATTCCCGCACCCGTGACCACCGCGTCGGCCTGATGCGGTCCGTGGCTGTAGTTGAGCGACACGTCGAACAGGGGCCCACGGCCCGCGTCGGGCAGCGCCCCGCGGAGCACGCCGACCGGTGCCGGGCGCGAGATCGCCCGGTCATAGGCGTCGGCCGTGCGCCCGACGAGGGTCGCGCACGTCGGGTCCCCGGACAGGTCCACCGTGACCGGCACGTGCCCGGCGAGGAACCCGACCGTGCCGCGGACGTCACGCTGCTGGCGGTTCGACCGCATGACGCCGAACGTGATCCGCTCGTTCGTCGCATGACCGCTCAGGGACGCCGCGAGGGCGGCCAGCAGGACGGCGGTCGTGCTCGCCCGTTCCTCGACCATGAGCGGGTGCAACGCACCCAGCGTCAGACCGTGGTCGAGCGGGAGCGGACGAGGCGTGGTGCGGGCGACAGCCCCGACGTCCGAGACGTCCTCCGGGAAGGTGAGGCGGGGACTGGCGTCGGCCAGGGCGGCCCGCCAGTGCCGCTGTGTCGCGGGGTCGTCGGCCAGCTCTGTCTCCCACCCGGCGTAGTCGGCGAGATGGAGCGCGGGCGGTGCAAGCGTGGCGCCCGTGCCGTGCTCGTACAGGTGCGGGAGCTCGTCGCGGATCACACCGGCGGACCAGCCGTCCATGATCGCGTGGTGCGCGATCACGGCGAACACCCGGTCGTCGTCGGCGAGGGTCACCAGCACGGCCCGGGCGAGGGGACTGTCCTCCAGCACGAACGGCCGCCGCAGCTCCTCCTGCAGGAGCGCGGCGCAGGCCGACTCCCGCTGCTGCTCGTCGACCTCGGCGACGCTGACCTCGCGCAGGTCCGACGGAGCGTGGTTGCCGATGACCTGATGGGCGGCACCGCCGGAGTCCTGGCGTGTCAGGGTGGTGCGCAGGGCCTCGTGCCGGGCGGTCAGCGCGTCCAGCGCGCCGCGGACGCGGCCGGGGTCGGCGTGACCGCGCATCCGGACGGCCGCGCCGATGTTGACGCCGGACGCCCGCCCGCCGGTCGCGTCGAAGAGGGAACGCTGATAGTGCGTCGCCGCGTGCAGCGTGCTCATCCGCCAACCCCCCGGGTAGCGCGGCCCAGGGGCCGCAGCCGCACCTGGTCCGCCGGCGGCGCCTGGTCCACCGCCGCGGCGTAGGCCCGCAGGGTCGGGTTCGTGTGCAGCACCCGCTCGGGCACGTCCCGCCCGAGCTCGTCGCCGACGAGCAGCGCGACCTCGGCCGCCTCGAGCGACGATCCGCCGAGCGACAACCACTCGGCGTCCGGGCCGATCGCGGCGGGACCGACGTCCAGGGCCCGCCCCCAGATGGCAGCCACCACGCGTTCCGTGTCGCTCGCCGCCTCGCCGTGCCCGGCATCTCGCGCGATCAGCCCGGAGACGGTCTCGATCAGCTCACGCTTGACGACCTTGCCCAGGGCGTTGCGAGGGAAGTGCCCGACCCGGACGACCCGCTTCGGTGCGTCGGCCTCCCCCAGCCGCGCGGCCGCGAAGGAGCGAACCTGGTCGGGGTCGAGGCTGTCGGAACCGATCACGGTGGCGACCAGGTACTGCCCGAGCGTCGGGTGCGGCACACCGAACGCCGCCGCCTCTTCCACGTCAGGATGGTCCTCGAGGACACCCTCCGCGGCGAGCGTGGACACGTTCCGCCCGCCGACGTTCACCGTGTCGGCGCTGCGGTCCTCGAGGTAGAAGTACCCCGCTTCGTCCAGGCGGCCGACGTCGCCGGTGCTCACCCACAGGTCCGACCGGAAGACGCCGGCGCTCGCCTCCGGGTCGTTCCAGTAGCGGCGCGGACGCACGCCGTCCGTCCGGAGCTGCACCGACCCCGAGACGCCCGTGGCCACCGGCTCGCCGGACAGGTCGACGATGCGCACCTCGCTCCGGCCGTGCGCCCGACCGAGCGAGAACGGTCGGCCCGGGTCGAAGTGCATCCGCAGGCGCGCGGGCCAGCTCTCGGTCGAGGTGTACATGTTGACGACGCTCGCGGTCGGGAACAGCTCGGCGAGCCTGGCCAGCGTCGCGGCAGAGATCGGCGCGCTCGTGGTCCGCACCTGCCGTACACCGCTCAGGTCGAACCGCGTGCCGACCCGCAGGAGCGCGAGCGCGTAGGCGGGGACCAGCACCACGTCGTCCGGCCTGAACCTCTGGACGGCACCCAGCAGACGGTCGGCGTCGAACTTCTCGAGCACGATCATGGTGTGCGGCACCGCGCTCAGCGTCTGCATCATGAGGCTCTGACCCGCGTTCGTGGCGGGCGGCAGTGCATGCAGGACCCTGCGCACCGGCTCGCCCGCCGTCTCCTCCCCCGTCGGCGCGCCGTCACCGGGGGGCCGGACCGCGTACGTGAGGTTGTCGTGCGTGGACACGACGCCCTTCGGCCGTCCGGTCGTCCCGGAGGTGAAGAGGATCTCGGCGTCGTCCGCCCCGCTCACCGCGACCCCGGTCGAGCCGGTCGGCTGGGCCGCCTCGATCTGACGGACCGTCCGGGACCAGCCTGGGCACCCGGCCACGGGAACGTCACCGATGACACCGACCGCCCCGGCCTCCACGCAGACGCGAGCGATGTGTTCGTCGCTGCTGGACGCGAGTACCGGCACGGCGATCGCCCCGGCGGTCTGCACCCCGACGTATGCGATCGCGAACGCGATCCAGTCACCGGAAGCGCGCACGACCACCCGGTCACCAGGCTGGACGCCCCTGGCCGCGAGGCCGTGACCGACCGCGCGCGAGCGTTCGTTCCACGCCGAATAACTGAGCCGCCCCGCGCCGACGAGCTCTATCGCGGTCGCGTCCGGCCTCTCTTCCGCCCTGGCCGCGAGCATGCCAGTCACGGTGACAATGGGCTGATTATTCACGATGACCCCTCGGATTCTTTCGCGGTGAATGACTTTCATCATGCCGAGAAAAAATCGGGCAGTTCAAGCGGGTCGACCACTGTTCACAGGCCGGTCACGTCCAGGAAACGGATTCAATCGGTCCACATACAGATTCGATCCTTCAGCATTGGAATATAACCCGCCCGGGATAGTTTTCACCCACTCGCGCGCCTTTTCAATCCTTCCACATTCAAATAGCGCGTCGGAATGCCGGCCCGAACGGCGATGGTCCTACCGACCGGTCCACCCGCGTACACGGTGCACGACGGCGGCCTTCGGGTAGTGGCCGCCGGGCGGGCCGATCTCGAAGAGGTCGACCATCAGGAAGAGTGGGTAGTCCGGGCTCTGCGGGATGTGCCGCAGCACCCTGCCCTGGCAGCCGATC
This sequence comes from Promicromonospora sp. NPDC050262, assembly GCF_040655935.1. NCBI lineage: Bacteria > Bacillati > Actinomycetota > Actinomycetes > Micrococcales > Promicromonosporaceae > Promicromonospora > Promicromonospora sp. NPDC050262. The sequence continues at coordinate 176,451 of NZ_JBFAKX010000003.1, read as the reverse complement.
ACCGTCTCGCCCTGCCCCCACACGGCCGTCCAGGTGTGCGGCGTCGTCGCGTCGAAGGGCAGCCGGACCTCGCTCATGTCGGTCGCCAGCTCTGGGTCGTGGTGCGCCTTGATCCCCGTGCGCGCCGTGGTGGTGGCGCTGATCGCCGCCGCGTCGATCTCGAAGACGCAGATCTCGCCGGCTGCGGTCGCGTCGTCCTGCTCGGTGCCGACCAACCAGGCGGCAAGCATGCATCCAGGGTCGCGGGTCGCGCTCACGGTGAGCTCGATCCGGCCGGCCGAGGGCGCCCAGAGAAGGCGTGACGGCGTCGCCGTGCGGACGACGAGGCCGTCGGTCCGGTGCCGGTGGGTCCCCCGTCGCGAGCCGGCCGGGCCGGAGTACGTGCCGGTCTGCAGGTTGGAGACGCGCAGTGGCGCGTCCTCGGGCCGCCAGTCCGGTTGATCGGCCTCGACGAGCAGCTCCAGGCCGCTCGCCGTCTCCCGGTAGCGAGCCGCGGACCGGTCGGGCGTGGTCCAGTGCGGCAGGTAGTGCGGTACCCAGAGCCCTGGGTTCGGCCCCGTGGCGAAGTCGTCCTCGACGTCCGGAGCGCGGTTCGGCGCTGGGGGCAGCTCGGCGCTCGGGTTCACCTGATCCATCGTTCCACCACCCCTACACGCGCGTGGCTTCGTTCTCACCGTCCACGCGGCACCACACGACGAAGATCACGTCGTCGTCAGCAGATCAGGCCAGGACGCTCGAAGCAGGTCCAGGACGGGTTGCGAGCCCGTGCTGCAGTTGCTCAGCACGGTCGCCGTCGTGCAGGTCACGGGATCGTGCGTCGACCTGAACTCCACACCCGCGTCGCTGCCGAGGATCACGACCGCGGGATCGACCGGGTGGGGCCAGAACCCGAGGCCGTACCGCGGCCCCTCCGGCACGATGACGTGCGGACGCGTCATCTCGGTGGCCACCTCATGGGGCACGATCGCGCCGTCGTGCAACGCGCGCCAGAACCGGTGCAGGTCGGTGGCGCTCGTGTAGGCGCCGCCGTCGCCGTTGCCGCGAACCGGCAGGTGCAGCACGTTGCTGCGATCACCATCCGAGTCCAGATAGCCCAGGGCGACGTCGCCGGGCAGCTCGTCCGAGCGAAGGTATGACGTGCTCGTCATGCCGGCAGGTCGGAACACGTCGGTCTCCACGACGTCCTGGAAGCGTCGTCCGGTGACCCGCTCGAGCACGATCGCCAGCACGATGTAACCACCGTTGCAGTACGTGAACCGCGCACCGGGCGGATGCTTGTGCGGCAGGCCGCCCAGGATCGGAAGAAACGACTCCGCCGTCTCGAGGGTGTGCACCGGGACGGACAGGACGTAGTCCGCGGGGTCCCAGTCGTCGTCCTCGTCGAGGTAGTCGCCGATGCCCGAGGTGTGCGTCAGCAGCTGCTCGATCGTGACGTCGTCGTCGATCAAGGGGAGATCGGCGCCGAGGTAGCGCCGCACCGGGTCGCTCAGGGCCAGCGTCCCGGACGCGACCTGCTGCATGATCGCGAGGGCGGTGAAGCTCTTGCTGCCGCTCGCGATCGCGAACCGCGTACCCGGGGTGTTCGGTACGCGCAGCGCGCGATGGGCGAACCCGTAGCAGTGCTCCACGACCCGGCGATCACCGACGTCGATGGTCACGACCCCGCTGAACGATCGTGCCGACGCCGCGGCATCCAGCTCGTCGAGGTCGATCATGAGGGTGCCCTCCCGTTGCGGTAACCGGACCATAACAAAGTCGGGCCCCGGCGCCGCAGGGATTTACCGTGGCACGTCGTGGGCACCAGGGACGCTTACCGCCGCAAGATCTCCTGATCCACATACGCCGACGAGGCCCCCTTCCGTCTCACGGAGGACAAAAGGGGGCCTCGTCGGCTCGGAGCGCAGGTCGCGCGCCGGTGCTATTTACAATACAGGGCTGTACTGTATTGTAAGTGGCATGGGAACCGCCGACCGCACCCCCGGCCGCCCGCGCAGCAGCGAGGCCGACGCAGCCATCCTGACCGCCGCGCTCGACCTGTTGATCGAACGCGGCGCGGACGCGACCAGCGTCGAGCAGGTGGCCCGGCGTGCGGGGGTCACCAGGGCCACGGTGTACCGGCGCTTTCCGGACAAGACCCGACTCCTGCTGGCCGCGTTCGAGGCCGCCAACGGGAATCCGTCGGCGACGCCGGAGATCCGCGACGTCGAGCACCTGCTGACCGGCTGGGCATCCGTCCTCGCCGACACCCGCCAGCGCCGCCTCCTGCGTCGGCTCTACGGCGCGTTCGAGGACTACCCCGAGATCGCGCGCGCCTACCAGAGCCAGTTCGGGGACCAGCGCAGCGATACCCGCACGAAGGTCTTCGAGCGGGCCAGGGACCGCGGGGAGCTGCCGGCAGGCACCGACCCGCAGGTCCTGCTGGATCTGCTCTCCGGGGCGGGCTGGCAGCACCTGGTCACGTACCCGGACACCTGCACGGCGCAGGACACCGAGCGTTACCTGCGCGCCGTCCTCCATCAGGTCGGCTACCGCCCCAAGGAGAGGAAGTAAGACCATGCGAGCTGCCAGCATCGAGGCACAGCTGCGAACCCGAGCGTTCGCCCGCGTCATCGGTCCCTACGTCGCCGCCTTCACCACCATCTACGCGATCCGGCTGCCCGACGGGATGGAGGGCATCGGTGACCTGTTCGCCCAGCCCATCCTGGTCCTGATGCTCGGCGCCATGATGCTGCTGGGCGGCCTGATCATCATCGGCGGGCACCGGAGCTGGCGCGGCCCGCTCGCGATCACCGTGTCATTGTTCGGCTGGTTCGTGGCTCTCCGCGGGTTCGCCCTGATCGTCACGCCCGACGCGATGCAGACCGGTGTCGACGCCACGATGGACTCGCCGGCCGCGACGATCGCGGCCCGGATCTTCTTCGCCGCGCTGGCCGTCATGGGGCTGCTGCTGACCTACGGAGGGTGGTTCACGAAGCCGACCGCTCCGGGGCCGACCGCTCCGGGGCGGTCCGCGACGGAGGCCGCGACAGCCGGAGGCGGTGCCTAGGCACGTCTTCAGATGTCGCTGGTGGTGGGGACGACCTTGCCGGCGGAGCGGCGTGACCTCTACAACGCTCTTGACCTGCGCGCCCGAACGGCAGCTCGGCGCCGTACTGCTCGCCTGCCGGTCGTCCGCGATGGAGGTCCCAGCCCACACATGTGGTGACTCAGCGGTACATCAGGCGCTCTTCCGGTCGGAGCCTACGATCGGTGCATGGTGACCGACGGACACTCGATCCAGCCGTTGACCGCTCGGACGTGGGACGCGTTCGCCGGTCTGGTCGAACGGCACAACGGGATCTTCGGTGGGTGCTGGTGTACCTACTTCCACCCCGAATGCGCCGAACGGGAACCGGGATACGAGGGCAGCCGTGCGCTGAAGAAGCGGCTCGTCGAGGCCGGACAGGCCCATGCGGCGCTGGTGCTGATCGGCGACGAAGCGATCGCGTGGGCCGAGTACGGCACCCCGGACGAGCTGCCGAACATCCATCACCGCAAGCAATATCTCGCCGAGGCTGACGTCACGCCGGACTACCGCATCACCTGCATCTTCGTCGACAAGCGGTACCGCAGGCATGGCTACGCCAAGGTGGCTCTGGCCGGGGCGCTCGACCAGATCGCCGCGCAGGGTGGCGGTGTGGTCGAGGGGTACCCGCACGAGATCGGCGAGAAGCGGATGAACAACTCGTTCGTCTACAACGGAACACGCACGATGTACGAGCAAGCCGGCTTCGAGTTCGTCCGCTCGAAGGGGCTGAAGAACACCGTCATGCGTCGTACGATCCGGCCTGCCTGAGCCTGCCCGGACGCCGCCGTACCCCGCCCCCGATCACCAGTTCTCGCTCTCGGGTCGGCGGCTCGCCAGAGCGCCTTCAACTCATCGAGCGGCAGGCGGTCATCTGGTGCCGCTGCGGCACCGTCAGAGCTAGAGTCACCGTTCATGGACATGCTGACGGGCGACCAGATCGCGGCAGCCGACCTGACCGACTGGCGCAAGCTGGCCCAGGGGTTGCATGCCCGCTACGTGGTTGACGACTTCGGCACCGGCGCACGGTTCGTCGCCGCGACGGGCGAGGCGGGCGACGCACTGGGCCACCACCCGCGCGTATCGATCGGTCATGGGTACGTCGACTTCACGTTGATCAGCGACGACGCCGTCTACCGCGACGGCGAGGGCACCGAACACGTCGTCGAATGGGTGACCCAGCAGGACGTCGACCTCGCGCGACGGATCACCGAGATCGCCGCCGACCACAAGATCGACGCCGAGCCGGTCTCGGTCAGCCATATCGAGCTCGGACTCGACACGGCGCACTCCGCGACCATCGCCCCGGTCTGGGCCGCGCTGCTGACCGGAAGCGCCGACTCCCAGGGCCGCGGGTCCCCCGGCGACGAGATCCGGGACGCCACGGGACGGGTACCGAACCTGTGGTTCGGGGACGCCGACAAGCAGGAGCCCCCGCGTCAGCGGTTCCACATCGAGGTCTATGTGGCGCCCGAGGTTGCCGAGCAACGGATCGCCGCCGCCGTCGCAGCAGGCGGGACCATCGTCGACGACAGCAACGCGCCCATGCTCACCGTGATTGCCGACCAGGACGGCAACGAGGGAATCGTATGCGTCGACGTGTCCGCTGCGAAGAAGGACTGAGCCGCCGACTCGGGTGACCCGGCGAAGACGCCGATGAACGGCAGCAGACCGCCGGATTTTCGGTGTGCGGTCGTCGGACTTCGAGGCGGCCGGCCGAGGCGGAGGCGGAGGCGTAGGCGAGCGGGTGAGACTGCCCGGAGCGGGAGCGCCGGGCCAAGCCGCGACCTAGTCTGCAATCAGGCCGGCCCTTCAGCCCGTCCGCCCAGCCGGTCTCCAGCCCATCGTTCGAGAGCCCATCAAGGGGAACGAGTTCATGGCCGTCTCCGACACCACCGAAGCGCTCGCCGTCGACCACCTGGACCGGCACGGCACCCGCTCGCACGAGGTCTACACCGCAGGGTTCTACGAGGGCGGGTGGGACTACGAGGTCCGCTCGATCCTCGGCAGAGCCGCCCGCGGCGGCTCCGAGCCGGGCGAGGTGCTCGCGACGATCGCCCGGGTCAGACCCAAGGACCACCGCGGGTGGTTCGCCGCGTGGGAGGCACTGGGGCGCGACGTGGCCCGGCAGGCCCAGCGGTGCGCCGACGCCGGCCACACCGTCAGCGCGGCGCGCGCGTTCCTGCGCGCGGCGAACTACCTGGCCGTCGCCGTCGAGGCGATCGACGGGCTCGACGACGACACCGCCGACCACCTACCCACCTTCCGGGCGCACCGGGCCGCCTGGGAGGGTTTCGTCGCGCACGGCCGGTGGCCGGCGCAGGCCGTCACCATCCCCTACGACGGGTCGAGCATGCCCGGGTGGTTCTTCCGACCCGACCTCTCCGGGGAACCGCGGCCGGTGCTCGTGATGAACAACGGCAGCGACGGGTCGGTCAGCGGTCTGTGGTGCCAGGGCGCCGAGGGCGCGCTGGAGCGCGGGTACGCCGTGCTGCTGTTCGACGGGCCGGGCCAGCAGTCAATGCTCTTCGAGCGCGGCGTCCCGTTCCGTCCCGACTGGGAGAACGTGCTCACCCCCGTCGTCGACCACCTGGCCACCCGCGACGACGTCGACCAGGACAGGGTGGCCGTCTACGGCGTCAGCCAGGGCGGGTACTGGGTCCCGCGGGCCCTGGCGTTCGAGCACCGGTTCGCGGCGGCGGTCGCCGACGGCGGCGTCGTCGACGTCGGCCGGTCCTGGCTGTCCAACATCCCGCATGCCGTGTTCGACGAGTACCGGAAGGGCCACAAGGAGAAGTTCGACCGCGACATGCGCCTGGGCATGCGGCTGCCGGGCGGCCGGGACGCGCGGGAGACCTGGGCCTTCCGCGCCCGTCCGTACGGGGTCGAGGGCTACTCCGCCGTGCTCGACGAGGTCTCCCGGTACGCGCTCACGCCCGAGCTCGGCGCCCGCATCACGACGCCGCTGCTGGTCACAGACCCCGACGGCGACCAGTTCTTCCCCCAGTCGGCGGAGCTGGCGAAGCTGGTGCCCGGCGCCACGCTCGCCCGCTTCACCCAGGACGAGGGGGCCGCCTCCCACTGCCAGCCGCTCGCCCGTGAGCTGACCGAGCAGCGCATGTTCGACTGGCTGGACGAGCGGCTCCACCTCTGAGCCCCCGGCTCACCCCTTGAGGCCTCCGGCCAGCAGGTCGGCGCGCCAGAACCGCTGGAGGGGCAGCACCATCACGATCAGCGGCACCACCGACACGGCCGAGCCCGTGATCACCAGCGGGTACAGGTCCGAATCCCCCGCGCCTCGGGACAGGGACGTGTACAGCCCGAGGGTGATCGGGTAGAGCCGCTGGTCGGAGAGCATGATGAACGGCAGCAGGAAGTTGTTCCAGATGCCGACGAACTGCAGCAGGAATCGATCAGCTCGGTGGTCAGCGCGTGCCTGCTCCGGGCGCCGCCCGGTTCGCACCCGGGAGTACGATCAAAGTGTGGGTGAGAGCGAAAGCGGCCCGCACGAGGCCGCTCGAGACGCTTCGTCGACACAGCAGAAAACTCCGGCTCCCGACGAGGACGCCTCGAGAGCGCAGTGGGACGACGACGGCGGATTCGAGCCGGACATCCCGCGCAGCACCAGGGCTCCTGACACCGAACCCGCAAGAAGTGGGCTCTTCTTGCGCGGCGTGCTGGATTCCGCTCTTCCGCATGAGCTGGGTACGGACGACGAGCCGGAACGGTACCTGGTCACGGCCGTCTTCTCCCGTCAGGTCTCCGCTGAGGAGCGCGCCCTGATCGAGGCTCCGAGCGTCACGGCGATGCTCGCCGAACGCGGCTACCAGGGCGTATCCCTGAAAGTCGCGGACCGCCGGCTGGAGATCGCGCACACAAACCTGGCGATGCTGGTCGGCGGACTCGCCACCGAGATCGCCAGGGTCCTCCGTGAGATCGATCAGCAGGTCGTCGCGGAGCGCGAGCGGCGCGACGACGAGCGTCTTCGATGGGGCCAGGCCGAAGCGGCACGTGCGGCCAGGGTGAAGGCCGAGGCAGAGCGCGTCCGCTTCGAGTGAGCATCCGGGCCGGCGAGAACCGCGGGCCTCGGTGCTCTGGCCGGACGACGAGCAGTTCAGCCGCTACGACGAATCCGTTGGCGAATGATCCCAATGATCAACGTGCCCACGAACAGAATGAGTCCGACCACGGCCAGCCACAAGAGTCCTTCGAAGACGAACCCGACGACGGCCAGCACCGCCCAGATCACCAGCAGAATCACAATTGCGGTCCACACACCAATATGGTATGTCGCGCCCGGCGTATGCGCCGATCGAGCTTGGCGGCACTCCCCAAAGGCGGCGTCCACCGATCGCGGCAGACCTTTCGGTGCGAGGTTCACACGTCGGTTCCCAGCGGGACCACCCGCAGAGTCGCGTCGCGTGCCGGCGAGCGTGTCATCCGGCGGACGCCGGCGTCGTCGCCGTAGCGGGAGCGCAGCGCTTGGTCGACATCCGCCTCACGCCCGTGGTCGGGCAGGAACGCGACCGCGACGCGTAGGCCACCGATCTCGATCTCGCCGCGGCCGGAGGCCACCGCAGCTCGGTACCAGGCACCGCTGGTGCCGTGGAGCGAGCGGATGAGCTCGTCCTGGCCGAGGCGGACGTGCCCGACGGTCACGAGGGGCCGCAGCGTCCCGTCCGCACGGGCCGCTGCGACGCGGATCAGCTCCGAGTCGTCGAGCTGAGCCAGTTCGCGCTCGGTCCACGGCCGGGACGGCAGCGGGACGTCGCTCACGAGGTCGCCCCCGGGGCCGGCTCGAGCAGCGCGAGCAGGATCCGCTGCAGCTCGGCACGGTCCTGGGGCGCGATCGCCGCCAACCTCCGGTCGAACGCCCTCGCCAGCGCCGCGAAGGCGCGGTCCCGCGCGGCCGCGCCGTCGTCCGTGAGCACGAGGCGGTGCCGCCGCAGGTCCGTGTCGTCGATCTCGCGGCGCATGAACCCCTTGGCGACGAGATTGCGCACGTAGACCGTCACGCTCGCCTTGGGGATCACCAGCCTCGCCGCCAGCCCGGCCGGGTACGGGGACGCGGCCACCTCGGCGAGCACGAAGAACTCCTTCGCCTCCAGGCCCAGCTCGGCCAGCTCGGCGCTGCAGGCGTCGAGCACGACGGTGAGCAGGCGGTGGTTCAGCGTCCAGAGCTGCGCGGCGTCGACCGGCATACGACCTCCTGATCGGGTGCTACCGTGGAATTAGTTCCATACTGTACTACCTGTCACTTCGGACTAAAACATCATGGAACGAAACCGACGCGAGAGGTTCTCCACCGATGCTTCAGCACCTCACGATCCCCCGCGGGCCGATCGAGCTCGCGGCCGATCTCTACCTCCCCGACAGCCTCCCGGCCGAGGGGTCCGCCCTGCGCGCCGTCGTGCTCTCGACCCCGGGCAGCAGCGTCAAGGAACAGATCGGCGCGAACTACGCCGCCCGGCTGGCCGCCCGGGGCATCGCGGCGCTCGTGTTCGACCCCGCCCACCAGGGGCAGAGTGGCGGCCAGCCGCGCGACCTCGAGGACCCCTACCGCCGTGGCGAGGACATCTCCTACGCGATCGACACGCTCGGCACGCTGCCCGGCATCGACCCGCAGCGCATCGGCGTGCTCGGCATCTGCGCCGGCGGCGGCTACGCGGTGCACACCGCTCGCACCGACCACCGCATCAAGGCCGTCGGCACGGTCGTCCCCGGCAACATGGGCACGTCGTTCCGCGGCTTCCAGCCGGACGGCCCGGCGGCCGGCCTCGACGCGATGGCCGAGGCTCGCACCGAGGAGAACCGCACCGGCGAGCTGACCCGCGAGAACTGGCTGCCCGACACCCTGGAGGACGCCGCGGCGGCCGGCGTCACCGATCTCGACACGACCCAGGCGATCACGTACTACCGCACCGAACGAGGCGGCAGCGAACATTCGACGAACCGTCGCCTCTCGCGCGGCGACGCGCTGCTCCTGGGCTACGACGCGTTCCATCTGGTCGATCAGCTCATGACGCAGCCGCTGCAGGTCGTCCTCGCCGGGCGCATCGGCACCACCGGCTCCTACGAGTCCGGCATGCAGCTCTGGAAGCTGGCACCCAACCCCGTGGACCTCATGGTCGTCGAAGGTGCCGGCCACTACGAGATGTACGACGTGCCCGAGTACGTCGACGCCGCCGTCGACCGCCTGGCCGGCTTCTACACGGACCACCTGTAGGTAGGAAGCGGACGGCGTCTGCCTCAGCCCACGGTCAGGACGACCTTGCCGTGCGTCCGCCCCGCGCCGGCGGCGAAAGCGTCCGGCAGCTCCTGCCACGGTCGGACGGCCACGACCACGGGGTCGAGGCGGCCCTCGTGGATCTCGGTCGCGAGCCACGCCATGTCGGGGCCGAGACCGGTCTCGGCCCCGAGGAAGAACGTCGTCAGGGACCGGTCGTGCCGACCGGCGTCACCGAACAGGGCCCCGTACCCGAAGCGCTCCCCCTGCCCGGCCGCGTGCCCCAGCGCGACGAGCGTGCCGCCCGGTGCCAGCCGGGCGAACGCCTCCACCAGGTGGGAGCCGCCCAACAGGTCGAGCACACCGGACACGTCCTGGCCCAGGTCGGACGGCGCGGCGATCACCTCACGCGCACCGAGCTCGACCAGCCGGCGCCGCGCGGCGCGGTTCCGCGTGGTAGCGACGACCTCGGCACCGCTGCGGGCGGCGAGCTGGACGGCGAACAGCCCCACAGCGCTGGTCCCGCCGAGCACCAGCACACGGCGGCCGAGGAGCGGGCCGAGGCGGCGCAGCCCGCGCAGTGCACTGGTGGCCGCGACGGGCACGACACTGGTGAGGTTCGGGTCGGCGCCGTCGGGGGCGACTCCCACGGACTCTGCGGTCACAAGCCGACGCTGCGCCCAGGCGCTGTCCACCCCCAGCGATGCCACCACCTGGCCGAGGCGCGGGCCCGTCCCGTCGAGCGCCTCGGCCACGACGACGCCCGCCGCGTCCCAGCCGGGGATCATGCCGTCCGGCAGGCCCGGCAGCGCCTCGAGGTCGCCGTGGTTCGGCGCGAAGGCGAGCACCTGGATGACGGCGTCGTGCGGTCCGGGTACCGGGTCGGGCACCTCGCGCAGGCTGAGGTGGCTGGGTGAGGAGTGGTCGACCGTCCATGCGAGCATGCCGCTACTGTATGCCAACTGCCACTGAGTGCCAGTTCGCTATGATGGCCCGATGACGACGCAGCCCGGCACAGGCACGCTCCGCAGCAGGCGCATCGCGCGGAGCCGGCAGCGCCTGGTGGAGATCGCACTGCCGGCCTTCGCCGAGCGTGGGTACGACGCGGTGACCGTCGACTGGCTGTGCGACCAGGCCGAGGTGTCCAAGCGGAGCTTCTTCCGCTACTTCGCGGGCAAGGAAGACCTCGCACTGACCCCGCTGAACGACGTCTGGCGCACCCTGATCGACGGTCTCGACGAGGTGCTCGCCCGCAGCGGGCCGCTGCTGGAGGTCCTGGGTGACGCGCTCGTCGAGCGCGTCGAGCGGATGCCACCCGGGTGGGAACGCCTCGCGGTGCTCAGCGCCCGTCTGAGCGGCACCCACCCGGCGATCGACGCCGCGGGCATGCTGGTGTGCGAGCGCCTGACACAGCAAGTGGTCGACGCGATCACGGCGCGGCTGGCCGACGCGCCCGGAGCGGACCTCTCGGCCCGCTTCGTGTGCGCCGTCGCGATCGCCGGCCACCGAGCCGCCGTCGACACCTGGCGGTCGTCACCCGACGCCGAGGCGACGGCGACCCGGGCGGAGCTCTGCACCCTGATCCGGGCATCACTCACCGCCGCGCCGGACGCACTGACGATCAGGCTCCCCTGACGATCTCCCTGGACGATATGTAAAGAACTCTGGACTCTGCGTCATGGATCTTACGACCGCACTCCGGCAGCATCGACGGCGCAGGCGAAACATGAGCACAGGGCCCGGACACCGGGCAGGAAAGGCAGTCATGTCCGACTTCAACATCCGCGAGTTCTACGACCGCTACACCGAGGCGCTCAACGCCCACGAGTTCGACCGCATGGACGAGTTCGTCGCCGAGACGATCATCTCGCACGGCCAGCCCGCCACCCGGGCGGACGTCGTCGCGGCGCTCAAGGGCATCGCCGACGCGGTTCCCGACATCAACTGGGAGATCAAGGAAGTCGTGATCGACGCGGACGGCGGGACCCTGTCCTGCCATTCCGTCAACCACGGCACACCCACCAAGGAATGGCTCGGTGTGGCTCCCACAGGTGCTCGGATCGAGATCGACGAGATCGCCATGTACAAGGTCCGCGACGGAAAGTTCGTGCAGATGTCCAACGTCCACGACGTCGAGGCCCTGAAGAAGCAGCTCGCGGTCTGACCGGTCGGGCTCGGCACGGCGGTACCCGCCAGGTGGCCGAGCCCGGCCGCCAGGCCGGACAAGAGGGTTCGGATGCCCGTCAGCGGGCACCAGGCGGAGGGAAGTGAGCTGGCGGTGAACGTGTTCGTCATCGGGATCGCGGGCAGGACCGGAACGCTGCTCGCCAGTGCGCTGCAGCATCGGGGCGATCAGGTGCGTGGCCTCGTGCGCCGGGGTGGGCAGCGGGATGCCCTCGCTGCCCAGGGGATCGAGACGGTCGTCGGTGACATCGCACGGATGACCCCGGCGGAGCTCGCGTCCACGTTCGCGGACGCCGAGGCCGTCCTGTTCGCAGCGGGATCCAACGGCGGCGCCGCCGAGGTGACCCGGGCCGTCGACGGTGACGGGGTCGACAAGACGATCGAGGCGATGCACCGCGCCGGCCTGCGGCGCCTGGCGCTGGTGTCGGTGCTCCCGGAGTCGTGGCGGGAGCGCAGCCTCAGCGACGAGGAGGAGTACTACTTCGCCGTGAAGAAGCAGGCGGACGTCGCGGTTGCCCGCAGCGACCTGGACTGGCTGATCCTGCGCCCGTCCCTGCTCACCGACGAGCCCGGAACGGGCAGGGTGTCACTCGGCCCGGCGGAGCTGCACGGCCAGATCCCCCGGGCGGACGTCGCCGAGACGTTGGCCGCGCTGGTGCACGAGCCGCGGATCGGCCGGCAGATCCTCGAGCTCAACGCCGGAGACACCCCGATCCCGGAGGCAGTGCGTCGCAGCATCCGCTGACCCGGAGTGACCATCGTCGGCGAGCGCAGCCCCTCGAGGTGCTGCGCCGCGCCACGGACAAGAAACGCCGAGGCCTCGACGAGGCGCTCGGCGTTCAGGTCGACTTCGATGCCGCGGCGTCGAAGATCGTGCTCGGCATGTCACCCCTGGTCACACCAGGGAGTGAGTAAAAGAGTGTCCGGAGGGGGACTTGAACCCCCACGCCCGATAAAGGGCACTAGCACCTCAAGCTAGCGCGTCTGCCATTCCGCCACCCGGACAGGTGGACCGTTCCTGGCGTTTCCGCCTTCCCGGTGCGTGGAAAAACATAGCACGCAGAACGGGTCGGGTCCGAATCGAAAAGCGTGTGACCTGGGCCGCTCTGCGGACGGGCGGCCCAGGTCCAGCCCGAACACTGGCGCGGGGCGGCCCGGACCGGGCTCCGGCGCCCGGCGCATCAGCCCAGGAGCTGCTCCGTCGCCTCCCACAGCCGCTCCTCGCGCTCCCGGTCCCGCGCGAACGGTTCGACCTCGTGCTCGGCGGTCTTGACCACGAACGCGCCGTCGCGCAGGTGCGCCCAGCGCTCGTCGAGAGCCACGGCCGCCAGCAGGGGCCCCGACCGCTCCGGGGTGGAGACGCCGGGGATGCGCCCGATCGCGCGTCCGACCCGCTGCAGCGCGGGCCCGTGCCTCCGCGAGAGGCCGCTGCCGGGCATGAATCCCGGCTCGAACACCGACACGGCCACGCCGTCGGGCAGGCGCCGCTGCAGCTCGTGCGCGTAGTAGAGGATCGCGAGCTTCGAGTTCGAGTAGGCGATGCCCGCGTCGCGGGTGCCGGGCTCAGAACCGGCGTCCGCCGGCCGCGCGAGGTCCAGCGGGTCGCGCCACATTGCGGGCGGCACGCCGAGCAGACGGCGCGGGGTGTTCAGGTAGTACGTGTTGGACCCGAGCAGCACGATCCGGGCCGGAGCCGCGAACGCACCCGCCAGGTCGCGCACGAGCTGGGCGTGCGCCAGGTGGTTGACGGCGAAGGTCAGCTCGTGACCGTCCACGGAGGCGGTGCGGGTGTCCACCACGGACACCCCGGCGTTGCCGATGACCGCGTGCAGCGGCCGCACCTCGCCGTCGTCCAGGAGGCTCCTTGCGGTCTTCCCGGCCGCGCGCACGTCGGCCAGGCTCGCCAGGTCGGCCCCGATGGCGTGGGCGGTGGCGCCCGCTGCCCGCGCCTCGGCGGTGATCGAGTCGAGCCGCGGGCCGGGCCGCCCCACCAGGAGCAGGTCGGGACGGCGTTGCGGGCTGCGGTTCGCCATGGCCTGCACGGCGGAACGGCCGAGGCCGCTGGTCGGTCCGGTGATGAGCACGGTTCCGGTGGTCGAAGTCGTCATGCCGTCATCGTGGGTCGGCAGGGCAGCGCGGGGCAGTCGTCAGGTTGTCGTAGGACCGGCAGGGCCACCACAAGCACGCGGGCGGAGCGCAGACTGGAGCGATGGAGCTCGGACCTGCGATACGACACTGGCGCGACCGCGTGTCGCCCGACGCGGCCGGGATACCGGTCGGCGCCCGGCGGCGCGCCGCGGGGCTGCGCCGCGAGGAGCTGGCCCAGCTCGCCGGCATCTCCGTCGACTACCTCACGCGGCTGGAGCAGGGGCGGGCCACCGCGCCGTCGGACCAGGTCGTGGAGGCGCTCGCCCGGGGCCTGCGGCTCAGCGAGCCCGAGCGCGAGCTGCTGTTCCGGCTCGCCGGGCTGACCGCGCCGGGGCGCGGCCTGGTCTCCACCCGCATCACCCCCAGCGTGCAGCGGCTGCTCGACCGGTTCGACGGGCACCCCGTGGTGATCTTCGACGCCATGTGGAACCTCGTGACCGCCAACGCCGCCTACGACGCCCTCATGGGCCGGACCACCGCGTGGCGCGGGCCGGAGCGCAACGCGGTCTGGCGGCACCTGCTCGGGCCTGCCTCACGCGTGGTCCACTCGCCGCAGGAGGAGGCAGACCTGGTGGCGAACCTCGTGGCCGACCTGCGGCTGACGGCGACGCGATACCCCGGGGACCCGCGCATCCGCCGCCTCGTGGCGGAGCTCCGGACGCGCAGCACCGAGTTCGTGCGGCTCTGGGAGGCGATCGACCTGACCGCGCAGGAGGCACCGGCGAAGCTGAAGACGGTCGACCACCCCGAGGTCGGACGCATCCGGATCGACTGCGACACCCTCGTGGTCGCCGGGGACGACCTGCGGATCATGGTCTACTCCTGCGAGCCCGGCACCGAGGACGCGGAGCGGCTCGCGCTCGCGATCGTCCTCGGCAACCAGGCGATGCGCGATCAGGCACCGAGCGATCGGGCACCGAGCCACCAGGAGGCTGGCGGCGCCGTCACTCCCCCTCGGCGACCTCGATGATCGTCTTGCCAGGTACGCGCCGTCCGGCGAACGCGGCCGCCGTCTCGGACAGCGGCCGCACGGCCCACCTCGCCGCCGATGACGTCGAGCACCGAGGTCCACCTCGCCCGCCTGATCCAGCTCCCCGGCGTCCAGGTCGAGGAACGTGTGCACCCCCAGGTCCGCCGCGGTCCCCGGCGCGGCCGGTGCCGATCACCCGGGCGCCCGCCTCGCGCGCGAGCTGGACGGCGGCGACGGTGTGGTCCAGGTCGGCCGGCAGCAGGGGTCGACGGTCCGCGCCGCCCGAGTCCGGCCAGGACCCCCCGATTTCCGGACCGGACCTCCCGTGCCGGCCCTACGGTTCCCGCATCCGGGACCTGAGCACGTCGAACTCGCACCCTGGCGCGTCCGGGTCGAAGCCGTGCTCGACCAGCCAGCGCGCCGCCGTCAGGCAGCGTAGCGACCACCAGGCGCGGATCACGTCGCGGTCGGCGCCGGGGCCGTAGCCGGCGAGCAGGTCGTCCAGGCGTTCCTCGTGCCCGAGCGTCAGGATGGCGAGGTCGAACATGGCGTCGCCCGGCGCGGCCTCGGACCAGTCGATGACGCCGGTGACCTCGTCGCCGTCGACGAACACGTGCGTGATCTGCAGGTCGCCGTGGACGAACGCGGGCCGCCACGGGCGGAGCGCCAGCTGCGCGATCTCGCGGTTGCGCCGGACCACCTCGGCGGGCAGGACGGCGTTGTCGAGCAGCCAGGCGCACTCGCGCTCCAGCTCCGCCGCGACGTCGTCCGGCCTGCGGCCCGGCCACGGCGGCAGCGGCGCGTCGTGCAGCCTCCGGATCGCGGCACCCGCCGCGGCCCACGCCGCCGACGACGCGGCGGACGGCTCGCCGAGGACGCCGAGCGCCGCGCCCCGCACCGCGGCGATCGCGAGCACGGGCGGCTCGTGCCAGAGGATCACCGGGGTCGGTACCGGCGCCATCGCCATCGCCCGCACCTCGACGTCCGCGTGCGCCGGATCGCCGTCGACCTTCAGGAACACGTCGCCCACGCGCAGCGTCGCGCGCTGGCTGTGGGCGACGACGACCTCCACCTCGTCCATGCCGGCCATCCTGACGGAACGGACCGCCGATCTCGCCGGTTTTTTCTGCGGCGGCCCTGCGGCGACCCCCTGCCAGAGCCGAGCGGCCTAGGACCGGCCGACCCGCTCGCCGTCGACCCAGACCTCCAGGTCCGGGTTCTTCTCCTGCCAGAAGCAGACCATCCCGGCGATCCGCAGCCCCTCGCGCAGCGGGGTGTCGTAGCCCCAGACGACGTCGCGCAGCCGCAGGTCGCCGACGCGGACCGTCCAGTAGGCGGCCGTGCCCTTGTACGCGCAGTAGCTCACCGTGTCGGTGGGCGTGAGCAGGTCCATCCGCACGTCGACCTGCGGCAGGTAGTACCGCGGCGGCTGCCCGGACTGGACCAGGACGACCGGCCGGCGCGACTCGGCGACCACCTCACCGCCCGCAACCACCCGGACGTGCCGGTTCGACGGCATCGCGTCCACCCGCACGTACGGGTCGCGCGCGTGGGTGTGGATCACCTCCTCCTCGGCGAGCCAGGTGTCGAGGGCCGACCAGTCCAGCGTCACCGCGTCCCGCAGGGCCGCGAGCGGGGCCTGCGGGTAGCGCTGGGCGGCGCCGGGCAGCACCCGCTCCCCCGCCGCGCCGTCCGGCACGACGACGTCGAACAGCTCGCTGGGCCCGAGGCTTCGGGACCGGCGACCGGGGCCCGCAGGACGCAGCCCGGCCCTCAGCTCGGCGGGGGCGAAGAAGTACTGGGGGTAGAAGCGGTGCTCCCAGACCAGCAGCGGCGGGTCGGCGTCCGCGACGAGCATGCCCCCGCTGTAGGCGCGCACGCGGACCGAGCCTAGCTCGGCCGTTCCCGGCTGGATCGCCACTGCCCTGGGTGCGATCTCTCCCCGCGCCGCGTCCCTGCGCACGGTCTCCCGCTGCACGATGTCGCTCATCCTGTCCGCCACCCTTCGTCGTCCGTCGCGATCCGCCGCGCGCCGGGGGATCTCGCGCTTCACTCCTACCCACCTGACCGGCGAGCTCCCCGATGCGTGACCGTCCCGCCGGACGAGTGTCAGCGGTCGGGTGTTTCCTTGACCCATGAACAGATCGGACCGGGACGACACGAGCCGGAGGACGCGGTTCGCGATCGACGCCGTCACCGCGGTACGCCTGGTGCGCGAGGACCCCGCGGCGGGCGCCCACGTGCCGCTGGTCGCGCCGGCGGCGCTGCGCAGCCATGCCATGTCGATCCTCTATCGCGACACCGACGCGGGGCTGCTGGACGAGAAGACGGCGCGGGCGCTGCTCGAACGGGTCGCCACGCTCAAGGTCCGGTTGCTCGGCGACCGGGTCTCGCGCGCGACCGCGTGGAAGGTCGCCCGGCAGCTCGGCTGGCACGACACCGGCCAGGCCGAGTACCTCGCGGTGGCCACGCTGCAGGCCGACGTCCTGGTGGCGGGCGACCGCGACATCGCGGCGGCCGCGGCGGGGCTGGTACCCCTGGCCACCTACGACGACCTGCGCCGGGCGTGACAGGTCGCGTCCGACGGGTCGGCGCCCGACCGGCCCCGGACGCCCGTGCGCCACAATCCTCGCGTGACCACCCTCAGGTTCGAGCTCACCGCCTCCGTCCCCGTCGACCCGCACGCCGCGATCGACTTCCTGGCGGACCTCACCCGGCATCGCGGCCTGCACCCCTACCTGGTGTCCGCCGACGTCGTCGCGAGCGGCGCCGGCCCGGACGGGCCGTGGCAGGACTGGCACGTCGTCGAGCGGCCCCGGCTCGGTCCGCTGCGGTACACGATCCGCTTCCCGGCCCGCATGGTGCGTGCCGGGGACGACGTGCTGACGTCGTCCGTGCGCGCCGCGCCGGGCTGCACGCTGCGCACGGTCACCCGGGCGATCGCGTCGGGCGACGGCGCCCTGCTCACGGAGACGACCGAGGTGACCGCCCCCTGGCCGGTAGCCGGGTACATGACCCGCCACGCCCGCGCCGCGCACGAGCGGACGTTCGCGCTGCTGCCCGGGGAGCTGGGCCGGCTCCGGTAGACAGGACGGGGTCGGCAAGGCTCGCCACGCCGCACGACACGCCGAGCGGCCCACCGTGTGTGCCCGGCGGTTCGGGGGCATCATGAGGAACATCGGGGGCGGCCGCATCTCGCGAGAGGAGCCGCGGCATGGAGCTGTCCGACCGGGCCAGAGCGACGCAGGACGCCATCGAGCCCGTCACGTCCTTCTTCGTCTCGCTGCGCGCGATGGACGGCCAGCGCGACGTCGTCGACCTGACGTTCGGCGACCCGCACGAGATGCCGCTGCGAGGCCTCGTCGACGCCCTGCGCACCAACCTCGAGCCCCGCGCCGTGGACTGGTTCGCCTACAAGACCAGCCTAGCCCCCGCGCGGGAGACGATCGCGGAGGGGCTGCGCGGCGAGCTCGGCCTCCCCTTCGACTCGGACGACGTGGCCATGACGCAGGGCGCGTTCGGCGCCATCGCGCTGGCGTTCCGGCTCGTGGCCGACGCCGGGGACGAGGTGGTGATCCCCGAGCCCGGCTGGTTCTACGCCCCGATGCTGCAAGCGGCCAACCTGGTGCCGGTCCGGGCGCCGCTGAGCGCAGACGGGTTCGACCTGGACGTCGAGGCCGTCGCCCGGGCGATCACGCCGCGCACCCGCGTCGTCGTCGTGAACTCCCCCGCCAACCCGACCGGCCGCGTCTACGCCCGGGACCGGCTGGTCGAGCTCGCGAGCGTGCTCGACGCCGCGTCGGCGCGCGCCGGCCGCCGGATCTGGCTGTTGTCCGACGAGCCGTACCGCAGGATCCGGTTCGACGGCGTGGGCTTCACGAGCCCGGCCGAGTGCTACCCGTGGACCCTGGTCGACTACAGCTACGGCAAGGTCCTGCTCGCGCCCGGACAGCGCCTCGGCTACCTCGCGCTCTCGCCCCTGATCCCCGACGACGTGCGCATCGAGCTGCGCGCCGCCCTGCTCCCCCTGCAGATGGGGCTCGGCTGGGGCTTCCCCGACGCCCTCATGCAGTACGCGGTGCCGGCCCTGGAGACCGTCTCGATCGACGTCGGCGAGCTGCAGCGGCGCCGCGACCTCATGGTCGCCGCGCTCGGCGCGGCGGGCTACGACCTCACCGTGCCCGAGGGCACGTTCTACCTGTGGAGCGCCGCGCCGGGCGGCGACGCGCCGGGCTTCGTCACCGCGCTCGCCGGGCGCGGCGTGTTCGTGCTGCCCGGCACCGTCTTCGACCGGGCCGGGCACTTCCGGATCAGCCTGACCGCGACCACCGCCATGCTGCAGCGGGCGCTGCCGGCCCTGCGCGAGCTCGCGCCGCGCTGACAGGTCGGGCCGCCGGGCCGCAGCGGTCCGGCCGCGTGACGGGCCACGCCGTCCGCCCGTCCCGCCCGTGTCAGCGTCCCCTGGCACACTGGCGGCCATGACTTACCCGGACGCCGCCTCGCCCGAGCTCGACGTGACAGGACCCGCGCTCGACCTGGCGCCGACGCCGCTCGACGTGCTGCGTTCCGTCTTCGGCTACGACGCCTTCCGCGGCGAACAGCAGGAGATCATCGAGACGGTGACGAACGGCGGCGACGCCCTCGTGCTCATGCCCACCGGCGGCGGCAAGTCGCTGTGCTACCAGATCCCGGCCCTGGTCCGGCAGGGCACCGGCGTGGTGATCTCGCCGCTGATCGCGCTGATGCAGGACCAGGTGGACGCCCTGGAGGCGCTCGGGGTGCGCGCCGGCTTCCTCAACTCGACCCAGGACGCGGACCAGCGCCGCCAGGTGGAGCAGGCCTACCGGTCGGGCGAGCTGGACCTGCTCTACCTCGCGCCGGAACGCCTCGGGGTCGAGTCCACGGCCCGGCTGCTCGACCAGGGCACCATCGCGCTGTTCGCGATCGACGAGGCGCACTGCGTGTCCCAGTGGGGCCACGACTTCCGCCCCGACTACCTGCGCCTCGGCGCGCTGGCCGAGCGGTGGCCCGGCGTCCCTCGCATCGCGCTGACCGCGACGGCCACCCAGCACACCCGCGAGGAGATCGCGGACCGCCTGGGCCTGACAGAGGCCAGGCACTTCGTCGCCAGCTTCGACCGGCCCAACATCACCTACCGCGTCGCGCCCAAGGACAGCCCGCTCAGGCAGCTGCTGAACCTGGTGCGCACCGAGCACCCCGGCGAGGCCGGGATCGTGTACTGCCTGTCGCGCGCGTCGGTCGAGAAGACCGCCCAGCAGCTCACCGACCAGGGCATCCGCGCCCTGCCGTACCACGCGGGCCTGCCCGCGGCGGTGCGCGCGGCCAACCAGGCGATGTTCCTGCGCGAGGACGGCGTGGTCATGGTCGCGACCATCGCGTTCGGCATGGGCATCGACAAGCCCGACGTGCGGTTCGTGGCGCACCTCGACCTGCCCAAGTCGGTCGAGGGCCACTACCAGGAGACGGGCCGCGCGGGGCGCGACGGCCTGCCGTCGACGGCGTGGCTCGCGTACGGCCTGGCCGACGTGGTCCAGCAGCGCAAGATGATCGCCGAGTCCGAGGGCGACCTCGCGCACCGCCGCCGGCTGTCGTCCCATCTCGACGCCATGCTGGCGCTCTGCGAGACCGTGGAGTGCCGCCGCGCCCAGCTCCTGCGCTACTTCGGCCAGCAGCACCCCGGGGACTGCGGGGCGTGCGACACCTGTCAGAACCCGCCCGAGGCCTGGGACGGCACCGTCGCCGCCCAGAAGCTCCTGTCCGCCGTGTTCCGGCTGGACCGCGAGCGCAACCAGCGTTTCGGCGTGGGCCATGTGGTCGACATCCTGCGGGGCAAGGCTACGCCCAAGATCACGCAGTGGGGGCACGACGGCCTCACGGTGTTCGGTGTGGGCGAGGACCTGTCGGACGGCGAGTGGCGGTCCGTGGCGCGCCAGCTCCTGGCGCAGGGCCTGCTGGAGGTGGACTCGAACCACGGCACGCTGCTGCTCACCGAGACCAGCGGCGACGTCCTGGCCCGGCGGCGCGAGGTGCGGCTGCGGCGCGACCCTGCCCCGGCGGCGGGCGCGGCGCGCCGGTCGTCCCGGTCCGGGGGCGCGAAGGCGGACGCGGTGGCGCTGTCCGACGCCGACCAGGAGGTGTTCGAGCGGCTGCGCGCCTGGCGGGCTGCGGCCGCCAAGGAGCAGGGTGTGCCCGCCTACGTGGTGTTCCACGACGCGACGCTGCGCACGGTGGCGACGGAGCGGCCGGGCGACCTGGACGCGCTGAGCGGGATCAGCGGCGTGGGCCAGGCCAAGCTGGACCGCTACGGCGAGGGGATCCTGGGGGCGCTGCGCGCCGAGGAGTGACCTGCGGCGGAGTCGACGATCGCCCTCGGTTTTGCACACTGCGAAACCGACGTCGTGCCGGGGCCGGGCCGGTCGTACGCTCATCCGTGAGCTGACGGAGGTATGCGGCGATGCGAACTCCTCTTCACCTGGCCCTGCGCAGGTTGGTGCGGGACGTCGGGATCGACACGCACGGACGCGCGCCGAAGGCCGGCGGGCTCACCCGGCGCCAGTTCCTGGGCGGGTCCCTGGCGACCGGTGCCGGACTCGGGTTCGCCGCGACGGCGCCCGGGGTCGCGGCAGCGGCCGGACCCGGCAGGCGGCACCCGCGGATCGTCGTCGTCGGCGCCGGCCTGGCCGGCCTGACCGCGGCGTACCGGCTGAGGCAGGCCGGCTACGGCGCGACCGTCTACGAGGCGGCCGACCGGATCGGTGGCCGCTGCTGGTCGAACCGCCGCTGGCGCGACGGCCAGGTCTCCGAGCACGGTGGGGAGCTCATCGACACCGGGCACACCGCGATCCTCGACCTGGTCGACGAGCTCGGCCTGGACGTCGAGAACCGGGCGGAGGCGACCCCGCCGGGCACGGAGCCGTTCTACTTCTTCGACGACGTGCCGTACCTGGTCGACGAGGTCCGTGACGACCTGCGGGAGATCCTGCCGCAGGCCCAGAGCGATGCCGAGGCCGCCGGCTTCCCGATCCTGTACCACGACCACACCGCCCGGGCCCGCGAGCTGGACCTGATGTCGATCCGGCAGTGGATCGACGCCTATGTGCCCGGCGGCCCGTCCTCCAGGCTCGGCCGGCTGCTCGACGTGGCCTACACGATCGAGTACGGCGCAGAGATCGACCGTCAGTCGTCGCTCAACCTGATCAACCTCTTCGGCTACTCCACGGCCGAGGACCCGCAGCTGTTCGGCGAGTCCGACGAGGTGTTCCACGTGGCCGGCGGGAACGACCAGGTCGTCACCCGCCTGGCCGAGGCCCTGCCCGGCCAGATCGTGACCGGCACCGCCCTCACCGCGCTGGAGCGGGACGACCGCGGCCGCT
Source organism: Promicromonospora sp. NPDC050262 (assembly GCF_040655935.1). NCBI lineage: Bacteria > Bacillati > Actinomycetota > Actinomycetes > Micrococcales > Promicromonosporaceae > Promicromonospora > Promicromonospora sp. NPDC050262. Next base: position 154,465 of record NZ_JBFAKX010000003.1, on the reverse strand, counting down.
ACGCGCTGGGCCTGACCCGCCACGGGAGGACCACCACGGTGGTCGCGGACCGGCTCCTGCTCGCCCTGCCGTTCTCGCTGCTGCGCCGCGTCGACCTGCGCGGGGCCAGGTTTCCGGAGCTCAAGCGCACGGCCATCGCGGACCTGCCGATGGGGCAGAACACCAAGCTCGTGCTGCAGTTCGACCGGCGCGCCTGGCAGGAGGCCGGCTGCGACGGGGACACGTTCGCCGACACCGGCTACCAGGCCACCTGGGACACCACGCTCGGCCAGCGCGGTGTCCGGGGCATCCTCACGAACTTCACCGGCGGACACGTGGCGCTCGACTTCGCCGACGCCTCAGCCACCCGGTACGCCCGCCGGTTCCTGGGGCAGCTCACGCCGGTGCTGCCGGGAGTCCCACCCACGTGGACCGGAGCGGCGTCCCTGGACTACTGGCCGGGCTACCGCTGGACCCGCGGTTCGTACGCCTACTACGCCGTCGGGCAGTACACGACCTTCGCCGGCGTCGAGGCCGAACCGGTCGGCACGTGTCACTTCGCCGGCGAGCACACCTCGATCGAGAGCCAGGGCTACCTCAACGGCGCCGTCGAGTCCGGCGAACGGGCTGCGCGGGAGATGCTCGACGCGCTCCGGTAGCCGCGCGACGGCACGCTCGTCCCGGTGGTCCAGGACGAGACGTGCTCACAGGTCGTGCTCGGCGAGCTCGCGGAACTCGTCCGGCACGGCGCCGGCCCGGCGCAGCACCACGGGGAGGTAGCCGACGGCGTCCCCGCCGAACCGCGTCCGGATCGCGTCCATCGACTCGTCGACGGCGCTCCGTGCCGCGCCCGGCGCGGAGCCGGGGCGCCACGGGTCGGGCGGTTGCAGGTCGAGCTCGAGCTGGACCGCCCCCTGGTCCGCGATGTTCGAGACGGAGACGCCGAGCAGGGTGATCTCGCACGGCGCGGCGTCCTCGATGGCGGACCAGGCCAGCCGCACCGCGACCTCGGTGAGGGTGAGCGTGGCGGACATCGGCACCGGCAGCGTGAGGGACCGCGTCGCCCGGTGCATGCCCGCGAACCGCACCGCGACCGTCACCGTGCGCCCCGCGCGCCCCTTGGCCCGCAGCCGGCGCGAGACCCGGTCGGACAGGTGCGCCAGGACCGCCCGGACGTCGTCGGGCTCCGGACGGCGTCGGCTCAGGGCCGACTGCGCCCCCACGGAGCGCGCGCGGCGGCTGGTGACGACCCGGCGCGGGTCCTCGTCCTGCGCCATCGCGCTGAGCTTGTGCCCGACGGCGTGCCCGAGGATGTGCTCGACCGCGGACGACGGGGTACGCGCCAGCTCACCGATCGTCCGGATGCCGAGGTCGGCCAGCCGCTGCTCGTTCACGGGGCCCACGCCCCAGATCAGGCGGACGGGCAGCGGGTCGAGGAAGGTCCGCTCGGCGCCGGGGTCGACGACGACCAGGCCGTCCGGCTTGGCCACCTGGGAGGCGATCTTCGCGAGGTGCTTGGTGCGCGCGGCGCCGACCGAGATGGGTAGTCCTACCTCGGCACGGACGCGTTCGCGGATCCGCGCCCCGATCGCCGCGGGCGGGCCGAACAGGTGTGTCGCACCGGACACGTCGAGGAACGCCTCGTCGATCGAGATCCGTTCGACCGTCGGCGTGACGTCCGCCAGGACGGCCATCACGGCATCGCCGAGCCGCTGGTACTCCCGGAAATGACCCCGGACGAACACGAGGTCGGGGCAGAGCCCGGCTGCGCGCCAGCCGGGCATCCCGCCCTGCACCCCGTGGACCTTGGCCTCGTACGAGGCCGCGAGCACGACTCCCCCGCGCGGTCCGCCGCCGACGGCGATCGGCCGTCCGCGCAGGCCAGGGTCCAGCAGCTGCTCGACCGACGCGTAGAACGCGTCGAGGTCGGCGTGCAGGATCGTGGCCTCGCGGACGGACATGACAACATTCTACTCGAACACGTGTTCTATGCCTCCGGCCCCGGCCGGCACCTCCCTGGTTCGGGTTCCAGGCACACCTGAGCGTCATATATGATGTACGACGTGCCGACGACGCCCCCCGCCCCGATCGCCCTTCCCTCCCGGACGGAGCACGCGCTCGCGACCATCAAGGAGGGCATCCTCAGCGGCCGGCTCGCCGCCGGGCAGGCGCTCGTCGAGGCGGAGCTCGCCCAGGAGCTGGCGATGTCCAAGACCCCGGTCCGCGAGGCGCTCAAGACCCTGGAGATGAGCGGGCTCGTCGTCGTGCGGCCCTACGTCGGGGTGCGTGTGCGGGAGCTGACGCAGGCCGACGCCGTCGCCATCTACGAGACCCGGCTGCTGCTCGAACCCGAGGCGACCCGGCGCAGCGTGCTGCGCGGCATGGACACCGCCGCCGCGCGCGCGGCGCTGGAACGGGCCGCCGAGGTGACCGAGCCGGCGCAGCGCAGCCTCGCCAACCGCGCGTTCCACGCGGCGCTCTGGGCGGCGGCCGACAACACGATCCTGACCGGCATGCTGGAGGGGCTGCGGGACCAGACGGCGCTCGCCGCCGTCACCACCTGGGCCAAGCAGCCGAGCTGGCGCGACGAGGCGCAGGAGCACGCACAGATCCTTGCCGCCGCCGAGGCCGGCGACGCCGACCTCGCGGCGGACCTGACCCGCCGGCACATCGCCGGCTTCCTCGACCGGCTCCGCCTGGGAGGTGCGACCGCCTGACCCGCAGGACCCGCGCCGCGAGCGCCGGCGGGCCTGAGGGCCTGGCGTCGGCACGCGCGGCGACGCAAGCGAGGTGCAGCCCGTTCACCGCCAAGTTCCCGGGCCGCACCTCTGGAACGAGTGCTCCATGGCGGAGCACGCACGTCACTCGATGAAGGAGCAACGATGCTCAATAGTACAAAGCAGCCTGCGCCCGTCGCAGCCCGGGCGCGACGCAGCCAGATGCGCTGGACGATCGTCGCGTTCTCGGCGCTCGGGCTCACGATCGCCTACCTCGACCGCGCCGCCCTCAGCGTCGCGCTGCCGTTCATCTCGGAGGACTTCCACATCAGCCCTGCCGTGCAGGGTGTGCTGCTGTCGTCGTTCTTCTGGACCTACGCGCTGTTCCAGGTGCCGTCGGGCTGGCTCCTGGACAAGTTCGGCCCGCGCGTCATCTACCCGATCGCCGTGGGCTGGTGGTCGGTCTGGACGGCGCTGACCGCCTTCGCGACCGGCGTCACGAGCCTGATCGTCTTCCGGCTGGGCCTCGGGATCGGCGAGGCGCCCGTGCAGCCCGCGAACATCAAGGTGGTCTCCACCTGGTTCCCGCGCCGCGAGCGGGCCTTCGCGTCCAGCCTGTTCGACATGGGCCAGCAGATCGGCTCGGCCCTCTCGATCCCGATCGTCACGTCGATCGCCGTCTTCGCCGGGTGGCGCTGGACCTTCATCCTGATCGGCGCCGTGGGGCTGCTGTGGATCGTCGGCTGGCTCGCCATCTACCGCGCGCCGCAGAACCACAGGCGGGTCAGCGCGGAGGAGCTGGAGCACATCCGCTCCGACCAGGCCGAGATGGTGCGGCACAGCGGGGAGCCGGTGCGCTGGAGCGCGCTGCTGCGCGACAACCAGACCTGGGCGCTGATGCTCGGCTACGTCTTCCGGTCGCTCGCCGGGGCGTTCTTCCTCACGTGGTACCCCAGCTACCTGCTCAACGAGCGCGGGTTCACCGAGGCGGAGTTCGGCATGGTCGGGGCCCTGCCCGCGGTCATCGGCATCGGTTCCACGGTGCTGGGCGGGATCGTCTCCGACCGCATGCTCGCCTCCGGACTCTCGCCGAACGTCGCGCGCAAGGTGCCGATCATCTCGGGCCTCGTGCTCAGCGCGTGCATCGGCTTCAGCCCGTTCGTGGAGAGCAACGTGGTGCTCATGGTGATCCTCACCGTCTCCAGCGCCGCGCACTCCTTCGCCGGGGCCGCGATCCTCAGCCTGCCGGCCGAGGTCTCCCCCAGCCCCGAGCGCGTCGGCTCGCTGGCGGGCTTCCAGAACTTCGGCTCGCAGCTCGGCAACCTCATCAGCCCCATCGCGATCGGCCTGGCTCTGACGGCGTCCGGCGGCTCCTACCTCTGGCCGCTCGTCCTCGCCGCGATCAGCTGCCTCGTGAGCGCCGCCATCTACGGCCTGTGGGTGCGCATCAAGCCGGTCGAACAGCAGGCCGACGCCCTGCAGTACGCCGGCCCCGAGCAGAACAGTCCCCAGCAGAACGGAGCATCATGACCGGGCACCACGACGTCGTCGAACGCCTGCGGACGGTCGTCGGCATCCCCGTCGTCCCCTACGCGCCCGACGGCGGCGTCGACCTCGCCCTGACCGGGCAGCTCGCCGACCGCCTGATCACCTCGGGGCTCGGCGCGATCACCCCGAACGGCAACACCGGCGAGTTCTACGCCCTGACGCCGCGCGAGCGCGCCGATGTCGCCCGGACCGTCACCGAGGTGGCCCGCGACCGCGCGGTCGTCATCGTGGGCGTGGGGCTGGACCCCGCCACGGCGCGGGCCGAGGCCGAGGCGGCCGCCGAGCTCGGCGCGCACGCGGTCATGGTGCACCAGCCGGTGCTCCCCTACATGTCGCGCCAGGGCTGGGTCGAGTACGTGGCCGCCGTCGCGCACGCGGTGCCCGGCCTCGCCGTCCTGCCGTACGTCAGCTCCCCGGCCGTCCGGGGGGCGGACGTCGCGGCGCTCGCGCACCAGGCGGGCAACGTCGTGGGGGTCAAGTACTCCGTGCCGGACCCCGTCGCCTTCGCCGAGACGGTGCAGGACACCGACGCCGACCTGCTCTGGATCGCCGGGCTCGCCGAGTCGTACGCGCCGTCGGCGTGGCAGGCGGGTGCGCGCGCGTTCACCTCGGGCCTGGTCAACGTGGCGCCCGACGTCTCGTTCGACCTGCTGGACGCGCTCCGGCAGGACGACGCGGCCCGCGCGGCCGCCGTCTGGCGCCGCATCCGGGAGTTCGAGCAGCTGCGGGCCCGCGACCGGTCCGCCGACAACGTCTCCGTGGTCAAGGAGGCCATGCACCAGATGGGGCTGTGCGACCGGTCCGTCCGGCCGCCCAGCACCACCCTGGCCGAGCCCGACCGCGCCGCCATCACGCGGATCCTCGACGACTGGAAGGTTGCGGCATGACCGGCACGACGATCGCCCGGCTCACCACCTACCTGCAGCGGGTCGGGAACCGGCCCCGCGTGCTCCTGCGGATCACGACAGACGACGGCATCGACGGCTGGGCCGAGATCTACAACCACGGCCCCGACCTCGCCTACCCCGCGATCATCGAGTACATCGCGGACCAGATCGCGGGCATCGACGCGTCCCGCGTCGCGTACGTGAACCAGCTCCTGCACCAGTCGGCCCGGTTCCCGCAGGGGGCGCTGGGGCTGGCGGCCATCGCCGCGGTGGACCACGCCCTGTGGGACATCGCCGCCAAGCGGCTCGGCGTGCCCGTCTACCAGCTCCTCGGCGGTGCCGTGCGCGACCGCGTGCGCGTCTACGCGGGCCTCTACGACGCACCTGACGTGCCCGAGCTGCGCGACCGCACGGCAGCGCTGCACGAGAACCACGGCGTGGACGCCTTCAAGCTGAGCCCCTACCGCCGCGACCTGGGGTCCCGGTTCGGGCTGGTCGCCCGCGAGCTCGGCCGCTGGTTCGGCGAGATCCGGGCGAGCCATCCCGAGGAGTGGGAGTTCGCGTTCGACGCCCACGGCTGCCTCTGGGAGCCGCGCCAGGCCGTGGACCTGGCCGCGGCGCTCGCCCCGGACGAGCCGATGTTCCTGGAGGAGCCGATCCGCCCGGAGTACCTGCCCGCCTGGGGCCGGATCCGCGCGGAGATGACGGTGCCGCTCGCCACGGGTGAGTCGCTCTACTCCCCGAACGAGTTCCTCGGCCTGCTGAACGTGCAGGGCGCCGACATCGTCCAGCCCGACATCTGCGTGGTGGGCGGGCTCACCCAGATGCGCAAGATCGCCACGCTCGCCGAGGCGCACGACGTCCCCGTCGCACCCCACAACCCGCTGGGGCCGCTCGCGACGGCGGCCAACGTGCACTTCGCGGCCGCGACGTGGAACTTCTCGATCCTGGAGTACAAGTTCGACGAGGTCTCCTGGTGCCATGACCCGTACGTACCGGTCGACGGGCACCTGGAGCTGCGGCCGGACCGGCCCGGCTGGGGCATCGAGATCGACGAGTCGGCGCTGGCGCACGACGACTGGGTGCACTGGGAGCGCAGGGTCCCGGTGCGGAGGGACGGGTCGACGGGATGGATGTGACGACACCGAGTGCTAGCCCCGTGACCAGCAGGGACGCCCGGACCAGCGCGATCCGGGAGCTCGCCGTCCGGGAGACCACCCCGGACGGACTCGACGCCGTCGCCCGCCGCGCCGCCCAGGCGGCCGGCGCGCTCGCCGTGTGGCCGCGCGAGCGGCGCGCAGGGCTCCTGGAGGCGCTCGCCGACGCGCTCGACGCCGACCGGGACGGGCTCGTGGCCGAGGCCGACCGCGAGACCGCCCTCGGCCCCGACCGGCTCGGCGGCGAGCTCACCCGCACGGCGTACCAGCTCCGGACGTTCGCCCGCGTGGTACGCGACGGCGCCTACCTCGAGGCCACGATCGACCACGCCGGCCCCACCCCCATGGGCCCGCGCCCCGACCTGCGCCGCATGCTGGTGTCCCTCGGCCCGGTCGCGGTCTACGCGGCGAGCAACTTCCCGTTCGCGTTCTCGGTGCTGGGCGGCGACACGGCCTCGGCGCTCGCCGCGGGCAACCCCGTCGTGGTCAAGGCGCACCCGGGACACCCCGCCACGTCGGAGCGCGTGGCTCGGCTCGCCGAGCGGGCCGTCGCGGCGTCGGGCGCGCCCGAGGGCACGTTCGCCCTGGTGCACGGCTTCGACGCGGGCGTCGCCCTCGTGTCCCACCCCGCGATCCGCGCGGCCGGGTTCACGGGATCGCTCGCCGGCGGGCGTGCGCTGGCCGACGCCGCGGCGGCCCGTCCCGCGCCGATCCCGTTCTACGGGGAGCTCAGCAGCATCAACCCGGTGCTCGTCACGCCGACCGCCGCGCGAGACAGGGCGGACGAGTACGGGGCGGGGCTCGCCGCCTCGGTGCTCCAGGGCGGCGGGCAGTTCTGCACCAAGCCCGGGCTCGTCCTGGTACCCGCGGGAGCGGACGGCGACCGGGTGGTCGATTCGGTGGCGCGGGCGATCGACGCGGCGCCCGCGCTGCCCGCCCTGACGGCGGGCATGGCGGACGCGTACAGGCGGGGGCTGACGGCGCGGGCCGCCGACGCCGTCGTCCGGGCGCAGGGTGCGGCCCGTACATCGACCGATCCGGGGACCGGGGCGCCCGACGGGACGGGGACGACGACGCGGCCGGCGCTGCTCGAGGTCCCGGCCGCAGAGCTGACGGCCGAGCTCGTCGAGGAGTGCTTCGGGCCGCTGGCCGTCGTCGTGCGGTACGCGGACGAGGCCGAGGCCGTGGACGTCGTCGAGCGGGTGGAAGGGTCGCTCACCGCGAGCATCCTCACGGGCGACGCCACCGACCTGGACCTGCCCGCCGCGCGGGCCGCGCTCGCGGCGCGCGCCGGGCGCGTGCTGTACGACGGCTACCCGACCGGTGTGGCCGTGAGCTGGGCCCAGCACCACGGCGGTCCGTGGCCGTCGACCAACTCGCTGCACACGTCCGTCGGCGCCTCCGCGATCCGCCGGTTCCTGCGTCCGCTCGCATGGCAGCAGGCGCCGGAGCACGCTCTGCCGGCGGAGCTGCGGGACGGGGCACCGGTCGTCCCGGTCCGCGTCGACGGGGAGCTGGTGCTGCCGCAGGGGTGAGGAAAACAAGCGGCCCCGCGGCTGTGGATGCCGCGGGGCCGCTCGATCCGCTGTCTCATTCGGATCCCGCCGGCGCTCTCGCGCCGGAAGCCTGCCCCGAGTCTAGCCGATCCACCCGTCCGCGCCGGGCGGGTGAATCCCGTCCCTTCGGGCGCGGCGTCGGATACATCGGCGTATCGTCGCAGGTGCCACAGCACCGGGCAGTGCGGCAGTGCCCGTCCGGCGGTTCAGCCACGGTCGGCCCGACCCGCATACCCCGGTCCGTTCCCGCGGGAGGCTCCGCGGCCGGACGCAGGACCACCGGCCGTGCGGTGGGCTCCGTGGAACGCCCGCGCGTATCGCGCCCGGGCGTGACTGTCGCACAACTCGACCGCGAGCGGCGCACGGTCTCCGACCCGCCATGCGATCGCCGGACTCCCGCGATCTGCGAGCCACCGACGCCCGGTACCGGCATGCCGGTACGGCGTGAGGTCCCACCGGCGGCGCCCCTCGCGCGGCTGGAAGGAGAGCGGGATGTCCACCCCGAACGGCCGGAACACGAAGCACGAGAACAAGTACCACCACAACACGAAGCACCCGGACAAGGAGCATGGTTCCAAGAACCGGTCCGTGGACCGCGCGCCGCACGGCCTGAGCTATCAGGCCTGTGCGGTGATCGTCGCCGTCGCCGGGATGTGCGCCTGGGTGGCGCACGACGTCCTGGGCGGTGCCGTCCGGACCACCCCCGTGGCGGCGCCGGCAGCAGCGACGAGCCCCGCGCAGGCGGGCGACGTGTACGTGACCACGCCACAGGCGGCCGCGCCGCCGGTGGTGCTCATGGTCGCCCCGGACGGTTCGGGCGCGACGGAGGTACCCGGGACGACGGCGGGGGCGCGCCCGTCGGCGGCGGGCGGTACCGCAGCGCCCGGCACGGCGGACGGTGCGTCGGCTCCTGTTGCCGCCGCGTCGCTCCCTTCCGCTCCCGGGACTCGCACCGTCGTCCAGGCAACGCCCGGTGCCACGCCGACGACGCCGGGGCAGGCGGCCGCCGCCGGCGGACCGGCGGCCCGCGTGGTCGTGGTGCCGACCGGGCGGCAACCCGGTTCGGCGGCACTGCCGGAGGGCCGACAAGACCAGCAGGGTCAGGCGGGCCGGCAGGCTCCGCAGGACCGACGGGTCAGCTATCAGGTGCTCGCCGCCGACGGCTCGATCGTCTACGTGGGGGCCGACGGGCAGCTCGTGGCGAACACGGGCGCCGTCTCCTCCAGTGGCGTGCTCGCGCTCGGTTCCGACGGCTCGGGGCTGCGCTCCGGCGCGTCGAGCGTCACGGCGCCGCCCACCGCTGCGGCTCCGGCGTCGTCTCCGGCGTCGTCGGCAGCGCAGGGCGGAACCACGGCGAGCACGCACCAGAACGACTCGTTCGGCGGCATGCTCCTGGGGTACGGGCAGGGCAGCTCCATGGCGATCAGCGGCTTCGAGGACCACTCGGTGAGCGTCGTCGGCAGCGGCCAGATCGTCACGTACGACGACTCGAACGTGTTCCTCGGCCGGGACGGCCGGATCAACGCGAACACCGGCGACACCGACTCCAGCGGCCTCAACGCGGTCGACGTGACCGGGTCCGTGGTCCGGTCCGGCAACTCGGGTGACGCCGAGGACACGGAGGACGAGGAGGAAGGCGAGGAAGAGGACAGCGAGGACGAGGACGGCGAGGACGAGGAGGACGAGGAGCCCCAGGACGGCGCCGACGAACAGGGCGCCGACGAAGAAGGCCCCGCGGCGTCGCCCGCCGGGCCGGCCGCACCCGCACCCGCCACGACCGGACCCACCACGACGGGCCAGGCCACCGTGACGGACGAGGGCGAGTCGTCGGCCACCGGCAACGGCGCCCTCGTCATCGGCGCCGACGGGTTCGACGACGTCTCGATCCGGAGCCGGGGCGACCGCAACGTGGTCACCTACGACGACTCGAACGTCGTGATCGGCGGCACCGGACCGGTCAACACCCAGATCGGCGACAGCGACACCGGGGGCGCCGTCGTGATGGGCGTGCACGGCTCGGACGTGCGGGCGGGGTGCGAGGGCGACCTCTGCTACTCCGACTGACCCGGACCGGGGCAGGAATCCGCGGGGCCGGGATAGCCGTCCCGGTCCCGCGGACCTACGCTGGACAGGTACCCCTTCCGCGACGACGACGTGGCGGTGACACCCCATGGGCTGGACCTTCCTGACCCGCCAGAAGCCGGCACCCGACCCGCTGGTGACCCTGCGGCTGCAGTCCCGGCTGGGCCAGCTCGCGGCCGAGCTGCGCCACGTCGAGGAGGACCCCGGCCTGTACGCCCGCGCCCACCACTGGTTCGCGGTGCAGAACGCCTACGACGCGCTCCTGCGCGAGGCGTGCCGCCTCGCGGACCTGCCCACCGACGCGGACCCGTTGCGCGCGAGCGAGCGCTCGGCCGCGGACGAACGGCTGCGGGAGGAGCTGGAGCTCAGCTCGCGCGGCTGGTCCTGGTGAGAGCCCGGTGAGGACGGCCGCGCCGTCCGCGCCCGCCTAGAGTCAGGGCATGTTCCCCTGGCTCGAGCTCGCCGGCTGGGTCGGCTCCGCGCTCGTCGTGCTGTCCCTCACGCAGGCGCGGGTGTTCCGCTTCCGCTGGCTCAACCTGACCGGCTCCCTGATCGCCACCGCGTACAACGCGGTCCTCGGGATCTGGCCGTTCTTCGCGATGAACGCCGCGATCAGCCTCATCAACGTCTACTGGCTGCTGCGCCTGAACCGCGAGCGCCACGACGCCGCGGTGTACGAGGTGGTGGAGGTGGCGCCGGACGACGCGTACCTGCTGCACGTGCTGCGCACGCACGCGGCGGACATCGCGACCTTCGCCCCGGACTTCGTGGCGCAGCCGGAGCCGGGTGAGGAGCGTTCGGCGTTCCTGGTGCAGCGCGGCGACGAGACGGTGGGCGTGGTGGAGGTGCGCGACGCCGGGGACGGTGCCGGCGTGGTGGAGCTCGACTGGGTGTCCAGGCGGTTCCGCGACCTGACGCCCGGCGAGTTCGTGTACCGGCGCAGCGGGATCTTCGCGGCCAAGGGGTTCGACCGCGTCGTCGTGCCGCAGGCCGCGCCGGGCGAGCACGCGTACCTGCGCGGCGTGGGCTTCCGCCCGGAGGGTGACGCCTGGGTGCGGGAGGTCGTGGCCGACGGCGGGTGAAAGCTGCCGGGGCCGCCTTGACAGCGCAGGGGACGGCTGGGAAAACTCTTTCCTGCCGCTGGTCTGCATCGAGGCAATCCGGCGCCGCCGACACCGACGTCCGGGAGAGAACGTGCACCTGCCCTCAGGCAACCGAACCAGCGGCAGACCGGGAGGCGGGCACGGGCGCCAGCGGTCCCGGGCCGCGGCGGCCACCGCGCTGGCGCTCCTCGTGCCCGCGGTCCTCGCGCCCACGGCGCTCGCCGCCACCCCGGCGCCCGCCGCCCCCGCAGCGACACAGGAGACGACTCAGGAGCCGGCGGGTGTGCTCGACGGCTGGACGGTGTCGTCGCCGGACCGGTCGATCGAGGCCACCGTGGACGTCGTCGACGGGACCCTCACGTACGAGGTCGTGCGGGACGGGACCACCACCGTCGTCGCGCCGTCGGGCCTCGGCCTGACGCTGCGGGAGCCCGCCGTGGACCTGACGACGGGGCTGACCGTCGAGTCCACCGAGCGCGCCGTCGTCGACGAGACCTGGACCCCGGCCTGGGGCAACGACGCCCGGGTGCGCAACCACGCGAACGAGCTGACGGTGCACGCCGTGCACGAGGCCTCCGGCGTCGAGCTGGACGTGGTCCTCCGCGTCTTCGACGACGGCGTGGGCTTCCGCTACACCTTCCCGGAGCAGGACGCGCTCGGCGACGGCGTGGTGGTGTCCGGCGAGGCGACGCAGTTCGCGCTGCCCGCCGACCTCACGGCGTACTCCATCCCGGCGGGCACGCGCTGGAGCGCGGACGAGCAGCACTACCGCACGCAGCCGCTGCCCGACGTCGCCTCCGCGCAGACGCCGATCACGCTGTCCCGCGCGGACGGGCTGTTCCTGGCCGTGCACGAGGCGGCCCTGATCGACTTCCCGAGCATGACGGTGGTGCGCGGCACGACGCCGGGCACGCTCGTCTCGGACCTGATCGCGCTGCCGAACGGTGACAAGGCCGTGATCGACGTGGACACCGACGGCTTCAGCACGCCGTGGCGCACGCTCACCGTGGGCAGGAGCGCGGGCGACCTCGCCGCCTCCCACCTCATCGAGAACCTCAACGCCCCGTGCGCCATCTGCGACGTCGACTCCGACGACGACGGTGCGGTGGACACCACCGACTGGATCGACCCGGGCACGTACGTCGGGGTGTGGTGGGAGCTGCAGCGGCGTGACACCACCTGGAACGCAGGACCCAAGCACGGCGCCACCACGGCGCGCATCAAGGAGTACGTGGACCTCGCCGTCGAGGCCGGGGCCAGGTACGTGCTGGCCGAGGGCTGGAACCAGAACGCGGGCGGCGAGTGGAAGGGGCAGGACTTCGTGACGCCCCAGGCCGACGTCGACATCGACGAGGTGCTGGCCTATGCGAAGGCGAACGGCGTCGGGTTCATGGCCCACAACGAGACCCGCGGCTACGTCGACTACTACGACGCGCACATGGACGAGATCTTCGACCAGTACCAGGAGTGGGGCATCCACGCCCTGAAGACCGGGTACGCCACACGGTTCGAGCTGGGCGGCGTCAACCGCAGCCACTACGACCAGGAGGCGGTCAAGCACTACCAGCGGGTCATCGAGTCCGCGGCCCGGCACGAGATCTCGGTCAACGCCCACGAGTCCATCAAGCCGACCGGCCTGTCGCGCACCTACCCGAACATGATGACGGGCGAGGGCGTGGCCGGGATGGAGCAGCACAACTACATGGGCGCGAGCGGCAACCCGCCCGAGCAGGCCACGATCCTGCCGTTCACCCGGTGGATGGGCGGGCCCGCGGACTACACGCCCGGCGTCCTGGCCGTGACGTGGGACCCGGCGAACCTCAGGACCCGGGTGCAGACCACGACGACGGCGCAGCTCGCGCTCTACGCGACGTTCTCCAGCCCGCTGCAGATGCTGGCCGACACCCCGGAGAACTACGCCGAGCACGCCGAGGCCTTCGCCTACCTCACGGACATGCCGACGGTCTGGGACGAGTCGCACGTGCTCGACGCCGCGCTCGGCGACCACACCGTGACCGCCCGGCGCAGCGGGTCCACCTGGTACCTGGGGTCGGTCACCGACGAGCAGGACCGCACGGTCCGGGTGCCGCTCACCTTCCTGGACGCGGACACCACGTACGTGGCCGACGTCTACGCCGACGCCGGGGACGCGTCCTGGAAGGGCAACCCGACCGCCGTCGAGGTGACGCACTCGCTGGTGGACGCCGCGGACACGATCGACGCCTCCATGGTCGGCGGCGGCGGGCACGCCGTGAAGCTGCGGCCCGCCACGCCGCAGGACCTCGCGGAGCTGGACGACTACACCGCGCCGACGTTCACCCTGGCCGGCACGCCGGAGGTCGCCTACGACCCGACCGCCTCCGCCGTGACCGTCACCGCGACCGTCCGCAACGACGGCACCACGGCCGCCCAGGCGCGCGTCGCCGTGGACGGCACGACGGTCGACGGCGCCGCCGGCCGGGTGGGCGGCGGCCAGACCCGCACGTTCACGTTCGACGTCGCGGCCGACGACGTCGCCTACCGGGCGGCGAACCAGCTCGCCGTCGTCGGCGCCGACGGGACGCCCGGGCGCCCCGTCGCCGTGGCGCTCCTGCCGCGGCCGGACCAGACCCTGACCGACCTGATCGACGACGAGGCGGAGCACCTCGCCCCCGCCCGGGCCGCGCTCCTGACCGAGCGCGCCGAGGCGGCCCTGGACGCGGCGCGGGAGAACGACTTCCCGGCCGTCCGCCGGACGATGCAGGCGGTCCGCCACGCCGTGCTCACCTCCTCCGCCGAGGCGGTGCCGCCGGACGTCGCGGACCAGATCGACGCGATCGTGGAGCCGTACCTCGGCACCGCGGCCGGGCTCTTCGGCATCCTGGACCTGGTCCGCGACGCCGAGGGCACCTCCGCGATCGACGGGCCGACCGCCACCGCCCTGCGGCAGCCCGCAGCTCAGGCCGTGGCGCACGCCCGGGCCGGCGACACCGCGGCCACGACCGAGGCCCTGGGGGTGCTGGCCGAGCGGATCGCCGACGCCGAGGGTGACGACGCGGCCCTGGCCACGCTGCTCGCCGCCGTCGAGGCACAGCACGGCGAGCAGGTCAGCGAGGCGGAGACGGCCACCCTCCTGGGCGGCGCACGCACCAACGCCGAGCACCCCGGCTACACGGGCACCGGGTTCGTCCGGGACCTGACCAAGGTCGGGGCGGGCGTGCGGTTCACCTACGAGGCCGCGGCGCCCGTCACGGTCGAGCTGTCGTTCCGGTACGCCAACGGGATGGTCGTCGCGCCGCTCGACCGCCGGCTCTCCGTCTCCGTGGACGGCGGCGCGGCACAGCCCGTCGCGTTCCCGAACCTCGGCCAGGGCGCCGACCGGTGGCGCATCTGGGACCACTCCCCCGGCGTGCCGGTCACGCTGGCGGCCGGGCGGCACGAGATCCTGCTGCACCACACCGCCACCGACACGGGCAACGTCAACCTGGACCACCTGCGGGTCACGGCGCGGCCCGGGGTCCTGACCGAGCCCGAGACCGCCGCCTGGGCGGCCCGGACCATCTACACCACCGGCGACCGTGTCTCGCACCAGGGCTCGCTCTGGCAGGCCTCGTGGTGGACCCAGAACCAGACGCCCGGCCAGTCCGCCTACGGGCCGTGGCAGGAGGTCACCGAGACCTGGGACGGCACCGCTGTCTGGACGCCGTCGCGGATCTTCGACAGCGGCGACTTCGTGGAGCACGACGGCACGCTCTACGAGGCGAAGTGGTGGACCCGCAACCAGGAGCCGGGCGACCGGCACGGGCCGTGGCGGGAGATCGGCTGACGGTCTCCGGTGCGACGGCGCCGCTGCACGGCGGCGCCGTCGGCCACGCGCGCGGCGTCAGGTGGCCTCCGGATCGGCCCCCTGCGCCGCGCGTCCGCCGTCGACGGGCAGGACCGCCCCGTTGACGAACCCGGCGGCGTCCGACAGGAGGAAGGCGACCGCCTCCGCGACCTCCCCGCCCGTGCCGACCCGGCCCAGCGGGTGCAGGGCGGCCATCTGCCGGTCGACGCCGGGGTGGTCCCGCCGGTACTCCTCGTAGCGCGCCGTCGTCACGGACCCGAGGGCCACCGCGTTGGTGCGGATGCCGTCGGGCCCGTGGTCGACGGCGACGGCCCGGGTCAGCGCCTCGACCGCACCCTTCGCGGTGGCGTACGGCAGCGCGCCGCGCACCGGCCGCTGCGCCTGGTGCGACGAGACGTTGACGATCGCGCCGGGCCGCCCGTGCCGCAGGAGGTGCCCGACGGCGGTGTGGCAGCCCGTGACCGCGAGGGCCAGGTTCGCCGTGACGAGCCCGAGCACGTCGGACGGCGGCGCGGTGATCGGCGCGTCCCGGAAGATCGCGGCGTTGTTGACCCAGCCGGCCAGCGGTGCCGCCGCCTCCGCGGCGTCGGCGGCCCGACGGGCGACGTCGGGATCCGCCGCGTCGCCGCTGACGAGCGCGACGCGGGGATGCTCCCAGCCGAGCGGCCCGGCGAGGTCCAGCACCACGACGTGGCCCTCGGCGGCGAGCCGCAGCGCGATCGCGCGGCCCACGCCCTGCCCGCCGCCGGTCACGACGTACGAGTGTGGGGCGGTGCGGCCCGTGGGTCCGGGCTCGTGGACGGTGCGGCTGGTCGGTTCCGTGTGCGCGGCCATCCCCCGATCCTGCACCCGGCAGGCGGCAGGGACCGAGTAGGGTGCGGCGCGGACGCACGCGAGCGGACCGACCGAGAAGGAGCACCAGGGTGTACGACCACGTCACGGCGCGTCGGCGCCCGCCCGTCAGCCTGCTCGTGTGGGTGCTCGCCGCCCTGCTGGCGTTCGGCGCGGTGATGGGCACGATCTGGGTGCTGGGCCAGGACGTGTCCGGGCAGGACGCCGCCGGACAGGCCACGGCAGGTGCCTCCGCGAGCGCGGTGCCGAGCCCCACCGGGGCGAGCCCGGTCAGCGCCCCGGCGAGCCCGGAGCCGTCGCCCACCCCGAGCGCCCCGCCGCCCGAGCCGGCGCCCGTCACGCTGCAGGGCGTGGCGTCCGGCCGCTGCCTCGACGTGCCCGGCGGCGTCGCCGCGGACGGCGCGGCGCTGCAGATCTACGACTGCAACGGGTCGCCGGCCCAGCAGTGGACGGCGTCGGCCGCCGGGGAGCTGCGCGTGCTCGGGACGCTGTGCCTGGACGACCCGAGCGGTGGCCAGCAGGGCACCGCCGCCCAGGTCTGGACGTGCCACGGCGGCGCCAACCAGCAGTGGGCCCCGCAGGCGGACGGCACGGTGCGCAACGCCGCGACCGGGCTGTGCCTGGACGTGTCGAACGCGCTCACGGACAACGGCACGCCCGCGATCATGTACGGCTGCCACGCCGGGGACAACCAGCGCTGGACGGTCTCCTGACCGGTCGCCGCCGACCCGTCCCGGCGGGCGGCCAACCGCCCAGTGCGGCCAACCGCCCGGCGCGGCCAACCGCCCGGCGCGGCCGACCGCCCGGCGCGGCCGACCGCCCGGCGCGGCCGGTGCCCGCCCGGGCCTCAGACCCGCGGCGGAGCCTCGACCAGCTCGCGCAGGGCCTCGACCGCGAGGGCGTGGTCGTCCTGCTGCGCCAGCCCGGACACGGTGACGACGCCGACGATGCCCACGCCCGCGACGCGGACCGGGAAGGCCCCGCCGTGTGCCGAGTACTCCTGGAACAGCAGCCCGTGGTCGGCGTTGAAGTCGGTGCCCTTGGCCTTGGCCCGTAGGCCCACGAGATACGACGACGCCCCGAACCGGTAGACCACCCGCACCTTGCGCTTGATCCACGAGTCGTTGTCGGGCGTCGTGCCGGGCCGCGCCGCGTGGAAGACCTGCTGCGTGCCCTTACGGATGTCGATCGTCACGGGCAGGTCGCGCTCCACCGCGAGCTCGACGAGCAGGCTGCCGAGCCGCCAGGCGTCGTCGTTCGTGAACGTGGGCAGGACCAGCTCGGCCTCCTGGGCCTCGACCTCGGTGATGATCGCGGTGACATCGGATTCGCTCATGGACCCATCCTGCCCTGTCGGTGCGGCCGCGCCGACAGGGCAGGGAGGCCGGGTCAGCTCGTCTCGTAGGCCGCCGAGACGTGGTAGACGCCGCCGCCCCAGCCGTCGGCCGGGAACGCGTCGGACACGCGGATGTAGGCGGCCTTGTCCGCGCCGAGGTGCTCGGTCAGGTCGAGGGTGTGGTCGGCCCGGTTGGAGCCGTCCCGGATCTGCTCGTCCTCGGCCAGCACCGTGGTCCAGCTCTCGCCGTCCGGGCTCACCTCGACGACGTACTGGTTGTCGATCGTCAGCGTCGCCTGCGCCGACGTCGTCCCCGCGGGGAACGGGAACCGGTAGACGAAGGCGCTCTCGCCGTCGGCGTACCGGCTGCCACCGCCGCTGAAGCCGGAGCCGCCGGCGTCGAACAGCCAGGGGATCTCCTCGGGCGACCCGGCCGCGAAGTCGACGACGGCCGCGACCAGCACCTCCGCCCGCGCGGTGTAGGCCAGGCCCGACCGCGCGGTGACGGTCACGCTCACCGGGTAGCTGCCGTCGGCGGCGCCGGCCGGGATCCGCACGTCCACCGGCACGGTGGCCCGCGCGGGGTCGGCGTGGCCGGACGGGTGCAGCCGGAGCGTCGGGTCCGCGGTGACCTTCCAGCCGCGCGGCCCGGTGGTCCGCACGGTCACGGGCAGCGCCTCGGGCCGGGCGGACGTCGCGGCCACGTCGACCTCGAGACCCACCCGCGTGGCGGCGCCGGGGCTCGGCATCACCGCCACGACCGCGGGCGAGGCGGCGGCCGAGAGGGTGCGTCGCGGCTGCTCCCGCGGGACGTCGGCGATCAGCGCGCTCAGCGCGCTGGCCTGGGTGCGCCAGTCGAACACGTTGGGCTGCTCGGCGGTACCGCCGGCCCAGCGCAGGCCCAGCCGGCCCGCGACGTCGCGGTCGTTCGCCCAGACGGAGGCCGCCTGGTCCGCGACGAACTGCGTGTACGCCGGCTCGCCCGTGGTGTCGGCGAGCTCCATGAGGTACCGCTGGAAGATGCCCTTGAACTGCTTCTGGTTGTCGTCGCAGCTCCGGCCGGCGGCCTCGCACCACTCGGTCAGCACGCCGTCCTTGACCAGCACGTCGGACTCCAGGGCGGAGTCGGCGAGGTACTTCGCGGTGTCGAGCAGCTCCGGGTCACCCGTGGCCCGCCACAGCTCTAGCGCCGCGCCGATGCCGAGGCCCTGGTTGTACGTCCACACCGTGTCCTCGTTGCTGGAGCAGTCGTCGCGCAGCCCGTCGTTGACCAGGCCGTCGGCGTTGATCATGCCGCTGCCCACGTACCAGTCCCAGGCCTCCTGGGAGCGGTCCAGCCAGAGCGTGTCGCCGGGGAGGCGGTTGTGCAGCTCGGCGGTCAGGCGCACCCACTGGCCGTTGGTCACGGCGTTCTTGTAGGTGCGCTCCTCGTTCCACCAGATGCCGCCGCCGCACGTGCTGGTGTCCCAGAACTCGTTCATGAACTCGCCGATGGTGACGGCCATGTCGAGGTACTTCTCGTCGCCGGTCAGGTCGTACGCGGTGACCCAGTTGAGCCCCCACCACCCGGAGTCGTCGATGGCGCGGCTGGTGAAGTTGCCGTAGATCTCGTCGGTGGACCGCTCGCCCGCCGGGAACGGGCCCTTGTTGGTCTCGAAGCTGTGGTCGAGCTCGGCCAGGTAGCGCCGGTCGCCCGTGCGCGCCATGTAGTCGCCGATGGTCTGCAGCGCGACGGCGGAGTTCCACCAGCTCGACGCGAACCACGCCTTCTGCTGGTCGTAGGAGTCCATCAGCACGTCGGCGGAGACCCGGGCGTCCGCGACGGCGGTCGCGGCGTCGACGTCGTCGGTGCCCGCTTGCACGGCCGCAGCCGGCACTGCGGCGGATGCCGCGGGTTCGGTGGGTGGCGGTCCGGCGTGCGCCAGGGCGACCGGTTGCAGGCCGGCGATCACAGCGATGGCCAGCAGGACACGTCGGGTACGACGCAACATCGACATCGATGGGCTCCTCCCCCTGGGCGCGACGTTGCCCCCAGGCGCTCGTGATTTCACCCAAAACCTACAGGACAATAGGATGAAATACACCTATTCGATGACAGCGGTGTCGGATGCGGCGCCCGCGGGAGCACACGGGCGCGCGAGCAACCGCCGAGCCCGACGACCCACCCCGACCGGGGACGCCCAGGGGAAGTGCGCTTCTACCCAGTCATCGGGCCCGAAATCAGGCCGATTCCGGGCCCGATGACTGGGTAGAAGCGCACCTCGGCTCGGGCCGGGCTAAGGGCGCGACGGGGCCGGGTCCGCCGGGCACTCGTCCGCCGACGACGGCGCGGGCGCCGGGTCCGCCGGGCACTCGTCCGCCGACGACGGTGCGGGCGCCGGGTCCGCCGGGCACCCGTCCACCGACACGTCCGACTCCGGCACCTCCGGCGTCGGCACCGACGTGACCGCCAGCCTCCGGTCGGGGTCCAACCGGGTCAGGATCGCGAACGCGAGCCGGGCCAGGTCGTCGACGTCGCCCTCGGTGAGCCCGTCCAGGATCATGCTGGACACCGCGTCGGCGTACAGCGGCGTGCCGTCCCGGTAGACCTCGCGGCCCCGGTCGGTGAGCACCGCGTTGGTCGCCCGCGCGTCCTCGGGGCACGGCGCGCGGCGCACGAGCCCCTTGCGCTCCAGCCCTGTGACCACGCGCGACAGCCGCGCGAGCGTGGCGTTGGTGCGCGACGCGAGCGCGCTGAGCCGTAGCTTGCCGCCGTCCGCCTCCGACAGCGCCTCCAGCAGCGTGAACTCGAACGACGTCAGCCCAGCGGGCTGCATGCGCTTGTCCAGCGCCGTGGGCAACAGCTCCAGCAGGGCGTGCAGGCGCGCGACCGCCACCCGCTCGGGGTACCTCAGCTCGCGCTCGTCCATGTCGCCATGCTACCAGTTGGTTGCACCTACAACTAAAGCGGTCTATGGTCAGTGCTTGTAGATACAACCAACCGTCCGAGGCCCCAGATCCAGGCCCGGGCAGATCCAAGGGAGCAGCACCATGGCCAGCATCACGATCATCGGCACGGGCACGATGGCCAACGCGATCGGCGGCGTCTTCGCCGAGGGCGGGCACGACGTCGCCCACGTCGCCAAGGCCGAGGTCGGCACCGCGCCGATCACCGGCGACATCGTGGTCCTCGCGGTCCCCTACGCCGCGCTCGACGGCATCGCGTCCGCCTACGGCGAGCAGCTCGCCGGCAAGACCGTCGTGGACATCACCAACCCGCTGAACTTCGAGACCTTCGACTCGCTGGTCGTGCCGGCCGGCAGCTCCGCCGCCGCCGAGCTCCAGGCCAAGCTGCCCGCCAGCCACGTGCTCAAGGCGTTCAACACCACGTTCGCCGCGACGCTCGGCGCCAAGCAGGTGGGCGGCCTGCCCACCACGGTCCTGGTCGCCGGGAACGACGCCGCCGCCAAGCAGGCCCTGATCTCGGCCGTCACGTCCTCGGGCCTCGGCGCCGTCGACGCCGGCTCGCTGGAGCGTGCGCACGAGCTGGAGGCGATCGGCTTCCTGCAGCTCACCCTCGCCGTCGGCGAGCAGGTCGGCTGGACCGGCGGCCTCGCCCTCGCCCGCTGACCCGCAGCGCCACACCAGCCCCACCCCGCCCCGCCCCGCCCCGGACCAGGAGCACGTCATGAACAGCCCGACCGACCCGCCCGCCGTGGACGACCGGATCATCTCCCCCGCCCTGGCGATGGACGCCGTCACGCTGCGCGTGGGCGACCTCGACACGATGGCCGCCTACTACGGCTCGGCGTTCGCGCTCGAACCGCTCCAGGAGCGCGGCAGCGGCCGGGAGGTGCACCGGGTCCTGGGGCGGGGCGCCACGCCGCTGCTGCGGCTCGTGCACACGCCCGACCTGCCCACGGGCGACCACCGGCAGGCCGGGCTGTTCCACACGGCCTTCCTTTTCGACGACGCCGCGGCGCTGGCCGCCACCGTCTACCGCGCGGCGCAGGACGCCCGCGGCACCTTCACCGGCTCCAGCGACCACCTGGTCAGCGAGGCGTTCTACTTCACCGACCCCGAGGGCAACGGTGTGGAGCTCTACACGGACCGGCCGCGTGAGCAGTGGGTGCGTGACCGGGGCCAGATCAAGATGGACACCGTGTGGCTGGACCCGAACGCCTACTTGCGCTCGCACCTGACCGAGGCGGAGCTGGGCGCCGCGCCCAGCCGGTCCGGCCGGGTGGGCCACGTGCACCTGCAGGTGGGCGACGTCGCCACGGCCCGGTCGTTCTACGTGGACGCGCTGGGCCTGGAGACCACGCTCACCGACATCCCCGGCGCGCTGTTCGCCTCGGCGGGCGGATACCACCACCACATCGCGATGAACACCTGGAACAGCGCGGGCGCGGGGCCGCGCGCCGCGAGCCTCGGACTGGGCGACGTCGCGATCACCGTCCCCGGCCGCGAGGACCTCGACGCGCTCGTGGCCCGGCTGCGGGCCGCGTCGGTCCCGTTCGCCGACGACGGCCGCTCCGTCACCGTCGCCGACCCGTGGGACACCCAGGTGACCGTCGCCGTGCCCGGTGCGTCCGCCGAGAACCTGCTGACCCGGTAGGGCACCGAGCGGCCGCCGGGAGGCCCGCCCTCAGCGCGTCGAGCTGCCCGGCACCAGCTCGGTCGGCAGCGACAGCTTGCTGACCTGCCCGGGGTCGCGGAGCTGGTCCAGCACGAGCCGGACCGCCTCCGCCCCCATGCGCGCCTCGTCCTGCCGGATGTGCGTGAACCGGTAGCGCGCCTGGTCATAGAAGGCGTCCGGGTGGTCGAAGCAGACGATGCCGAGGTCGCCGGGCACGTCCCGCCCGGCGCGGTGGGCGGCCTCCCGGAGCAGGACGGCGATGTTGTACTCGGTGGCCACCAGCCCGGTCAGCCCGGGGTTGTCGGCCAGGAACTTCTCCAGGGCCGCGATGTCGTCGTCGGGCGCCACGCCGCTGCCCGGGACCGTCGAGCGGACCTGCCGGAACTGGTGGGCGGGGTCGAACGGCACGTGCCGGGTCGCGTGGGCGTCGACCACGCCGTCGAGCCGGTCCTGCACCGTGGAGACCGTGCTCGTCGCCGAGACGAGGCCCACGTGGTCGTACCCGGCGGCGAAGAGCGTCTCCGCGGCCTGGCGGCCCGCCGAGACGTTGTCGGAGCAGACCGACGACACCGGGACGCCGTCGAACACCCGGTCCAGGATGGCCACCGGGAACGACTGCGTGATGAGCTCCAGCACGGCCGGGGGCACGTACTGCGACGAGCTCGGCTCCAGGATCAGCCCCTGGACGCCGTCCGCCACGAGCGAGCGGACCAGGTCGCCCTCCGCCTCGCCGTCCCCCAGGCTCCGCTTCATGACGAGGTTGGCGGTGGTGCCCGACGCGTCGAGCAGCCCCGCCAGGACGCGCGTGCCGAAGGTGTCGTCGAAGTCGGTCAGCACGCACCCGATCAGCGGGCTGGGCCCGCCGCCCGGGCCGACGGCGTTCGTGGCGGTCTCGCTCACCACGACGGTGCCGAGCCGCGGGCGGCGCGTGATGTAGCCGTCGTCGCGCAGCAGGTCCATCGCGCGCTTGAGCGTGATCGCGCTGACCCCGAGCTGCTTGGTCAGCTCGGCCTCGGCGGGCATCCGGTCACCCACGCGGTACGTGCCGGCATGGATCGCGTCGCGGAGCTTCTCGTACACCTCGAGGTAGAGCGGCTGGCTCACTGGTGCCCCTTCACCGAATGGATATGACCGATGAATCTACCGTGACCAGCCCGCCGGACCCGCCTCCAACGCGGCGCGCAGCTCCAGCGCCATGATCGCGCTGACCTGCGTCGAGTAGTGGACGGGCAGCCGCGCGGGCAGGCGCCAGTCGTCCCCCGCCAGCAGCGACCCGTCGCGCTGCCCCGTCGACCACAGCGCGTCGGTGCTCGTGCGCACGAGGTCCACGAGCGGCGCGGCGTCGGGCGAGCCCGGGCCGAGGCGGCCGAGCAGCGTGCCCAGGTACCGGTAGAACACCCCCTTGAACAGGCCCTCGTCGCCGCCGGCGCCCTCGCTGCCGACCACGCCGTCCGGCGCGAGCTCGGCGATCGCCGTCGTCGCGGTCCGCACGGCCGCGGCCACCAGCTCCGGCCGGTGCAGGACGGCGTCGAGCGCGACCGCCGCACCGACGTACAGGCCCTGGTTGTAGGTGAACCGCCACTGGGTGTCGATCCGGCCGTCGCCCTCGCGGTTGATGCCGTCCTCGACGAACCCGTCGGGGCCCACGAGCGTGGCCGTGATCCAGTCGAAGGCGACGGTGCCGTGGTCCAGGTACCTCGGGTCCGGGTCGTGCCCGTGCAGGCGCGCGGACAGGATGGCGAACGGCCCGTTGGCGGGCGTGTTCTTGTAGTACGGCTGCTGCTTGCGCCAGGCGACGCTCGCGCCGTGCGTCTCGTTCCACCCGTGCTCGACGACGTGCGCCCAGATGGCCCGGGCGTCGTCCAGCGGCTCCTCGTTCCCGGTGGCCCGCGCCAGCCGCTCCAGGGCCAGCGCGTACCAGAGCATGTCGTCGAAGTAGTCGTTGAACAGGGAGCCGTCGTTCCGCGAGCGCAGGTTCGCGCTGGTCGCCTCGGCCGCCGTCAGCCACTCCTGCTCCCCCGTGCGTTCGAACGCGTCGAGCCGCGCGTCGATCACGTGCGCGAGCCACCAGTAGTTGAACGTCGAGTTGTCCCCGACCGGGTAGGTGTTGTCCAGCAGCTGCGGCTCCGGGGCGCCGAAGAAGTGGTCGAGGCCACGCTGGGCCAGGTCGGCGCGGGCGGGCCAGGGGTTCGAGGCGTTCACAGGTCTCCTAGGTCGGTGCGCGGGGACGCGCACGGGGTGGCGCGTGCCGCGCGCCCGATTCGGACGCGCGGCACGCGGCGTGGTCACTGCGCGTTGTCGGCCAGGATCCGGTCGCCCAGCTCCTGCGCCTCCTGCAGCGCGGTGGCGGCGTCGGTCTCGCCGCCCAGGAAGCGCTCCAGGGCGGGGATCAGGGCCTTGCCCTCGACGTCGGACGCGCCGGGGATGTCGGAGCGGACCTGGGCGTACTCCATCGTCTCGATGAAGGCCTGGTAGCGGTCGTCCTCGGTGAAGTACGGGTCGTTGGCGGCCTCGATGTTGGCGGGGATCCAGCCGGAGATCCTGGCGAAGTCCACGCCGTTCGCGGGCTGCGTGGTCCACCACTTCATGAACTCCCAGGCGCCGTCCGGGTTCTGCGCCCCGCTCGGGATGACCAGGCCGAACCCGCCCATGCCCGCGCCCTGGTCGCCGTCGGGACCGACGGGCGGCTGCACGATGCCGTAGTCCACCTCGGCCTCGTCGAGCGCGGTCAGCGCCCACGGCCCGTCGTACTTGATGGCGGTGGAGCCCTCCGCGAACGAGTCGACGCCCTCGCCGAAACCTGGCTCGTACACACCGGCGTCCAGCAGTCCCTGCCAGAACTCCAGCACCTCCAGGCCCTCGGGGCTGTTGAAGGCGGTCGCGGTGCCGTCCTCGCTGAACATCTGGCCGCCGGCCTGCCGCAGCCAGATGTTGAACAGGCCCGGGTCGTCCAGGGCGAAGCCCGCGACGGACAGCTTGCCGCCGGCGCGCTCGGTGACCGCCTCGGCGGCCGACCTCAGCGAGTCCCAGTCGGTCGGCGGCTCGACGCCGGCGTCCGCCAGGAGCTCGGTGTTGTAGAAGAGCGACCGGTTGTCCACGAGCAGCGGCAGCCCGTAGGTCTCCCCCTCGACCACGAGCTCGCCCATGGCCTGCTCGTAGAACTGGGCGGTGTCGACGCCGTCCGCCGCGATGTACTCGTCGAGCGGCGCCAGGGCGTTCTTGGGCACGTACAGCGGGGTGTTGTACCGGTCCCAGAGGACGACGTCGGGCACGCTGCCCGAGGCGAGCGCCGTGAGCAGCTTCTCCTCCACGAGCTCCTGCCCCACGTACGTCACCTCGTACTCGTCCTGAGCCTCGTTGAAGGCGTCGGCCTGGGCCTGGAGCTGCTTGGCCTGGGCGCCCGACCAGGAGCCCCAGAAGGTGACCTCCTCGGGCCCACCGGCGGAGCCGCCGTCCGACGCGCTCCCGCAGGCGCCCAGGGCGCCCATCATGACTGCTGCCGCGGCGAGGGCCCCGGTGATCCGTGCTGCAGACCTCATGACTCTGCTCCTTTGCAGGGTGCTGGTCACTTCGTCCCCGAGTGGGCGAAGTTCTCGATGATGTAGCGCTGGGCGACCACGAAGACCAGCAGGACCGGCAGGCTCGCCAGGATCGTGCCGGCCAGCAGCGGCCCGTACTGCGTCTGGTACTCGTTGACGTACCCGGCCAGGCCCACCTGCACGGTGAGCATCTCCGGGTCGTTCAGGGCGATCAGGGGCCAGAGAAAGCTGTTCCAGCCGGCCTGGAAGGTGAGCACGCCCAGTACCGCGAGGCCCGCGCGGGCCAGCGGCAGGTAGATGTTCCAGAAGATCCGGAACTCGCTCGCGCCGTCGATGCGCGCGGCGTCGCCGAGCTCGTCGGGCAGCGCCTGGAAGAACTGCCGCATGAAGAACACGGCGAACGGCCCGGCGGCGAACGGGACGAGCACCGCGCCGTAGCCGTTGATCAGGCCCGCCCCGCCCTCGCCGAACAGGTCGTTGCCGCCCGCCAGCGGGAAGTGCCGCAGCACCAGGAACGTGGGGACCATCGTGATGATGCCCGGCACCATCATGGAGCCGAGGAACAGCGAGAAGACCACGCCGCGGCCGCGGAAGCTCAGCTTGGCCAGCGCGTACCCGGCCAGCCCCCCGAAGAACAGGTTGGTGACGACGCCGCCGAGCGCGATGACCGCCGAGTTGGCCAGGTACCGGCCGAACGGGCCGTCGGCGAACAGCGCAACGTAGTTGGCGAGGGTCGGGTTGTCCGGCACGAGCTGGAGGTAGGACGAGAGGATCTCGCCCTCGGGCTTGAGCGACGTGGACAGCGTCCAGACCAGGGGCATCACCGTGGTGACGCTGATCAGCACCACGGCCAGCGTCCAGACGACCTTCCCGGTCAGCGCGCGGGCGGTCAGCGGCCGGGACGTGGTGAGCTGCTGCGGGGCGGGCGCCGGGGCGCTCGCGGGGGCGGTCGCCAGGGCGGTCAACGGTCGTTCTCCCGTCCGGTGGCGCGGGCGTTGGCGACCGAGAAGACGAGGATCACCAGGAACAGCACGAAGGACAGCGCCGAGGCGTAGCCCATCTCCAGCCGCCCGAAGCCCCGGTCGTAGATGTAGTAGACGAGGGTCACCGTCGAGTTGCCCGGACCGCCCTTGGTCAGCACGTACGCCTGGTCGAACACCTGGAACGCGGCGATCAGCAGCAGCGTGAGGATGAGGAACGTCGCCCGCGCGATGGAGGGCCGGGTCACGTGCCAGAACACCCGGAACGCCCCGGCGCCGTCGACCCGGGCCGCGTCCACGAGCTCGCCGGGCACGCCCTGCAGGGCGCCCAGGTAGATGATCATGTTGGCGCCGAAGCCGGCCCAGACGCTCATCATGACGATGGCGATCATGGCCCAGCGGGACTCGTACAGCCACGCCGGCCCGTCGATGCCGAACCAGCCGAGCGCCGCGTTGAGCAGGCCGTACTGCGGGTTGAGCAGCCAGAACCAGATGGCCGCCGTCGCCACGGTCGAGGACACGACCGGGATGTAGAACAGGGTGCGGAAGACGCGGGCGGTGCGCGTGCTGCGGTTGAGCAGCAGCGCGGTGCCGAGCGCGACCAGCAGCCCGGCCGGCACGTACAGCACCGTGTAGAACGCGGTGTTGCGCACGGCGACCCAGAAGATGGGGTCGCCCGCGATGCGCGCGTAGTTGTCCAGGCCCACCCACTCGAAGTCGCCGATGACGGCGTAGTCGGTCAGGCTCAGGCCGATCGCCATGACCACCGGCAGCAGCAGGAAGATCACGAACAGCACGACCGGGACGGCCAGGAAGATCCAGGCGCTGATGGTCTGCTGGCGCCGGGTGGCGCTCACCGCGGCGCTCACGATGCTGGCTCCGGGGCCGGACGGCGGTGGGTGCGCAGGCCCGCCGTCTCCAGCGCCAGCTCGCAGAACATGGCGTTCGCCCACGAGAACCACTCGCGGGTCCAGGTGCCCGGGTCGTCCACGTGGAACGACTCGTGCACCGCGCCCGTACCGTCGTCGGTCGCCAGGATCAGGTCCAGCAGGGCGCGGCGCTCCGCCGGGTCCGTGGTGGTCAGGCCCTGGATCGCCAGCGCGATGGGCCACACGTGCCCCTCGGGCGTGTGCGGGCTGCCGATGCCCGACGCCGCTGAGCCGCTGTAGTAGTACGGGTTGGCCGGGCTCAGCACCAGGTCGCGGGTCGCGGTGTAGAGCGGGTCGTCCGCGCGGCACCAGCCCGTCAGGGGCAGCGCGAGCAGGCTCGGCGTGTTGGCGTCGTCGGCCAGCAGCACGCCGCCGCGGCCGTCGACCTCGTACGCGTACACCGGCGCGCCGTCCGGGCCGGTAACCACGCCGTGCTCGCGGATGCCGCGCTCGATCTCGCCGCGCAGGTCGTTCGCCCGGGCGGCGAGGTCGGCGTCGTGCAGCACCTCGGTGGCGAGCTCGGCGAGCTGACCCAGCGCCGTCGCCGCGAGCGCGTTGCCCGGGACGTTGTAGCCGTAGGTGCACGCGTCGTCGCTCGGGCGGAAGCCCGCCCAGGTCATGCCCGTGTACGACACCTCGGGCCCGCGACCGCCGCGCACGAGCGTGTCGGTGGGCGGGCAGTCGGTCCGCTCGAAGGTGTACGACGACGCCTCCTGGTGCCGCTGCTCGGTGCGCCACAGGTCGACGACCGTGCGCCCCACCCGGCCGAGGTCGGCGAGGTGGTCGGTGCGGCCGGTCGCGCGCCACAGGTCGTGGGCGAGCTGCAGCGGGTAGGCCAGGGAGTCGATCTCGTACTTGCGCTCCCAGACCCACGGCGACTGCTCCGCCTCCGGACCGTCCGCGCCCGGCCGGCCCGTGCGGTCGCGGTGCCCCGCGCCGGTAGGCCCGTCGTTGAACGCGTTGGCGTACGGGTCGCGCAGGATCGAGGCCTGCTGCCGCCGCGAGACGGCCGCGATCGTGTCCGCGAGGCGCTCGTCGCGGGCGACCAGGTGCAGGAACGGCGCGAGCTGCGTCGTGGAGTCCCGCAGCCACATCGCCGGGATGTCGCCGGTGATCACGAAGGCGGTGCCGTCCGGGTGCGGCGTGATGGTCCGCGCCAGGGTGTCCGCCATGCAGCGCCCCACGGCGTCCGCCACCGCGGTACCGAGCCGTTCGCCCACTCGCGCGACCAGGTCCGCCAGGACGTCCGGGTCGTAGAGCGCGGTACCGGACACCGGTGCCGCGCTGCCTGTCACGTAGCTCATTCGAACCCCATCGTTCGGTCTGCTTCGTTCGCCGTGCTTCGTTCGAACTGCCGGCCGGAACCCACGCCGGCCCGGCCTGCCGTGAACAGTAGGAGCGAATAACTTCTATGTCAACGTTTGCATTAGGGGTAATAGCAGAAGACGTCCGCGGGCGGTCGCGGAATACTCGTTGGTGCCCGCCCTCGACGAGGAGGGCGGCCGTCTCGACGAGGAGCAGCCATGCCAGAGCGCGACACCTCCCCCGGCCCCACCGCCGACCTGTTCATCGGCGGGCAGCACGTGCCCGCGGAGGGCGGCCGCTACACCGACTTCGTCCGTGCCCTGACGGGCGAGCCGATCGCCCGGATCGCCGCCGCCTCCGTCGCGGACGCGAACCGCGCGGCCGACGCCGCCGCCGCGGCCCTGGAGGGCTGGTCAGGCCTGCCGCCGGCCGCACGGCGCGAGGTGCTGCAGCGGGCTGCGGGCCTGCTCGCCGAGCGGGCGGACGAGATCGCCGCGGTGATGGGCCAGGAGATGGGCGCCACGCGGCCGTGGTGCGCGTTCAACGTGCACGTGGCCACCGGCATGCTGGCCGAGGCGGCGGCGCAGGCCTACTCGGCGGTGGGCGAGATCATCCCGTCCGACGTCCCGGGGCTGACCGCATACGGAGTGCGGCAGCCCGCGGGTGTCGTCGTGGGCATCGCCCCGTGGAACGCCCCGCTGATCCTGGGCGTGCGGGCCGTCGCGATGCCGCTCGTGCTCGGCAACACCGTGGTGCTCAAGGCCTCCGAGCAGACGCCGCGCACCCAGGCCGCGATCGTCGACGTGCTGCACGACGCCGGGGCGCCCGCCGGCGCGGTCAACCTGATCAGCAACGCGCCCCAGGACGCGCCCGCGGTCGTCGAGGCCCTCGTGGCGCACCGCGCCGTGCGCCGCGTCAACTTCACCGGCTCGACCCGGGTGGGCCGCGTGATCGGCGAGCTCGGCGGCCGGCACCTGACCCGGGTGCTGCTGGAGCTCGGCGGCAAGGCGCCGCTGGTCGTGCTCCCCGACGCCGACCTCGCCGAGGCGGCGGCCGCCGCGAGCTTCGGCGCGTTCATGAACCAGGGCGAGATCTGCATGTCGACCGAGCGCGTGATCGTCGACCGCTCGGTCGCGGACGACCTCGCCGCGCGGCTCGCCGCCCGGGCCGCGGCCCTGGCGGTGGGCGCCCCGGACGACCCGGAGGCGCAGGTGGGGCCGATGGTGCACGCCGCCGCGCGGGACCACGTGCTCGACCTGATCGCCGACGCCCAGCAGCAGGGCGCCGAGGTGATCGCCGGCGGCACGGCCGACGGGCTGTACCTGCGGCCCACCGTCGTCCGGGGCGTGCGGCCCGGCATGCGGATCTACGGCGAGGAGTCGTTCGGCCCGGTCGTGTCGATCATCGAGGCCGACGGCGCCGACGACGCGGTCCGCATCGCGAACGACACGGAGTACGGCCTGTCGGCCGCGGTGTTCAGCCGCGACGTGAGCGGCGCGCTCGACGTCGCGCGCCGCATCCGGTCCGGGATCTGCCACGTCAACGGCGCCACGGTGCACGACGAGCCGCAGATGCCGTTCGGCGGGGTGGGCGCCAGCGGGTGGGGGCGGTTCGGCTCGCGGGCCGCGATCGAGGAGTTCACCGAGCTGCGCTGGATCACGGTCCAGGCCGGGTCGCGGCCGTACCCGATCTGACAGGTAGCCTGCGGCGGTACGCCCCCGACGAAAGGCCCTGGTCATGACGCGTGAGCTCCCCCCGGACGGTCGCACCGCCGTCGTCACCGGCGCCGCCCGGGGCATCGGCGAGGCGACCTCCCGGCGCCTGGCCGAGGACGGCGCCGGCGTCTTCCTCGTCGACATCTCCCCCACCGTGTTCGACCTGCGGGACGAGCTGCGCGCCGCCGGGTACCGGGCGGCGGCGTCCGTCATGGACGTGGCCGACGAGGCCGCCTGGGCCGACGCAGTCACCGCCTGCCGGGCGGAGCTCGGCCGCCCGCAGATCCTGGTGAACAATGCGTACGCGACCCGCGTCGCGTCGCTGGAGGACACGCCGCCGGAGAGCTGGGAGCACCAGATCCGGGTCACGCTCACAGGTGCCTACCTGGCCACGCGCGCGCTCCTGCCCGACCTGTCGGCGTCGGGCAACGGAGCGGTGGTCATGGTGTCCTCCGTGCACGCGCACTTCGGGCTGCCCGGCCGCGCAGCCTACGCCTCGGCCAAGGCCGGGATGACGGGGCTGGCCCGGCAGCTCGCCGCCGAGTACGGGCCCGCCGTGCGCGTGAACAGCGTGCTGCCCGGGCCCGTGCTCACGCCGCACTGGGACGGCGTGGGCGAGGCCGAGCTCGCGAGCGCCGCGGCGGCGACGGCACTCGGCCGCCTGGGCGAGGCGTCCGAGGTGGCCGACGCGATCGCCTGGCTGTGCTCCGACCGGGCGTCGTTCGTCACGGGCGTCGAGCTGAACGTCGACGGCGGCTGGAGCATCACCAAGGAATCGGTGTGAGGGAACCGGTGTGAGGGAATCAGAGTGATCGGCGGCCCGCCGCCGTCCTAGGGTGTGGCCATGACGACCGTGCAGCCTGTCCAGATCACCTTCGACTGTGCCAGTCCCGAGCGCGTGGGCCGGTTCTGGTGCGAGGCGCTGGGATACGTCCCCCCGGACCCGACGGAGGACGGCTTCGACACGTGGGAGGAGTACAACCTCTCGCTGCCCGCCGAGAAGCGGGACTCGTGGTTCGCCGCGAGCGACCCGAACGGCGTGGGCCCGCGACTGTTCTTCCAGCGCGTGCCCGAGGGCAAGGTCGTCAAGAACCGGGTGCACCTCGACGTCAAGGTCGGGAGGGGCCTGGTGGGCGAGGAGCGCCTGGCCGTCCTGGAGTCCGAGGCCGTCCGCCTGGAGGCGATCGGCGCGACGCGCGGGGTGCTGCTGCTGGCCGACGGCGAGAACGAGTCGTGCCAGAACATGCAGGACATCGAGGGCAACGAGTTCTGCCTCGACTGAGGCCGGCGCCCGCTGGCTTCAACCCCCGCCCCCGCCAGCGAGGTCGGCACTCCGGGTGGGAGGTCGGCAGCTTGCATCGAGGTCGGCACATCGCTGTGCCGACCTCGATGCAGACTGCCGACTCTGCGGCGCAGACTGCCGACCCCGCTACCCCGCCACGACCGCACCGCGCCGGGCGTTGAGCTCGTCGAGCGCCGTCCGCACCTGGTCGAGCGCCCCCGACGGCAGCCGCACCAGCTCCTCCTCCAGGGTGCGCTGGTCGGTCCACTCCTTGAGCGATCGCAGGGCACCGGTCTGCCCGGTGTCCGCGGCCTCGACGGCGGCCAGCACCGTCGCGAACGCCTCCGGGTCGTCGGCGACGGCGCCGAGCGTCGAGTCCAGCGTGACCGGCGGCGGGACGGACCGGTCGCGCGGGTCGGGCACGATCCACTCGTGCCGCCCGGCGCCCACCCCGATCTCGTCGGAGCCGCCCGGCAGCACCACCACCGCCGACGCGTTCGGCGGCACCACCGCGTGCACCACGATCTGCCCGTCCCGCGCCGCCCAGCCCGCCTCGGCGAGGCCGTAGGGCGTCTCGAACCGCGTCGCGGCGTGGTCCAGGCCCGCGATCGGCACGGGCGCGATCCGCAGCCGCCGGTAGCCGGGCGAGTCCGGGGCGAGCCCCGCCACGGCGCGGTGCAGCCAGTCGGCCACGGCCCCGAAGGCGTAGTGGTTGAACGACGTCATCTCCCCGGGGTTGATGCTGCCGTCCGGCAGCATGCTGTCCCACCGCTCCCAGACCGTGGTGGCGCCCATCGTCACCGCGTACAGCCAGGACGGGACGCCGGTCTGGAGCAGCAGCCGCGCGGCGACGTCGGCGTGCCCGGTGACCGTGAGCGCGTCCTGGATGATCGGCGTGCCCACGAACCCGGTGCCGATGCGGTAGCCGGCCCGGCGCACGAGCCAGGCCAGCCGGTCGCCCATCACGGCCCGGGTCGCGCCGTCCACGAGGTCGAAGACGACGGCCAGCGCGTACGCGGTCTGGGCGTCGGAGACGATCCGGCCGGCCGGCGTCGTGTACTCGGCCACCCACGCCCGCCGCGCCCGCTCGGCGAGGTCGCCGTACCGCGCGGCTCCCTCGACGTCGCCCAGCTCCTGCGCCGCCGCGGTGACGAGCTGCAGCGAGCGCACGAGGTACGCGCTGGCCACGATGTCGGGATCCGTCTTGGCGCCCGCCGGGTCGTCCGGCGGCGCGTCCGGGTCGAGCCAGTCGCCGAACTGGAACATGCCCTCCCAGAGCAGCCGCTCCCCGGACAGGTCCAGCAGCACGTCGGCCCACGCCCGCATGGACGGGTACTGCTCCGCGAGCGCCCGCCGGTCGGCGAACCGTTCGAGCAGGGTCGTGGGCACCACCGTGGCGGCGTCGCCCCAGGCGGCGGCGGGCTTGGACCCGAAGGGCAGCACGAACGGCACGACGACGGGGCAGACGCCGCCGCGGTCGGCCTGCTCGGCGGCGACGTCGCGCAGCCAGGAGGCCAGAAAGGCGTCGCTGTCGAAGAGGTAGCTCGCGGTGGGCCCGAAGACCTGGATGTCGCCGGTCCAGCCGAGGCGCTCGTCGCGCTGGGGGCAGTCGGTGGGCAGGGAGACGAAGTTGCCGCGCATGCCCTGCACGACGTTCTCGTGCAGCCGGTTCACGCGCTCGTCGGAGCTCTCGAACCATCCGGTGCGGCGCATGTCGCTGCTGATCACGACGGCGGTGATCGCCGCGCGGGCGGTGTCGGCGTCGAGCTCGCCGGGCCAACCGTCCACCTCGGCGTACCGGAAGCCGTGGAAGGTGAACTCGGGCTCGAAGGCGTCCTCGCCGCCGGAAAGCACGAGGTGGTCGGTGGCCGCGGCGTGGCGCAGCGGGCGGACGCCAAGCTCGCCGTGCTCCAGCACCTCGGCGTGCCGGAGCGTGATCACCTGCCCCGGCTCCCCCGTCACGCGCACGCGGAGGCGGCCGACGAGGTTCTGCCCGAAGTCGAGCACCGTGCGCCCCGAGGGCGTGGTGATCACGTCGCGGACCGCCACCTCGTCGACCCGCCGCACGGGTTCGGCGATCGCGGGTTCGGGCACGACGTCGGACGTGTCCACGCGCACCGGCGCCCACGCCGTGTCGTCGAAGCCGGGCAGGCTCCAGCCGGGGACGGCGCGGCCGGCGTCGACCCGCTCGCCCGCGTAGATGCCGCTGGCCACGACCGGCCCGGCCGCCGCCCCGCGCCAGTCCGGCCCGGTGGTCAGCACCCGGGTGGTCCCATCGGCGAGCTCGACGTGGAGCTGCACGGCCGCGGCGGGCTGCTCGCCGTAGAAGGTCCGGGCGGCGCCGTGGAAGCCGTAGTGCTCGGTCCACCACCCGCCGGCCAACCGGATGCCGACGGCGTTGGCGCCGGTCCGCAGCAGCGCGGTGACGTCGGTGGCCTCGTGCACCACGCGGTGCTGGTAGGCGGTCCAGCCGGGCTTGAGCACGGCGTCGTCCACGTCCTGGCCGTTGATCTCGACCTGGTAGACGCCGTGCGCGGACGCGTGGAGGGTGGCGCGGACGACGTCGCCGGGCAGGTCGAGCTCGGTGCGCAGGAGGCCGGGCGTGGCGTCGTCGGGTGGATCGGCGAGGCCGACGAAGGCGGCCGCCCACTCGCCGTCGGCCAGGAAGACGCTGCGCACGGTGACGGGCTCGCTCCATGGCGAGGTACCGCCGTCCGTGCCGGTGACCCGCACCTCCAGCGTGTGCCGCGCGTGCGGCGCCAGCGGGTCGAACGGCCAGGGCACGAACCGCGACTCGTCGGTCTCCAGGGTGCGCACCTGGTCGCCGTCGAGCCGCACCTCGGCGCCCGCCTGCCACCAGCCGGGCACGTCGGACCCGACGGTCCAGCTCAGGCGCGGGGTCGGGGTGTCGGCGTAGGCGCCGTCGGTCCGGCGCTCGATCCGCACCTCGCGGACGCGGGTCGCGCCGCCGGCGGTCGGGGTATCGGTGTGGTGGGTCTCCATCGGTGGCCCCTTTCAGCCCTTGACCGCGCCGGACGTCATGCCGGCCACGATCTGGCGGTTGAAGAAGATGTACATGACCAGCGGCGGCACCGTGATCAGCAGGATGTCCATGAACAGCAGGTTGAACTGGCTGACCATCTGGCTCTGGAAGTTGTAGAGCGTGAGCTGCACGGTCGCGTTCTCGTCCCCCGGCAGGAAGTACAGGGGGTTGGTGAAGTCGTTGAACACGTTGACCGCCTGCACCACGACGATCGTGATGATCACGGGCCGCAGCAGCGGCAGGATGACGGCGAAGAACAGCCGCAGGGGCCCGGCGCCGTCGATGACCGCCGCCTCGTCGAGCTCGCGGGGGATGGTCGCGACGAACGCGCGGAACAGCAGGATGCAGAACGAGAGGCCGAACGTCGCCTCGACGAGGATCAGGCCGGGCATGGTCTTGAACAGCCCGATCCCCTGCAGCACCCAGATCGTCGGCACCACGGCGGGCGGCACGATGAGCCCCGCCAGCACGAAGAAGTTGACCACCGGGTTGAGGCGTGACTGCCGCCGTTGCAGCAGGTAGCCGACCATCGCCGCGAGGATCACCATGATCGCGACGCTGACCACGGTCAGGACCGTGCTGTTGACGAAGGCCCGCACCACGATGCCGTCGCGCGTGGCGAGCACCTCGCTCAGGTTCTCGACGAACGCCCAGTCCTCCGGCAGGGAGAACTCCAGCCGCGAGGCGGACGACGCGTCCTTCGACGCCGTGAGAAAGATGAACGCGAACGGCACGAGGAACACCACCGCCGACACGGCGACGGCCGCGATGCCCGTGGCCCAGGACCCGGCGCGCCTCATCGCTCGACCTCCTTGCGGTTGAGCAGCATCGAGAGCGGCACCATGATCGCCGTCACCACGAGGAACAGGATGACGTTCCCCGCGGTGGACAGCCCGTAGAAACCGGCCTGGTACTGCTTGTAGATGACGGAGGCGATGACGTCGCTGGTGAACCCGGGACCGCCGCCCGTGGTCGCCCAGATCAGGTCGAACGACCGCAGGCCGCCGATGAGCGACAGGATGATGACGGTCGCCGTGGCCGGCTGGACCAGGGGCAGCGTGATGGAACGGAACTGCTGCCAGCGGCCCGCGCCGTCGACCCGCGCGGCCTCGTAGTACTCCTGCGGGATGGCGACGATGCCGGCGATGTAGATGAGCGTGGCGATGCCGAGCCCCTTCCAGACGTCCACGGCCGCGATCGTCAGCAGAGCCGTGCTCGGGTCGGTGAACCATCCGGGCCCCTCGATCCCGAACGCGGCGAGCACGGTGTTGACCACCCCGTCGAACGGGTCGAGCAGGGCGGTGAAGGTGATGCCGACGCCGATCGTGGAGACCAGCACCGGGAAGAACACCACGGAGCGCAGGTAGCCACGGCCCACGAGCTGCGAGGTGAGCAGCACCGCCAGCGCCAGCCCGAGCACCACCTTGGCGCCCGAGGTCACGAACCCGTAGACGAGCGTGTTCACGAACCCCCGCGAGAGCTGGGGCTCCGAGAAGAACTGGATGTAGTTCTCCAGGCCGATGAACTCGGTGTCGAACAGGGTCCAGCGCGTGAGGCTGAACCAGAACGACGCGAACGTGGGCACCGCGAAGAAGATCAGGTAGAGCACGCCGGCCGGCAGGTAGAACCACGACGGGTAGGTGGCGCGCTGGGTCAGGGAGGTGCGGGCCGTCGTCCGACGTCGTCCGGCGGCCCGCACCTCGGTGGTGGCGGACATCACCAACCCTCGAGGCCCAGCTGCTTGGCCTGCTTCTCGACGTCCTGGTCGTAGAAGGCGGCGGCGTCCTCCGCGGTGCGGATGCCCGAACCCACCTCGACGGTGGCCTGCTCCAGGTTCGGCCCCTTGACGGGCGAGATGAACTCCAGGGCGTTGGCGGTCTTCCCGGCGTCGAAGTACGCCTGGATGTCGTCGAGCAGCGCTGGGGCGGAGTCCAGTACCTCGCAGGTGCCCGCGTACGGCCCGGCGGGCGGGAGCAGCTCGTTCTGGATGTCGCACCCGGCGTCGCTGTTGACGAACGCGACGAACTCCTTGGCCGCCTCGAGCTCGGCGCCCTCCGTGGACCGGGGGATGTAGACGGCGTTCGGCTGCCAGATCGTCGCCTGGGTGTTCTCCGCGTCCGTCGCGGGGAGCGCGAAGAAGCCGATGTCGTCCACCGCGTCCGGCGTGTTCTGCAGGATCGTCTGGATCACGTTCGACAGCATCGGGTAGTGCGCGCCCTCGCCCTCGGCGACCATCCGGGCGCCGTCCGGGAACGTCGCGGACGGGAAGTCCTCGTTGAAGAAGCCCGCCTCCGCCACCTCCTGCTGGTGCTGGAACCCCAGGAGCGCGGGCTCGTCGGCGTAGAACCGCTGGTGCGCCGTGTACTGCTCGGCCCACTCGGGGTCGACGGCGGTCACGTTGGCGAAGTCGCCGAGCACGAAGAGCTGGCTGGTCCAGGTCTCGCCGTAGGTCTGGATGACCGGGGCCACGCCGTCGCCCTCGGCGGCGATCGTCTCGTTGTTCGCCATGAACTCGTCCCAGGTCTCGGGGACGGCGAGCCCGAGGTCTTCGTAGACCCGCTTGTTGTAGACGACGCCGCCCGCGAACGAGGCGCCCAGGGGCGCGCCGTAGATCCCGTTGTCGGTGCTCACGACGGGGACGAACTCCTCGGTGAGCGAGCCGACCCACTCCTGGTCGCCCAGCTCGACCAGCGTCGAGTCCGGGTTGAGCGCCTGCAGCAGGGAGCCCGAGTTGTAGAAGAAGACGTCGGCCATCTCCCCCGTCGACAGCCGGGTCTTGATCAGGTTGTCGCCCTCGGTGCCGCCCGGCCGGATCTCGACGCTGACCGAGATGTCGGGGTGCTCGGCCTCGAAGGCCTCGATCAGGGCGTCCGCGGTCTCGGGGTTCGGCGCGTCGTTGGTCGTGAGGAACGTGATCTCGGTGGTTCCGCCGTCGTCGCCGGACGACGAGCAGCCGGCCAGGGCCAGCAGCGGGACGGCCGCTGCGGCCACCGCCACGCGATGACGAGTTGCTCGGGACATCTCTCTACCTCCTTGTAGAGCGAAAGGATCGTAGAGCGATCTACACTCCCTCGAATGAATCCTTTCAGCGGGTTCACGCTAGCGAGGGCCCTGTAGAGTGTCAACCGATCTACAGAATCGGGAACACAGTCGTGACCTCAGCAGAGACCAGGCCGGACGCCGCACCGTCTCCGGCACCGCCGCCGCCCTCCCCGGCGGTGGGGCCCACCGCGGAGCCCGGACCCCGCCCCTCGACGATCCAGGACGTCGCCCGTGAGGCCGGCGTCTCCCGGGCCGCGGTCTCCAAGGTGATCCGGAACGCCTACGGCGTCAGCGAGCACATGCGGGCCCAGGTCACCGCCGCCATCGAGCGGCTGGAGTACCGACCGCGCGTCGCCGCGCGGGCCATGCGCGGGGCGAGCTTCACGCTCGGGTTCGAGATCCCCCAGGTGGGCAACGACTTCCTGACGATGATCGTCGACGGCGCGACGGAGGCGCTCGCGGACACCCCGTACCAGATGATCATCGCCCCGCTCGGGCGGGACCAGAAGGGCGACGTGGCGATCAACAGCCTCGCCGACCGCCAGGTCGACGGCATCGTGGCCATCGCGCCCCGGGTGGACCCCGCGTGGCTCGAACGGGTCGCCGAGCGCACGCCGCTGGTGATGATCGGGCGGCACGACCGGTCCGACCGCTACGACACGATCACCGGCGACGACCGCTCCGGCGCCGAGCAGGTCATGTCGCACCTGTTCGACCTCGGCCACCGGCGCATCGTGCACCTGACCATCCACCCGTCCCGGCCGGAGCCGCCGTGGGCGGGCCAGGCCGGTGCCGAGCCCCACGTGGTGCGCACCGCCGTCTACCGCGAGCGCATGACCGCCGCCGGGCTGGAGCCGCAGGTGATCCACACGATGTTCGACGGCTCGGAGGCCCATGCGGCCACCCGCGCGCTCCTGGACTCCCCCGACCGCCCGACCGCGATCTTCGCGGGCAACGACACCCTGGCCGTCGG
Organism: Promicromonospora sp. NPDC050262; assembly: GCF_040655935.1. NCBI lineage: Bacteria > Bacillati > Actinomycetota > Actinomycetes > Micrococcales > Promicromonosporaceae > Promicromonospora > Promicromonospora sp. NPDC050262. The sequence continues at coordinate 115,996 of NZ_JBFAKX010000003.1, read as the reverse complement.
CGTGCTGAGCGCGGTCGCGGAGGCCGGGCTCGACGCGCGCGACGTGTCGGTGGTCGGTTACGACGACGTGCCGATCGCGCGACACCCCCTCGTCTCGCTCACCAGCGTGGACCAGAGCGGCATCACCCTCGGTCGCGAGGCGGTGCGGCTGCTGCTGGAACGGCTGGCGGGGCGCACGGAGTCGGTGCGGTACGAGTCGCCGGCGGTGCTCCGGGCCCGCCGGTCGAGCGCGGAGCCGCGGGAGGCCTGACGGGCGGACGGCCAGGCCCGCCGGGCATTCTCTTTGAGGCCCGGGTTTCTTCGCTTTGGGACCGTTCAAAGCGAAGAAACCCGGGCCTCAAAGGGGATCGCGGCAAAGGGGATCGCGGCGACGGGTGGGCCGCTCGTGACCGAGCTAGTCGTCCTGGCCTATGACGTCCGGGTCCGTGACGTCCGGGTCTGTGACGTCCGGGTCCGTGACGTCCGGACCCGTGGCACCGCCGTAGGTGGCGATCTTGTACTCCGTGGCCGCCAGCGAGAGGTTCAGCTCCCGGATCCGGCGCCGGATGGTGTCGCGGTGCTCCAGCAGGAGGTCGAGGCGCTCCGGCTCGGTCTCCTTGCCGGCGTCCGCGAGGGCGATGTAGTGCTGCACGTCGCGCATCGGCATGCCCGACAGCCGCATCCGGGTGACGAAGACGAGGCGGCGCAGCGCCGCGGCGTCGTACAGGCGGTACCCGGCGGCGTCCCGGCCCACCTCGACCAGGCCCGCGCGCTCGTAGTACCGCAGCGTGTGCGGCGAGACGTCGAGGTAGGCGGCGGCCTCGGCGATCGGCAGGGGTCCGGGCACCGCGTCCGCGTCCGCGAGGGCGTGGATGACGTCTGCCGACGGCGCGCCGTCCTCCCCGAGCGCCGCCAGGGCCCGTGACATCAGGTCGTCCGTCGCCATGCCCACCAGCCTAGGCGGCCCGGGGTGCGGGTCATCAGAAGGCTCGCACGGCCGGGGGCACGCCCGGGAAGTCCGCGGACTCGGACGCACCGGCCCACTTCTCGACGTCGTCCGCCGCGTAGGCGTACGCGCGCCGCAGGTTGCGGACCGCCTCCGCGCCGAGCGGCAGGCGCAGCGGCGCGTCCGCGGCGTCCAGCACCTGGCGGACGACGGCGGCGGCGCGGGCCGGGTCGCCCTCCTGACTGCCGTGAGCCTCGGCCATGTTCGCGCGGACCGCGCCGGCCACGTCGTCATAGGCGGGGTCGGCGGCCGCGGTGCGGAGCACGCCGGCCGCGTTGAACGCCGTCCGGAACCGGCTGGGCTCCACGATCAGCACGCGGACGCCGAACGGGGCGACCTCGCCGGCGAGCGCCTCGGACCAGCCCTCCAGCGCGAACTTCCCGGCCGAGTAGCTGCCCACCGCGGGGAACGACATGCGCCCGCCCTGGCTGCTCATCTGCACGATCGCGCCCGTGCCGCGCGCCCGCAGGTGCGGCAGGACCGCCCGCACGTAGGCCGCCGGACCGAACAGGTGCTGGTCGAGCATGTCGCGCAGGGCGGCGTCGCCGATCTCCTCGGCTGTCCCCACCTGTCCCGCGCCGGCGTTGTTGACCAGCACGTCGATCCGCCCGAACGCGTCCAGGGCCCGGTCCACGACCGCGGCGGCCCCCGCCGTGTCCCGCACGTCGTGCTCCACCGCGAGCAGCCGCTCGCCGTACCGCGCCCGCAGCGCGCCGAACCGGCCGGCCCGGCGCGCCGTGCCGACCACCCGCTCCCCGGCCTGGAGCGCGGCCTCCGCCAGGGCGAGGCCGAGGCCGGAGCTCGCGCCGGTGATGAGCCAGGTCCTGGTGTCGGCGGTGGCCCCGCTGGTGACCGTGGTGGTGGTTGTGCTGGTCGTCGTCGCACTGTCTGTCGTCATGGCGGCGACGTTAGGGATTCGAGCGCGCTCGAACGCAAGGCGAGGTCTCCTGGTGCTGAGGTCGGCAGTCTGCCCCCGAGGTCGGCACTCTGCACCGAGATCGGCACATCCCTGTGCCGACCTCGGTGCAGACTGCCGACTCCGCTGGTCGAACTGCCGACCTCAGGGCAGCAGGACCGTGCGGATCGCCGTGATCAGGCCGTCCACGACGAGCACGCGGATCAGGGCGACGGGCGCGCCGTCCCGCGTCGCGACGAGCGCCATCCCGTCGTCCAGGAGCAGGGGCGCCAGGGTCCAGCCCGACGTCGGCCCCAGGTAGTGCAGGGACCCGGCGGCCACCCGCTCGGCGCCGACGTCGAACCCGACGCGCTCGCCGCGCAGCGTCGCCCAGCCCGAGACCTCGGGGTGCAGGATCCGCACCAGGGCCGCGAGGTCTCCCCCGGCGCAGGCCGCGATGAAGGTGTCGACCACGCGCTGCAGCTGAGGGTCGGCGCGGTGCCCGGCCGGTGCGGTCGGCGCCGGACCGATCGACGTGTGCGCGGCCGACGTCGACCCGGCAGATGCCGACATGGCCGACGTCGACCCGGCGGACCCGGACGCCGTCGGCTGCGACGCCCGGATCGCCCGCCGGGCGCGGCTGGCGAGCTGGCGGCACGCGGCCGGGGTGCGGCCGACCGTCTCCGCGACGCTCTCGAAGGGGATCCCGAACACGTCGTGCAGCAGGAACGCGGCGCGCTCGCCCGCCGTCAGCCGGTCGAGCACGACGGACAGGGCGCGCCGGATCTCGTCGTCCAGGGTGATCCGGTCCGCCGGGTCCGGTGACGCACCCGGGCCCAGGCCCGGCACCCCCGTGCCGGACCCGAAGTCCCAGGTCGCCGGGTCCTGTGGCGCGGACAGGCGCCGGTGGGCCGACCCGATCCGGTCCAGCGCGAGCCGCCGCACCGCCACGACGAGCCAGCCGCGCAGGTCGCGGATGCCGCCGACGTCCTGGGTCGCCAGCCGCGCGAACGCGTCCTGCACCACGTCCTCGGCCTCGGCGGGGTCGGCCAGGATGCGCCGCGCGACGGCCAGCAGGTAGGCGCGGTCGTCCCGCGACGCGGCGGCGACCCGCTCGACGTCGGGTCCGGCCGGCCGTCCACGGGCATCCCCGGACGCACCGCCCGCATCAGGTTCCCGCCCGCGCACGGGCTCGCGTCTAGCTTCGCTCATGCCCCGCACGACGATCGGGCACCCCGCGATGTGACGGCGTCACACACCCGACCGCCCGTTCGTCCTGTCCGCACCCGGCCGGCAGACCGCCGTCCGACGAACCCGAAGGAGCATCATGCTCACCACCACCCTGTGGGCGGCACAGATCGTCCTCGCCCTGTTCTTCCTGTTCGCGGCGCTGCCCAAGATCGCAGGCCGCGGCATCGACCGCTGGGCGGGGTTCGACGACCTGCCCCGTTCGATCGTCGTCCTGACCGGCGTGGCGGAGCTCCTGGCGCCGTTCGCGCTCGTCCTGCCCCTGCTCCTGGGCGCCTTCGAGTGGACGACGCCGCTGGCCGCGGCCGGGCTCGCCGTCGTCACGCTCATGGCCAGCGGGTTCCATGTCCGGGCCGGCGAGTGGCTGCCCGCCCTGGAGACGGCGCTGTGGGCGGCGCTCGCCGGGGCCGTCGCCGTCGGCCGCTGGGGTCTCCTGGCCACCGGGCCGCACCTGGACGCCGACCTGCTGGTCCCCGTGATCGGGCTGGTCACGGTCGCGCTCACGATCAACCTCGTCGCGATCTTCCGGGGTCCGGCGCCGTCCCGCTCCGCACAGACCGAGCCGGCCCGTTCAGCCGCGCCGGCCCAGCCGGCCGAACCGGCCACGCCGTCCGCGCCGTCCGCGTCCGCCGCACGCTGAGCCGCCCCGCCGCGGCACCCCCGTCGCCCCTTCGAGACCCACGTTTTCTCCGCTTTGAGCGGCGTCAAAGAGGAGAAACTCGGGCCTCGAAGGGGAGGGCGGCCGCGGTCGGCGTCGGGCCGGAATGCGCACGGCCGGACACCAGTTGGTGATTGACGTGAGCCTCCTGACCGACGCCGCCTCCGGCGGCACCGCACCCGACCCCTCGGCACCCGACTACTCCGCGCTCGACAACGCCGCCTGGTCGTCGCTCGCCGGGGAGCACGCCCACCTCGCCGAGGGCGGGGACCTCGTCCGCCGCTACCCCGTGGACGTCTCGCCGTTCGCCGCCGTCCGCACCTGGGACGACCCGGACGTCTGGGCCGCGATCGTCGACCTGGTCGGGTATGACGCCGACTTCCCCGCCCCGCCCGAGTCCGTCGCCCTGCCGGCCGGCTGGGTGCGCGGCGACGTGTTCGGCGGCGTGCAGCTCGTCGAGACCGAGCGCGTCCAGGGCAGGCCCGACGCCGAGGCCGTGGTCCTGGGCGCCGCCGACGTCCCCGAGATGATGGACCTCGTGTCCCGTGCGAAGCCCGGGCCGTTCCTGCCCCGCACCCACGAGATGGGCCGGTACGTCGGCATCCGGCGTGACGGCGAGCTCGCGGCCATGGCCGGCGAGCGGCTGCGGCCCGCCGGCTGGACCGAGATCAGCGCGGTCGCCACGGACGAGCGGTTCCGCGGCCAGGGTCTGGCCACGCGGCTGGTGCTCGACGTCGTGCACGCCGTCCGCGAGCGCGGCGCGCGGGCCATGCTGCACGCCGCGGCGGGCAACACGAACGCGATCCGGCTCTACGAGAGCCTCGGGTTCGTGCTGCGTCGCCGCAACGAGTTCGGGATGGTACGCACCCCGGCCGCCTGAGCCCGGTGCGCCCCTGACGTCAGTGCGCCGCCGGGGCGTCCGCCGTCTTCTTCCGGGACGGCAGCAGGTGCAGCACGGCCACCACGACGGCGCCGACCACGAGGCCGACCACGGCCGAGCAGAGGGTGTTGAACAGCCAGCCGAGGGTGCCGCCGAGCGCCCCGGCGCCGTCGTGGATGACCACCTCGAGGTGGTGCACCCACTCGTAGGGCCAGGGGATCCAGCCCGTGCCGTCCGCACCGAGGTTGACGAGCAGGATGTGCCCGCCCACCCAGAGCATCGCGACGGTGCCGACCACGGAGATGACGGCGAGCACGCGCGGCATCGCCTTGACCAGGCCGCGGCCCAGGGACTGGGAGAACCCGGAGTCGCGCTCGGCGAGCCGCAGCCCGACGTCGTCCATCTTCACGATCGCCGCGACGACGCCGTAGACGATGATCGTGATGACGAACGCGACCACGACGAGGATGAGGAGCCGGGACCAGAAGGTCTCGTCGGCCACCTCGTCCAGGGCGATCACCATGATCTCGGCCGACAGGATCAGGTCGGTGCGGATGGCGCCGGCAACCAGCTTCTTCTCGGCCTCCGGGCTGACCTCCGTGGCGAGCACCGTCTCCTTGCTGTGGCCGGAGATCTTGTGCCAGATCTTCTCGGCGCCCTCGTAGGCGAGGTACGTGCCGCCGATCATCAGCACGATCGGCAGCAGCCACGGCAGGAACTGGCTGAGCAGCAGCGCGGCCGGGAGGATGAAGATCAGCTTGTTGCGGATCGAGCCGATCGCGATCTTCTTCACGATCGGCAGCTCGCGCTGCGCCGCGACGCTGCGCAGGTACTGCGGGGTCACGGCGGTGTCGTCCACGACGACGCCCGCCGCCTTGGCGGTCGCACGGCCCGTGGCTGCGCCGACGTCGTCGATGGACGCCGCCGCGAGCTTTGCCAGCGCGGCGATGTCGTCCAGCAGTCCCATCAGGCCACCCACGGCGCACCCCGCTCCGGTCGATGTGTCGTCATGTCCGAAGCCTATGCAATCCGACGGCCCGCCCGAGCACCGCGCCGCACGTGTCAGACGTACAGGTCCCTCTGGTGACCTGTACGTCTGACACGTGCGGGGGTTTCGCGTCAGCGCGAGACCGGGGTGAGCTCGATGCGGTCCAGGTTCCAGTTCTGGTACGCGTCCTCGGGCAGGGCGATGCGCAGCGTGTGCGTGCCCCTCGTGAGGCGCTGCGTGACGCCGCTGGGCTGGAGCACCTGCTTCGCGTGGCTGGTCGTGTTCCGGACGTCGACCCGGGCGCTCGGCGCGCCGTCGTCGAACGACACGGTGTACGTCCCGGCGGGCGAGTACGGCGACGACGCGCGCACCGCGACCTCGTACTCGCCGGTCCTCGGCACCTCGACGGAGTAGGTGAGCCACTCGCCGCCGCGCATCCAGCCGAGGCTGACGGCCCCGTCCAGGTCCTGGATGTCCACACCCTCGCCCGGGCGCATCTGCAGGTTGCTGCGGTTGGCGGGCTCCAGGTCGTGGTAGCCGACGCCCTCGCCGGGCAGGAAGTCCTCCGCCTGGACGCGGACGGCGCCGCGCGGCAGCGGGTCGCCCTCGCCCGTGCGCAGCCAGCGCTCCAGCTTCTCGACGTCGTCCGTCTGGAAGATCGTCGTGTGGTAACCCTTGACCAGCGCCTGCCAGCCGCGCAGCGGGTCGATCAGCGACGCCTCGTCGGTCATCCGCTCGGACAGCCCGTTCCACATCGTGTTGCTCCAGACGCGGCTCCCGCTCGCGACGCGGTCCAGGAACGGGCGGCGGGCGACGGCGTCGGCCGTGCTGTCGAAGTTGACCTCGTAGGCCACGGGCTGGTCGTCGCCGAACTTCTCGACGTCCGCAAGGTTCGCGTCCGTGACCATGTGCATGTAGACGGCGCCGCGGTGCGTGGCCCGGAACTCCTGGACCTGGTCCACGGGCGCGTCCGACTTGAACAGGCCGTTGCGGACCGTGCCCGTCTCGACCAGCACGTCCCAGATCTCCGCGCGGAACGGCCAGCCCTTGTCGAGGTTGACCAGGCCGCGGTCCTTCGCGAGCCGCATCGCCTGCTCCAGCGTGGGGACCCGCTCGTCGGTGAGCGCGGCCTGCGCGCCGCCGAGGCCCTCGCGCAGCCGCAGGCCCTCGATCTGCTCCAGCGTGAGGCTGTCCACGCGGCCGGTCCCGTTCGTGGTGCGGTCCACGGTCGTGTCGTGCATGAGCACGGGGACGCCGTCGGCGGTGAGCTGGACGTCCAGCTCGACGATCTCCGCGCCGTCCGCGAACGCGGCCAGGATCGCGGGGGCGCTGTTCTCGGGGGCCGCCCGCCACTGCGCGCGGTGGGCCGCGGTGAGGATCTTGGCGTCCGGGCCGTGGTCCAGCAGGTCGCGGTAGGCGCGTTCGGCGGGGGTGCCGCCGCCGTTGCCCGCGCCGCCGAACGCGGCCGGAGCGGCCGACGCCGCAACGGAGCCCGACTGGAGGTCGGCCTGGGACTCGGCCTGGGACTCGGCCTGCGCGCCGGCCACGGCGACGGCCCCGGACAGCACCAGCGCGGCCGTGGTGACGACGGCCCCGACGCGGGTACGGATGCGTGAGTTCATGGGGCTGACTCTGGTGGTGCGGCCGGCCGCTGGGGCGAAGCGCACACGGCGGCCGGCTGAACACTCGCTGAACGTCAGCCCTGCCCGCACTCGACGCGGGCGTCGGCCCAGTCGGCGTGGTCGAAGTTCTTGCCGTCCGGCCCCTCGTCGGCGACCAGGCGCAGGCGGCGCACACCGGTGACGTCGACGTCGAGCGGCACACCGCCGTCGTCGTTGGACAGGACCGGCGTCTCGGTGAGCAGCACACCGTCGCCGTAGACGGCGAACCGCACGGAGCCGACGCCGGTGTCGCCGGGCTTGTCGAGCACCTCGTCGTCGATCCCGACCACGGCCGTCAACGCCGTGCAGGCGCCGCCGAGCCACGCGGTCACCGACCCGGTCGCGTGCATGCCGATGCCCTTGGCGTAGGTGGTGCCCGCTATCCGCAGCGGCGCGCCGTCACCGCCTGCGGCCTCGCCATTGGACCGATCGCGCTCGACCGGGCCGTAGCCGTTGCTCTGCTCGGTCCAGTCGAGGTCGGAGACGTAAGGGTTCCCCGCCGGGACGGGCGGCGTGACCCACAGCGTGGCCTGGTTCGCGGCGACGTGGTCGCCGCCGCCGGCCCGGTAGTCGACGTCGACCGGCACCTCGAACGTGCCCGTCGCGCCGTCGGCGGGCACCCGGACCTGCCAGGTGAAGCGCGCGGTCTGCCCGGCGGCGAGCCGCGCCACGGTGCGGGTGCCCTGGTCCGCGGACCAGCCCGTGGGCAGGTCGGGCGTCAGGCGCACGCGCGTGACGTCGCGGTCCGCCACCGCGAACGCGGCCGTCACGGCCACGGTGCTGCCGGGCTCGACGTCGGCCTGCTCCGGGTCGACCGTGATCGTGGCGTCCGGCCGCGCCTCGACCGGGTCCAGGCACGACTCCCGGCCCCCGGTCGCCGCGCACACGACGGCGACGAAGCCGCCGTTGTCCGCCGTCGGGATCCGCAGCGTGTCCGCGGCCGTGGTGCGCACCGTGGAGTGCACGGTGGCCGACCCGTTCGCGCTGTCGTCCGTCAGCAGGTCGACGACCACCTTGGACCCCCGCGCCAGGCCCGCCAGCGGGAGCAGCAGCGGGTCGCCGGAGCCCGCGCGCATGCCGCCCACGAACCACCGGTCCCCGGAGCGGCGTGCGAGCACCGCGTCCCGCCCGGGCGTGCCGCTGAGCAGCCGCACCTCGTCCCAGGTCGTGGGGAGGTCCCGCAGGAACGGCAGCGCGTTCGGCTCGTCGTCGTACCCCTCGGGCTTGTCCGAGATGTGCTGCCAGCCCGACTCGTAGACGACCGCCATCGCGGCCTGCTGCGCCTTGGACGTCCTGTCGTTGTCGCGGGAGAACACCACGGGCGTGAAGTCCATCGACCCCAGCACGTTGCGCGTGAACGGCACGATGAGGCTGCGCTCGGGGCTGATCCCGTTCTCCATGCCGCGCACGGCCTCGTAGCTCATGATGTGCGGCCAGGTGCGCTGCATGCCGGTGGGCAGCGCGGCGCCGTGGAAGTTGACCATCAGCTCGTACCGGGCGGTGTCGCGCGCCACGTCGTCGTACCACTGGTGGATCTCCTGCGAGTCGGAGTCCATGAAGTCCACCTTGATGCCGCTCACGCCCCACGACCTCAGCCGCGGCAGCCACTCGTCGCGCTGCTCCTGCGTACGCAGGTCCCGGCTGTGGAACCAGACGATCACGTCGACGCCGCGGGTGTGCGCGTAGCGGACCGTGCGCGGCACCCAGCTCGCGTCCCAGCCCTCGTCGAGCAGCACGTACTCCCAGCCGTTGCGCGCGGACAGGTCGACGAAGTCCCGCTGGCGCGCCTCGTCGCGCGGGCTGCTCCCATCGGTCAGCCAGCTCCAGCTCGACCGGCCGGGCCGGATCCAGTCCGCGCCCGGGTCCAGGGCGGCGGGTGTGGCGAGGTCGTCCACCAGCGTGGAGCCGACGACGCCGGCCAGGTCACCGACGATCGCGACCCGCCACGGGGTGGACAGGTCGCCGGTCGTGGTGACGGGGCGCCCCTCGAAGAGGTCGACGCCGTAGCGCAGCGAGCCGGCCTCGTGCGTCAGATGCGAGCCCGAGTAGTCGCCGTGCAGGTCGGCCTCCGTGACCAGCACGTACCGGTCGCCCTGCCCGAACAGCACCGGGTACCCGACGCTGCCGGAACCGTTGCCCGCCGCGGCGGTCGTGGTGCTCCACTCCGCCTCGTAGTTGACGGCGTAGGAGCGCTGCATCCACGCCGGGCCGTCCGCGGCCGGCTCCCACGCGCCGGACTCGTCGTCGACCCGGTGCTCGCCCGGCCCGTCCAGCAGGTAGCGGTAGGCGACGCCGTCGTCGGACACGCGGACCGCGATCCGCAGCCGTGCGCCCACCGGGTCGGCGAACGTGAAGACCGACTCCCGGTGGGTGTAGCCGCGGCGCTCGCGCTTGCCGGTGCTCATGGAGTAGGTGTCCGAGACCGTGCGGTCCTGCCGACCGGCGAACGTCAGGCCGGTGGTCAGGTCGCCGTCGCTGCCCCGCAGGCCCAGCCGCGTGGCCGAGAGCACCGTGTCGCCGTCGGCGAGCACGTCGAGCGCCACCTGCCCGGCGGCGTCCAGGCGCAGCAGCCCGTCCAGGTGCGAGCCGCGCGGGCCCTCCACCCGCCAGCTCGACGCCGTCCCGCCCGTCGGGTCCGGGCCGGTACCGCCCGCCGGGGCGGCGGTCGCGCTGCCGGCGACGACGAGGCCGCTCGCGACGAGGGCAACGGCTGACACCGCTGTCACCAGATGGAGAGCAGGACGGAACGCTGGTACGAGCTTCACGAGGTCTCCCTTGACTTCGATCGGGTGCCGACGTCGATCCGGTGCCGGGTCCGGCCCGGTGCCGACGTCGGTCCGGTGCGCCGCCCAGAAGGCTAGGCGGCGCACCGGACCAGGTCAACAGGCGTTCTCGCAGCTCCCGCCGCTGCTACTGCCGTCCCGGACGGAGGTCGAGGCGGCGCAGGAGCTGGGCGTTGAGCGCCACGACCACGGTCGACAGCGACATCAGCACGGCGCCCGCGGACATCGGCATCACGAAGCCGATCGGCGCCAGCACGCCCGCGGCCAGGGGCACCGAGATCAGGTTGTACCCGGCCGCCCACCACAGGTTCTGCTTCATCTTGCGGTAGCTGGCCCGCGACAGCTCGATCACGGACAGCACGGACCGGGGGTCGTCGCTGGCGAGGATCACGCCCGCGGACGCGATGGCCACGTCGGTGCCGGCACCGATCGCGATGCCGACGTCGGCCTGGGCGAGCGCCGGGGCGTCGTTCACGCCGTCGCCGACCATCGCGACCTTGCGGCCCTCGGCCTGGAGCTGCGCCACCTTGGCGGACTTGTCCTCCGGCCGGACGCCGGCGAAGTACCGGTCCACACCGAGCTCGTCGGCCACCGAACGGGCCACGGCCTCGGCGTCGCCGGTGATCATGACCACCTGGACGCCCCGGTCGTGCAGGGCACGGACGGCGTCCGCGGACTCGGCCCGCACCTCGTCGGCGAGCTTGATGGCGCCGGCCACCACGCCGTCGCGCAGCACGTGCAGGATGATCGCGCCGTCCTTGCGCCAGGCGTGCGCCACCGCCAGCTCGTCCTGCCGGTTCTCCTCCAGCAGGCGCGGCCCGCCGACGCGGACCTCGTGGCCGTCCACGGTCGCCGTCACGCCCACGGCGGGCGACGACGCGAACCCGGTGGCACGCGGGACCGTGAGACCCCGCTCCTGCGCCGCCCGCACGATCGCCCGGGCCAGCGGGTGCTCGCTGTCCGACTCGGCGGCCGCTGCGAGCGCCAGCAGCGTGCCGGCGTCGAGGCTGCCCTCGCCGGGCTCACCGGCCCCGCCGGGCTCACCGGCGGGCTGGACGTCGGCCGGCTGGACGTCGGCGACCGTGGGCTCGCCCTTGGTCAGCGTGCCGGTCTTGTCGAACAGCACGGTGTCGACGGTACGCATGCTCTCCAGCGCCAGTCGGTCCTTGACGAGCACGCCGCCGCGGGCTGCGCGCTCGGTGGCGATGGAGACCACGAGCGGGATCGCGAGGCCCAGGGCGTGGGGGCAGGCGATGACGAGCACGGTCACGGTGCGGATCACGGCGTCGTCGGGCAGCCCGGCGAGCGACCAGACGACGGCGGTGACCGCCGCGGCGCCCAGCGCGAACCAGAACAGCCAGCCCGCGGCGGTGTCGGCGAGGCGCTGCGCGCGCGAGGACGAGGCCTGGGCCTCGGCGACCAGCCGCTGGATGCCGGCCAGGGCTGTGTCGTCGCCGGTGGCGGTCACCTCGATGCGCAGGCCGGAGTCGGTGGCGACCGTGCCGGCGGTCACCGGCTCGCCGGGGCCGCGCGGGACGGTGCGTGACTCCCCCGTCACCATGGACTCGTCCATCTCCGCCCGACCGTCGACGACGCGGCCGTCGGCGGGGACGCTCCCGCCCGGCCGCACCACGACGACGTCGCCGACCACCAGGTCGCCCGGCGCGACCTTGACGACCTGGTCACCGTCGACCCGCTCGGCCTCGTCCGGCAGCAGCGCCGCCAGCGAGTCCAGGGCCGACGTCGTCTGCGCGAGCGAGCGCATCTCGATCCAGTGGCCCAGCAGCATGATCACGATGAGGAGCGCCAGCTCCCACCAGAAGTCGAGCTGGTGGTCGAGCAGCCCCAGGCTGGCGCCCAGCGACGCGACGAACGCGACCGTGATCGCGAGGCCGATCAGCAGCATCATCCCAGGCTTGCGGGAGCGCAGCTCGGAGACGGCGCCGGTGAGGAACGGCGAGCCGCCCCAGACGTACATGACGGTGCCGAGCACCGGCGGGATCGCCGTGACCCAGGCGGCGTCGGGCAGCTCGTAGCCCAGGATCATCGCGAACATGCCGGAGAACGCGACGACCGGCACCGCCAGCACGAGCATGATCCAGAACAGCCGCCGGAACTGGCCGACGTGGTCGCCGTGACCGGCGTGGCCCATGTGGCCGGAGTGCTCGTCGTGGCCGGAGTGCTGGTCGTGGCCGGCGTGCACTTCGGTGTGGGCGCCCTCGTGCGACATGTGGTCGTGGTGCGCGTGCTCGTCGGGCACGGCCGGGGCGGGTGCTACTGGCTGCGCGGTGGAGTGCTGGTGTGGCTCGTTCATGGGTCGCTCCTGGGTTGAGCAGTGCATGCCCGATGGGGCTGCGTACTCCATATATACCCCTAGGGGGTATCTCCGTCAACCGGGCGAGCTACATCGGAGGCCACCGACGCCCCGCTGGGGGCGCATGCAAATTCGGGGTGTGTTGCTCTGCGTCGACATCGTCCACACAGAGCAACACACCCCGAGTTCGAACAGTCACCCGGAGCGGTTCTCGACCACCTCGCCCCAGGCTCAGCCTCAGGTTGAGGTTGAAAGTTCGCCCGGACTCGGCCTCAGGTCGAGGTTGAGAGTCCGGACCGGCAGCGCCGGGACGCGCCTAGACGTCCACATGGGAGCCGAGCAGCACCGTGCGGTCGCGGGGCAGGTTGAAGTGCTCGGCGGCGTCCGCCGTGATGTACGACGTCGCGATGAACAGCCGCTTGCGCCAGGCCGGCATCCCCGGCTCCTTGCCGAGCCGGAGCTGGATGCGGGACAGGAAGTACGTCGCGTTGTCCAGGTCGAGCCGGCCCTCGGTGTCCTCCGGCCCGAGCTGGGCCAGCGCCGCGGGCACGTCCGGCCGCTCGTCGTACCCGAACCGCACGGTGAGGTGCGTGATGCCGTCCCGGCCCTCGCCGAGGTGCTCGACGACCACGCGCTCCTCGTCGGTCAGGCGCGGCACGATGGCGACGTCGACCGCCACGACCGCCACCTGCTCGTGGCGCACGTGGTTGTGCTCGACGTTCGCGCGCAGCGCGAGCGGCGCCGTCTCGCTCCCGCGGTTGAGGAAGATGGCCGTGCCGCTGACCACCTGCACCGGCGCCCTGCGGGTCCGCAGCTCGTCCACGAAGGCGCGCAGCGACCCCTCCATGGCCTCGCGCTTGGCGGTGACGACCTCGCGCCCGCGCTGCCAGGTGGTCATGACGGTGAACGCGGTCACCGCGATGACGAGGGGCAGCCACGCGCCGTGCACGAGCTTGGTCAGGTTCGCCGCGAGGAACAGCAGGTCGATCGTCAGCAGCACGGCGGCCATCGACGCCAGCACCCACTTGGGCACGTTCCACGTCTTCCAGGCCACATAGAAGAAGAGGGTGGTCGTGATCGTGATGGTGCCGGTCACGGCCATGCCGAAGGCGTAGGCCAGCGAGGCCGAGTTGCGGAACGCGAAGACCAGCGTGAGCACCGAGACCATGAGCAGCCAGTTGATCCACGGCACGTAGATCTGGCCGCGCTCGGACCGGGAGGTGTGCAGGATCCGCAGCCGGGGCAGGTAGCCGAGCTGCGCGGCCTGGGCCGTCACCGAGAACGCGCCGGTGATGACGGCCTGGGACGCGATGACGGTCGCGGCGGTGGCCAGGACCACCATCGGGATCAGCGCCCAGTCCGGCGTCAGCAGGAAGAACGGGGCCGACAGGTTGGCACGGTCCTGGAGGATCAGCGCGCCCTGGCCCATGTAGCTCAGGGTGCACGCCGGGAGCACCAGGAAGATCCACCCGACCGAGATCGGCCGGCGGCCGAAGTGGCCCATGTCGGCGTACAGGGCCTCGGCGCCCGTCACGGACAGCACGATCGCGGCGAGCGCGAAGAACGCCAGGTCGAACCGGCCGGCCAGGAAACCGAGCGCGTACGTCGGCGAGAGCGCCTTGAGGATGCCGGGCTCGCTGGCCACGCCCCAGATGCCGCACGCGCCGATAGCGACGAACCACGTGATCATCACGGGGCCGAACAGCCGGCCGACGGCCGCGGTACCGAACTTCTGCGCGGCGAAGAGGATCACGATGATCACGGCGGTGACCGGGACGATCCAGCCCTCGAACTCGGGGTTGATGATCTTGAGGCCCTCGACCGCCGAGAGCACGGAGATGGCCGGCGTGATCATGCTGTCCCCGAGGAACAGCGCGGCGCCGAACAGGCCGAGCCCGGCCAGCGTGAGAGTGGTCCGCGTCGACCCGTTCCTCGCCCACCGGCGCAGCAGCGTGATCAGGGCCATGATGCCGCCCTCGCCGTCGTTGTCGACCCGCATCGCCAGCAGCACGTACGTGATGGTGACGATGAGCATCACCGACCAGAAGATCAGCGAGACGACGCCGTAGACGTTCTCCGTGGTGGCCGGCACCGGGTGCGGGTCCGCCGGGTTGAAGACCGTCTGGAGGGTGTAGATCGGGCTGGTGCCGATGTCGCCGAACACGACGCCGAGGGCGCCGACCACGACGGCGAGCCGCAGGGCCTCCGCGGGTCGCGGGACCAGGCCGGGCGGGCGGATTGCAGTAGTCACCTGTGGAACCTAAGGCGCAACACGCGTGCGACGCGCGGCATTGACGGTTTCTTAACACCCGGACCGGTCCCGCACGAACCGGTGGGAGGCGTGCCGCTCACCGGCTTCTGACGACGAGTGCGACGTTGTGCCCTCCGAACCCGAAGGAGTTCACCAAAGCGACGCCCATGTCGGCTCCGCGCACGGTGGTGACGATGTCGTGCGGGATCTCCGGATCGACGGACTCGGTGTTCACGGTGGGCGGGATGACCTGATGGCGGAGAGCCTGCAGCGCGGCGAACGTCCCGGCCGCTCCGGCTGCCCCGAGCATGTGTCCCGTCATGGATTTCGTGGCGGTGACCGGCGCCGCGATCCCGGCGGCGGTCAGCGCATCGGACTCGTTCCGGTCGCCCGCGGGAGTCGAGGTGGCGTGTGCGTGGACCAGCCCGACGTCGGCCGGCTCGGCCTCGGCGTCGCGCAACGCACGAGTGATGGTCCGGGCCTGGTTCGCGGGGTCGGCGTTGACGATGTCCCTGCCGTCGGACGTCACGGCGGTGCCGTCGATGTAGCCGTGGACGGCCGCGCCACGCGCTCGGGCATGGTCCTCACGCTCGAGCACGAGCACGACTGCTCCCTCGGCGAGGACGAAGCCGTCACGGTCCTGGTCGAAGGGGCGTGACGCGGAGGCCGGGTCCGGGTTGGTCGACAGGGCTCGCATCTGGGCGAACCCGGTCAGGGACAGCGGCGTGACACCTGCGTCCGCGCCTCCGGCGACGACGACGTCCGCCGTGCCCGAGCGGATGAGGTTGACGCCGGTCGCGAGCGCCTCGGCACCTGCCGCGCACGCCGTGGTCGGTGCGTGCGCACCGGCACGCGCCCCGAGCTCGATGGACAGCCATGCCGCGGGCCCGTTCGGGAGCAGCATCGTCACCAGGTGAGGTGACACCTGCCGCGCACCCTTCGTCACCCTGATGTGCTCGTTCGCCACGATCGATCCGATGCCGCCGTACGCGGTACCGATGGCCGTCGCCAGCCGGTCGGGGTCGACCGCCGGCCGGCCGGCCATCGCCCATGCCTCGCGGCCCGCGAGCAGCGTGAACTGCTCTGCCCGGTCGAGCCTGCGCCGTTCCCGGACCGGCAGCGCCTCGACGTAGGCGGGATCGACCATGCCGGCGATCCTGACGGGGGCGTTGTCGGCGATCTCGGCACCGATCTGCCGGATCCCCGATCGTCCGGCTCGTAGTGCCGACCAGGTCGGCTCGGCCCCGAGACCGAGTGGCGTCAGGGCACCGAACCCGGTCACCGCGACCCGGGTCATCCTCGTCGTCCCGCCGTGAGCTCAGGGCCGGCGGTCCTTCTGTTCGCGCTGTCAGGTGACACGACTTCCTCCCAAGGAACGTCTGGAGCTCCGGGCGGACTGCAGTTGGCGCGGGTCATCAGGTCATTCGTCAACCGATCCCGCGCGCCGCCCGGATGTGCCGAGCAGGCCGAGCTCGTGGGCGCGGGCGAGCGCCGCAGCCTGACGTGGCGGATCTCCTCGTTGGTCAGGGTCCACTGGCAATCGAGTGAGGTCACTCCTTGATCCTGCATGCCGCACCAGCGGTACACGCGACTGGTAAAGGTTAATAAGTTACCAATGTTCGGTAAAGTACCGCACAGATCCCCAGGAGAACACCCCTCCCCGGTCCGAGGAGGACACCCTCGTGTCAGGCCGCCGGTTCGCGGCCGGCGTCGGCACGCCCGCCGGCACGGCGGGTGCGGTCCGGGACCAGCGCTCCGATCGCCCGGGCCGCTCGTAGATCCGCAGGAGCTGCTCGCGCACGTCCGGGGCGAACTCGGCCTGCGCGTAGGCCTGCACGCTCGCCACCAGCACGGCGCGCTGCGTCGGCGCCGCGGCGAGAAGCGCCCTTCTGCGCGCGGGTGCAGGTCCGCGTCACCGCTCGTTCGGGATCAGCCGCCAGGCGACGACGGCGGCCACCGCGACCAGCACCGCCGCCACCACGCAGGTGGTCTGCAGCGACGCGACGAACGCCTCCCGCGCCGCGTCCAGCACGGCGGCCTCCAGGCCGGCCGCCTGCTCGCTCGCCACGCTGACCGCCGCGGCGAGCGAGTCGCCGGCCTGGGCCGCGGCGTCGGGCGACAGGCCCGCGGGCAGGGTGACCCGGCCCTGGTAGCCCAGGGTGACCAGCGAGCCGAGCACGGCGACACCCAGCGCGACGCCGAGCTCGTACGCCGTCTCGGAGATCGCCGAGGCGCCGCCCGCCTTGGCCGGCGGGACGGCGGAGACCACGGCATCCGTGGTCAGCGTCATCGCCAGCCCCACGCCGAGGCCGGCCGGGACCAGGGCGAGCGCGAGCCACGCGTAGTGGTCGGCGCCCTCCGCCACGGCGATGGCGACCATGCCCAGCGCGGTGACCGCCAGCCCGAGCGCGATGGCGCGGCCCCGGCCGAACTTCCGGAGCGACCAGCCCACCACGACCACCACCGCGATGGACGCGAGGGTGGCGGGCAGCTCCGCGACGCCCGCGACCAGCGGGGAGAACCCGCGCACGAGCTGGAGGTACTGCGAGAAGAAGAACAGCATGCCGGTCAGCGCGAAGATCGCGATGAGGTTGGCCGCCACCGCGCCGCTGAACGCCGGGACCCTGAACAGGCCGACGTCGAGCAGCGGGCCGCGGCCGTCCGCCGCGAGCCGGTTCTGGCGCCGCACGAACCAGACGCCGGAGGCCACCGCGAGCGCCAGCACGCCGGTCGCGAGCGCGTCGACGCCCTCGGACGCGGCGTGCTTGATGGCCCAGACCAGCGGCATCACCGCGGCGAACGACAGGAGCACGGACAGCAGGTCGAGGCGGCCGGGGTTCGGGTCCTTCGCCTCGGGCAGCAGCACAGCGCCGGCGACCACCAGGACCAGCACGACCGGCACGTTGACGAGGAAGACCGCGCCCCACCAGAAGTGCTCCAGCAGCAGCCCGCCGACCAGCGGCCCGACGGCGGCCCCGCCGCCCGCCGCGGCGGACCACACGGCGATGGCGCGGCTGCGCTCGGCGGCGTCGGGGAACAGCGTGCGGATGAGGGAGAGCGTCGAGGGCATGATCGTGGCGCCGGCCACGCCGAGCAGCAGGCGGGCGGCGATGAGGGTCTCCGCGTCGGGCGCGAAGGCGGCCAGCGCCGAGGCCGCGCCGAACGCCGTCGCGCCGATCAGCAGGAGTCGCTTGCGACCGATCCGGTCGGCCAGGGTGCCCATGGTGACCAGCAGCCCGGCGATGGCCAGCGAGTAGATGTCGCCGATCCACAGGACCTGGGTGGCGGTGGGCGCGAGGTCGCGGGTGAGCGACGGGACGGCCAGGTAGAGCACGGTGCCGTCGATCGCCAGCAGCCCGACCGCCAGCACGAGGACGGCGAGCGCGGCCCACCGGCGGCGCACGGAGAGGAGGGGAGCAAGAGCTGTCACCCGCGTAACTGTACCGTCTAGCCGGTACAGTTTTCTAGGACGGTGCCTGTGACGCGGCCTATAGTGCGTGCCGGGCAGTGCGTCGGACACGAGGGGTGGCCATGGGTAGGACGGCGGGCAGGAGCCCGGAGCAGACGCGCGCGGCGATCCTGGACGCGGCGAGCCGGCTGGTCCGCGAGCGCGGGGTGTCGGCCAGCCTCGACGACGTCGCGCGCCGGGCGGGCGTGTCCAAGGGCGGTTTGCTGTACCACTTCGCGAACAAGCACGACCTGCACCTCGCGCTGGCGACCGACTGGCTGGAGCGGTTCCGGACGGCGGTACTCGCCGCGATCCCGGCCGACGACGGCGCCCCCGGCCGTCTCACGCGCGCCTACGTGCGCGTCTCGATCGACGGCGCCCTGGACGCCGCCGCCTCGCGCGACGCGCTGGTGGTGATCGCGCACCTGGCGAGCGTGGACGCCGTCATCGACCTGGCCGGGGCCGACGCGCGCCGCTGGCAGGACGACCTGCGGGCCGACGGCCTGCCCGAGGACGTCCTGTCGCTCGTGGTGGCGGCGGCTGACGGCGCCAGCGCGCAGCCCGCCTGGGGCGGCGAGCCGACGCCGGAGGAGCTGGCCCGCCTGCGTGAGCGGCTGCTGGCGCTGACGGTGCTGGACGGCTGACGCCGTCAGGCCGCGCGGGCAGCAGACCGCCACGCCGTCAGACCGCCTCGCTCCCCCGGTCGAACCGGGCGCGGCTCTCCCTCAGCTGCTGCCCGTGGTCCTGCGCCCAGTCCACGAAGCCGTGCGCCAGGTCCATGAGCTTCCAGCCGAGCGGGGTCAGCTCGTACTCGACGCGGGGCGGCACCTCGGCGTAGGCGGTGCGGGTCACCATCCCGTCCCGCAGAAGGCCCCGGAGGGTCTTGCTGAGCATCCGGTGCGAGACCCCGGACACGACCGCCTGGATGGCGGAGAAGCGTTGCGGGCCGTCGGAGAGGGACGCCACGACCAGCAACGTCCACCGGTCGGCCACCTGGCCCATGAGGTCCCGGGTCAGCTCGTGCGTCTCGCTGTCGCACGGCGAGTCGGAGCCCCCGGGCATCCTCGCCGCCAGGCTGTCCAGACGCGTGTCACGCGAGATCCGCACCATGCCGCATTGCTTCCTCTCCGGTTACCGACGAACTGCAAAGTGCGTATTTGAAAGCTGGATTACCCGCGTCTCCGCACTGTTGTGTCACGTGGACCAACCACCCCGGCCCCGTGTTCGTTCCCGCGCCCGGGCGGGTCCACCGACAGCACTCACGGAAGCGAAGGACGAGCAATGCTCAAGATCGGAATCATCCTCGGCAGCACCCGCCCCGGCAGGAACGGCGAGGCCGTGGCCAAGTGGGTCTACGAGATCGCGTCGCAGCGCACGGACGCCGAGTTCGAGCTCGTCGACCTGGCGGACTACCCCCTGCCCCACCTCGACGAGCCCATGTCCCCGGCCATGGGCCAGTACGCCCACGACCACACCAAGGAGTGGGCCGCCAAGGTGGCCGAGTTCGACGGCTACGTGTTCGTGACGCCGGAGTACAACCACTCCACCTCGGGCGTGCTCAAGAACGCCCTCGACTTCGTCTACGGCGAGTGGAACAACAAGGCGGCCGGCATCGTCTCCTACGGCGGCGTGGGCGGCGCCCGCGCCGCGGAGCACCTCCGCCTCATCCTCGCGGAGCTGCAGGTCGCGACGGTGCGCCAGCAGGTGGCGCTGTCGCTGATCACCGAGTTCGAGAACTACTCGGTGTTCAAGCCGGGCGAGCACCTGACCCCGGCCCTGGACACGCTCCTGGACCAGACGGTCGCCTGGTCGGGCGCCCTTGAGCCGCTGCACGCCTGACCCGAGCCCCACCCACCTCGTTGAGTGCGGGATATTCGCCCTTCTGAGCAGGGCAGAAGGGCGAATATCCCGCACTCAACGAGGGGTCAGCGGCGGAAGGTGCGCAGCCGCAGGCTGTTGCCCACCACGAAGACGCTGGAGAACGCCATCGCGGCGCCGGCCAGCATGGGGTTGAGCAGGCCGAGGGCCGCCAGCGGGATCGCGGCGACGTTGTACCCGAACGCCCAGAACAGGTTGGTCCGGATGGTGCCGAGCGTCCGGCGCGACAGCCGGATCGCGTCGGCGGCAGAGGTGAGGTCGCCACGCACGAGCGTGATGTCCGCCGCCTCGATGGCGGCGTCCGTGCCCGTGCCCATCGCCAGGCCCAGGTCGGCCTGCGCCAGCGCGGGTGCGTCGTTCACGCCGTCCCCGACCATCGCCACGATCCTGCCCTCGGCCTGCAGCTTCGCCACGACGTCGGCCTTGTCCTGCGGCATGACCTCGGCGATCACCTCGGTGATCCCCACCGCGGCCGCGACCTGCTCGGCCACCGCCCGGTTGTCACCGGTGAGCAGCACGGGCGTGAGCCCGAGCGCCACGAGCTGCCCGACGGCGTCGGCGCTGGTGGGCTTCACCTGGTCGGCCACGACGAGGATGCCGCGTGCCTCCCCGTCCCAGCCGACGGCGACCACGGTCCTGCCCTCGCCCTCCGCGCGAGCCTTGGCCCGCGCCAGGTCCTCCGGCAGGTACTGCGACCAGTCGGCGAGCAGGCTCTCGCGCCCGACGACGACGGCGTGCCCGTCGACGACACCCTGCACACCCTTGCCCTGGACGCTCTCGAACGACTCCGGGACCGGCAGGTCACCCACCTCCTGGGTGGCGCCCTTGGCGACGGCCTGCGCCACGGGGTGCTCGGAGGCGTCCTCCAGGGCGCCCGCGAGCCGCAGCAGCTCCTCGCGCGAGGTGCCGTCGGCGGGGACCGCCTCCTGGAGCGTCATCCGGCCGGTGGTGACGGTGCCGGTCTTGTCGAGCACCACGGTGTCCACCTTGCGCGTGGACTCCAGCACCTCCGGCCCCTTGATGAGGATGCCGAGCTGGGCCCCGCGGCCGGTACCCACCAGCAGCGCGGTGGGCGTGGCCAGCCCGAGGGCGCAGGGGCACGCGATGATCAGCACCGCGACGGCGGCGGTCAGCCCGGCCGCGGCCGGGGACCCGGCGCCGAACCAGAAGCCCAGGGTCGCCACCGCGATCGCGATGACCACCGGGACGAAGATCCCGGAGACCCGGTCGGCCAGACGCTGGATCTCCGCCTTGCCGGACTGCGCGTCCTCGACCAGGCGCGCGATCCGCGCGAGCTGGGTGCCCGACCCGACCTCCGTGGCCCGCACGACCAGGCGGCCGCCCGAGTTCACGGTCGCCCCCGCCACGGTGTCGCCGACGCCGACCTCGACCGGGACGGACTCCCCCGTGAGCAGCGACGCGTCGATCGCGGACGAGCCGGCGACGACCACGCCGTCGGTGGCGACCTTCTCCCCCGGCCGCACCACGAACTCGTCGCCCACGCCCAGGCTCTCGACCGGCACGCGCGCCTCGACCCCGTCGCGCAGCACCGCGACGTCCTTCGCACCCAGCTCCAGCAGCGCGCGCAGCGCGGCGCCCGCCCGGCGCTTGGACCGCTTCTCGAAGTAGCGGCCGGCCAGCACGAACATCGTGACGCCGGTGGCCACCTCGAGGTAGATGTTGGCGGCGCCGTCGGACGGCGCGACCGTCAGCTCGAACCCGTGCGTCATGCCGGGCTCGCCTGCCGTGCCGAGGAAGAGCGCGTACAGGGACCAGCCGAAACCGGCCAGCACGCCCAGCGAGACGAGGGTGTCCATGGTGGCTGCGCCGTGCCGCAGGTTGGTCCACGCCGCCCGGTGGAACGGCCAGGCCCCCCACAGCGCGACGGGGGCCGCGAGCACGAGCGACGCCCACTGCCAGTAGGTGAACTGCCAGGCCGGGACCATCGCGAGCGCGATCACCGGGACGGTGAGCACCACCGTGGTGATCAGCCGGTCGCGCAGCGCGGACAGCTCGCGGTCCTGCGCGCCGGCCGCGCCGTCGTCGTCCACCGCCACCTCGGGAGGCGCGGGCAGGACGGCGGTGTAGCCGGTCTTCTCGACCTCGGCCACCAGCGCGCCGAGGTCGTACCCGGCGGGCGCGGTGACCTTCGCCTTCTCGGTGGCGTAGTTGACGCTCGCGGTCACGCCGTCGAGGCGGTTGAGCTTCTTCTCGATCCGCATGGCGCACGACGCGCAGGTCATGCCCCCGATCTCCAGGTCGACCGTGGTCGTCGGCTCGTCCGTGCGGGACGTGGTGCCGGACATCAGCCCCTCCCCTCCGTGTCCAGGACGAAGCGCGCGGTGTGCACGTCCCCGTCCACCTTGAAGTCCAGGTACAGCAGGTAGCGGCCCGGGGTGGGCGCCTCGGTCCGGAACGTGACGTCCGGCCCGGACACCGCTCCCGGCTCGGGCTCGTGGCCCTCGGGGTGCACGTGCAGGTAGGCCAGGTCGCCCGCGCGCAGGGCGACGAGGTGCCCGAAGGCGCCGAGATACGGCTCCAGGTCCGTGACCGGCTCGCCGTCGCGCGTGACGGTCGCCGTCAGCGTCGACTCCCCGCTCGCGCTCAGGTCCCCCGTGAGAGTCGCGGTGTACCCGTCGGTCGTGTCGGACGCCGACACCGCCGTGGCCGGCCGCACGTCGAACCGGCCCGCGACATCGACCGTCCGGCCCAGCGTCAGGTTCTCGCCGGTCGCCTCGGGGACGAAGTCCGCGAGCACGCGGTAGGTGCCCGCCTCGTCCCAGGTCCACGGCATCGACCAGACGCCGTCGGGCGACATCGTCGGGTGCACGTGCCGGAACCGCTCGCCGTCGGACCGCACCACGACCAGGTGCAGCTCCTTGTCGTGCTCCGTGGCGAACTCGGTCACCGCGGCGCCGTCGGCCCGCGTGATCACGAACGAGAGCGTGCCCCGCTCGCCCACCTCGTCCGGGACCGTCACCGGGCTCAGGAGCAGGCCGTCCTGCTCCAGCGACAGCCCGCGCACCGGCGCCGGGCCGGCGCCGTCGGGCCCGTGGGCGCCGGCCGGCGCCTCGCCGCCCGTGTCACCGTGTCCCGCGTCGCCGCCGGCCATCTCCATGCCGTCCGGACCGTCGGCCCCGGCCGCCGCCGACCAGGCGACGACCGAGGCCTCCGGGACGACCGCGCCCGCGACGGCGAAGGACGCGGCGAACAGTGCCGCGAGCCCCCCGCCGTACAGGCCCAGCCGCTGGGGCGCGTTCATGAGAGACGCGCCGCCTCGTATCCCGCCTCGTCCACGGCGGCCAGGACCGCGGCCTCGTCCAGCGCCGCGGCGCTGCGGACCACGAGCCGGCCGGTCGCCGCGCTCACGTCGACCTGCTCCACCCCCGGGAGGCGGCTCACCTCGCCGCGCACCGACATCTCGCAGTGGCCGCAGGTCATCCCCGTCACCTGGTACTCGCTCGTCGTCATCGTCTCGCCTCTCGGTGTTGATACCTTGCTACCCCTAGGGGGTAACCGTATGTCGCTCACCATATACCCCTGAGGGGTATCGCGCGCAACGTCGCGCACGCCAGAAAAGTGCTGCGCCGGCCCCGGCGCCCCTGGCAGGGTGGCGCGATGGACGCCACCGGGAACGAGACACGGGCCGCCTGGGCCGTCGCATCGCGCAAGTACGAGGACGAGTACGCCGAGCACCTCGCCCTGGCCCGCACCGCGGAGCTCCTGCCCGCCGAGGTCGACGCCCTCGGCGATCTCGTCGCCGGCGCCGACGTGGTGCACCCGATGAGCGGCCACGGGCTCGACGACATCGCGCTCGCACGCCTGGGGGCGCGCTCCGTGCACGGCCTCGACTACAGCGAGGCCGCCGTCTCCAGCGCGCGGCGCCGCGCGGACGAGCTCGGCCTGCCGTGCCGGTACACCCGGGCGACCCTGCCCGCGAGCGGGCTGGAGGCGGCGTGCGCCGACCTGGTCTACACCGGCAAGGGCGCCCTGATCTGGCTCGCCGACCTGGGCGCGTTCTTCGCGGAGGCGCACCGCCTGCTGCGGCCGGGCGGCCGGCTGTACGTGTACGAGGCGCACCCCTTGGTGCCGCTGTGGGACTGGGACCCCGACGAGATCCGGGTGCGCCCCGACCGCGGGTACTTCGCCCCCGCGCACGTCAACGACACCTACCCCGGCAACGGCGCCGTGGAGCGGCAGCACACGCTCGCGGGCATCGTCACGGCCTGCCTGCGGGCGGGGTTCGAGATCGAGGAGCTGCACGAGCACCCCGAGCCGTTCTGGTACCCGGGCGGCGTCACCGCCGCCGCCTGGGACGGGCGCGTGCCCAACACGTTCAGCATGCTCGCGTGCCGGGGCTGAGCCGTTACGGTTCGGGACATGCTGGAGATCATTCCCGTCGCGATATTCGTCGTCCTGCTGCTTCTGTACATCACCGTCAGCGGGCACCTGCGCGAGAGCGGCAAAGCGATCGAACGGGTCGAGCGAAAGCTGGACCTGATCCTCGATCACCTCGATGTCGAATGGCCGACCGCCGACGGGATCTCGCCGGAAGCCCTGGCCGAGATCGACCGGAACATCTGGTCCGACCGCCGGATCGAGGCGATCAAGCTGTACCGGGACGCCACCGGCCTCGGGCTCGTCGAGGCGAAGCAATGGGTCGACCGGCGGGCGGAGCAGGGTCCCGCCGACCGCAGCTCCTGACCGCACCCCTCGGGACCCACGACCGCCGCCCCTCTCCTGACCTGCGCGGAAACTCGCGCAAAACCTCATTTCGGCGACAATTCACCTCCCCGATCGGTAGGGTTGCCGACGTCACGCCTGTGAGGTGTCCGGGCGGGCCTTTCTTTTTGTGGAGTGATGATCAGGAGGACGCATGAGCTTTGCCTCACGCGTATTTGAGAACCGTCGGTCGGTCGTCTCGGTGGGGGTGGTGGCGCTCTTCGGCGCGGGTCTGGTCGGCTTCGCGCTCCTCTACGACGGTGAGGCCACCGCCGACGTCGACCTGAACGACTCGGGCGTCTGGGTGACCCAGACGGCGAAGGGCAACCTCGGCCGGTTCAACTACGAGGCCAAGACCATCGACGGCGTGCTCGTGGCGGGCGCGGGGAGCTTCGACGTGGAGCAGGACGCCCAGCGCGTGCTCCTGGACCGCACGGGCGACTCGTCCGCGAGCCCGGTGAACCCGGCGCAGCTCGCGTTCGACACCACCATGAACTTCCCCGCCGGCGCACAGGTCGCCTCGGGCGGCGCCACCACCGCGGTGTACGACGGCGACACCGGCCGGGCGTGGGTGCTGCCGTTCGACTCGGCGGCGTTCGACGAGAAGGAGCTCAAGCCCACGGTCGAGGCGGGCCAGGGCGGCAGGCTCGCGGTGGGCAAGGACGGCACCGTGTTCCTGGCCGTGCCGGCCGACGGCAAGCTCTACTCGATCCCCACCGGCTCGCAGGGCGTCGCCGAGGACGTCGACGAGTCGTCGCTCCCCGTGGCCGCCGACGCCACGGTGCTGGTTTCCGCGGTGGGCGACGAGCCCGTGGTGCTCGACCAGTCCACCGGCAACCTCGTGCTGCCGGGCGGCGACACCGTCACGATCGAGGAGGGTTCGCAGAGCGTGCTGCAACAGCCCTCCGACGAGGCGGAGAACGTGGTGCTGGCCACCCCGGAGGCGCTGGTGACGGTGCCGGTCGGCGGCGGGAAGCCGACCACGTTCGGCTTCCAGGGCGCGGGCGGCGGCACGCCGTCCGCCCCGGTGCAGCTCGGGGGCTGCCTCTACGGGGCGTGGGCCGGCGGCCAGGTGCTCCGGGACTGCGAGGGCTCGGACAACGACGTCAACGAGGTGCTCGAGGGCGTGAGCGCCGGGATGAACCTGGTCTACCGGGTCAACCGGAACGTCATCGTGCTCAACGACATGGCGGGCGGGTTGCTGTGGATGGCCGCCGAGAAGTTCGAGGTGGTCGACACCTGGAAGCTCACGATCCCGAAGGACGGCAAGGGCGACAAGACCGAGACCGAGGAGGCCACACCGGAGCAGGTCGACCAGGCCGTTGCCGACCGCAGCAAGCCCAACCGCGCGCCCGAGGCGGTGGACGACACGTTCGGCGTGCGGCCCGGCCGCACCACGGTGCTCAACGTGCTGGGCAACGACTCGGACCAGGACGGCGACGTGATGGTGGCGTCGGTCAAGGGTGAGGTCGAGGGCGACATCGCGGTGGACCGCGTGCTCGACGGCACCGCGCTGCAGGCGAACGTGCCCGACGGCGCGGCCGGGACCACCAGCTTCACGTACGAGGTGAACGACGGCCGGGGCGGCACCGACGAGGGCTCCGTGGACGTCAAGGTGGTGCCGCCGGAGGAGAACAACGCGCCCGAGCAGCCGGGCAAGCCGGTACTGGTGGTGGGCCAGGGCGGCCTGGGCACCATCAAGGTGCTGCCCTACTTCAAGGACCCCGACGGCGACGACATGTTCCTGTCGAGCGCGAGCACGGCCGACCCCCTGGACGAGGTGCGGTTCCGGCCGGACGGCACCGTCGAGTTCCGGGACGGCGGCACCGTGACGGGCAACAAGATCGTCGACGTCCTGGTGTCGGACGCCATGGGCCAGTCCTTCCCCGGCACGCTGATCGTCAACGTGGTCGCCACCAACGTGCCGCCGGTCGCGGTGCAGGACCACGTGGCCGTGCTGGCCGGCGAGCCGGTGACGGTGGACCCGGTGGCCAACGACTTCGACCCCAACGGCGACGACTTCCGGCTGATCCGGGTCGACGACAAGCAGGGCGCGACGATCACGACCAACGCGACGGCCGAGACGTTCAAGTTCGAGTCGGACACGCCCGGCGCGTACGACGTGACCTACCACATCAGCGACGGCCCCGAACCGACGATGGGCCTGGTGCGCGTGGACGTGCTGGAGCCGCCGGACGAGACCGGCGCACCGGTCGCGGTCTCGGACCAGGTGCTGCTGCCGGCCGGTGGCACGGCACTGGTCGACGTGCTCGCCAACGACACCGACCCCGCGGGCGGCGTGCTCGTGGTGCAGGGCGTCAGCGTGCCCGGCGACGCGCCGGTGACCGTGTCGGTGCTCAACCACCAGATCCTGAAGGTCTCGGAGGTCAAGCGCCTGGAAGGTCCCGTGACCCTGAGCTACAAGGTGGCCAACGGCACGAGCACGGCCACCGGCCAGGTGCGTGTGGTGCCGATCCCGGCGCCGGCCCAGCTGCGCCCGCCGGAGGCGGGTCCGGACGAGGCGACCGTGCACGTGGGTGACGTGGTGACGATCCCGGTGCTGAAGAACGACACGCACCCGGACGGCCTCGATCTGACGCTCACGGACAAGCTGCAGGAGTCGCCGCCGGACTCGGCAGGCGAGGCGTTCGTCTCGGAGGACACGGTGCGGTTCCGGGCCGGCCAGGAGGCCGGGACGTACCACGCGGTCTACGAGGTGAGGGACGCCAACGGGCAGAAGGACTCCGCCCAGGTCACGATCAACGTGCTCGACGCACCCGAGAACTCCGCCCCGCAGCTGCCCGACATCGAGGCCCGCGTGCTCAGCGAGGGCATCGTCCGCATCCCGCTGCCGCTGGACGGCACGGACCCCGACGGTGACTACGTCTCCCTGAGCTCGATCTCCGCGGCGCCGTCGCAGGGCACGGCCACCATCGTGGACGGGTTCATCGACTACACGGCCGCGGCGGGATCGGCGGGCCTGGACACCTTCACCTACCAGGTCACCGACACGCGCGGCGCCCCCGCCGAGGGCGTCGTCCGGGTCGGCATCGCGATGGCTCCGGCGTCCAACCAGGACCCGCAGGCGGTCGACGACGTGACGACGGTGCGGCCCGGCCGGACCGTCGCGGTCGCGGCCCTGGACAACGACTCGGACCCCGACGGCAACCAGATCGGGCTGGTGGGCAACGGCTTCGAGGGCACGGGCGACCTGGAGCCCAAGGCGGTGGACGACGACGTCGTGGTCACCGCACCCGACAAGGAGGGCCCCTACTCCTTCTACTACGGCATCCAGGACACCTACAAGGCGCGGGCCAGCGGCGCCATCACGGTGAACGTGGACGCCAACGCGCCGCTGCTGCGTCCCGTCGCCCACGACGACGTCGTGACGGTCGACGACGTGGAGGGTTCGAGCAGCGTCACGCTCGACGTGCTGGCCAACGACGTGGACCCGGACGGCGTGGCCGCGGACCTCGAGGTCGCCGTGGACGCGGACCTCGCGGGCGTGACCGTCACCGAGTCCGGCGCCGTCAGGGTGGAGCTGACGCAGGACGCCCAGGTCATCACCTACACCGTGACCGACGTCGACGGCCAGGAGGCCAAGGCGTTCGTCCGCGTGCCGGGCGACCAGGCACGGCCGCACGTCAAGCCGGGCCTGGAGCCGCTCAAGGCGACCAGCGGCGAGCCGCTGACGATCGACATCGCGGACTACGTGGTGGTGCGCGACGGCACCGAGCCGCGGATCACGGAGGACCGGACGGTCAAGGCGCTGGAGGGCACGGTCACGGTCGAGGACCACGACACGATCGTCTACACCTCGACGGCGGACTACGCCGGGGCCGCGTCGGTCAGCTTCGAGGTGACCGACGGCGACGGGCCGGACGACACCGAGGGCCTGACGGCGGTGCTGACGCTGCCGATCGACGTGACCCCGGCCAAGAACATGCCGCCCAGGATCACCGGGACGCCGGTGCTCAGGGTCGCCCCGGCCGAGACGGCCGAGGTGGACCTGTCGCGGTACGCCAGGGACCCGGACAAGGACCCGCTGACCTTCGAGGTCAAGGGCACCGAGAAGATCATCACGTCCGTGACGGGCACGACCGTGCGGGGCGAGGTCGACGCGTCGGTGCCGAAGGGCACGTTCCAGGAGATCCCCATGACGGTCTCGGACGGCAAGAACCCGCCCGTCGAGGCCGAGCTGACCGTCGAGGTGGTGCCGTCGACCCGGGAGAAGGCCAAGACGACGCCGGATGTGGTGCTCGACGCCCACCAGGGCGAGGCCACCACCATCCCGGTGCTGGCCAACGACACCAACCCGTTCCCGAACAAGCCCCTCGAGGTCGTCGACGCGACGCGCGAGACGGGCCAGGGCGAGGTCTCGCACAACGGCTCCGAGGTGATCGTCACCCCGGGCGCCGACTTCACCGGCGTCATGACCGTGCGCTACCGCGTGCAGGACGCGACCGGTGACCCCGACCGCGAGGTGGACGGCATCGCGAAGCTGACGGTACTGGGCCGCCCCGAGGCGCCCCGCGCGCCGCGCGTCGAGGAGGTCCGTTCGGAGACGGTGGTGCTGAGCTGGGACCAGCCGAACAACAACGGCGCGGAGATCACCGGGTACACGCTGCGGACGCAGACCGGTCAGGAGCACGCCTGTGCCACGACCACCTGCACGTTCGACGGGCTCAAGAACAACGTGAAGTACCGGTTCACGGTCACCGCGACCAACGAGGTGGCAGAGTCCGACCCGTCACCGGCATCGCGCGAGGTCCGCCCGGACGAGAAGCCGGACAAGCCGGAGCCCCCCACGCTCGACTTCGACGACCAGAGCCTGATGGTGAGCTGGAAGAACAAGGCCTACACGGACCGCTCGCCGATCGAGTGCGTCAACCTCGAGATCAGCCCCGCGCCGGCGAACAACGTGACCCAGAAGGCGTGCGTCGAGAACACCTCGGTCAAGTGGTCGGGGCTGGAGAACGGCACGGCGTACACGGTGCGGGTGCAGGCCAAGAACGAGGCGGACAGCCCGTCGGACTGGAGCGACCCCTCCGCGCCGGAGACCCCCGCCGCGCCCCCGGCGCAGCCGGCCGCACCGGCCGCGCAGCGCGTGGACACGGGCGTGGGCGGCCAGATCACCGTGTCGTGGACGGCCCCGGCCAACAACGGCGACGCCGTGAAGCGGTACTACCTGGCCGTGTACAAGGACGGCGCGAAGGTCAACACCATCCCCGCCACGGGTACGTCGGCGCCGGTCCAGAAGCTGAGCACCAGCTCGACCTACACGTTCACGGTCCAGGCCGAGAACAAGGCGGGCAGGTCCAAGGCCAGCCCGCCGTCGAACGCGGTGGTGCCGTACGGCGTGCCGGATGACCCCAGCCGGCCAACGGCGAAGCTCGGGTCGAACACGAGCAACCAGGCGGACGTGAGCTGGACCGCGATCCCGAGCTCGAACTTCCGCGGCAAGAGCCCGCGGTACGAGGTCACGCACAACAACGGCACGGACCACCCCAGCGCGGGCAACACGACGGCGTACACCTACAAGGGCCTGACCAACGGCACGGCGTACGCGTTCCGGGTGCGGGCGTGCAACGCCGACGCCTGCTCGGACTGGTCCACCGCCTCGAACGCGGTGACCCCGTACGGCCCGCCGAAGACCCCGACGATCACGGCGACCGCCGGGATCGGCAAGGTCACCTTCACGTGGGACGCGCGACCGGAGAACGGCCTGCCCACCACCGCGCGGGTGACCGGCGCGATCACCAGCACGGCCAAGAACGGCACCGCGTCTGCCACTGCCGGCGAGGGTCAGACCAAGGACGCCTGCGTCACGGTCACCGACTCCCAGAACCGCACGGCCCGGGCCTGCGCCTCGAAGGCGGCCCTGCAGCCGCGGGCCTGGGTGACCGTGGGCGGCAACAGCGGCGACTGCGCGAGCTGCCGCAACTGGGTGCTGAACTGGTCGGGCTTCGACACGGGCAACCACCAGGCGGCCTGCTGGGCGGGCAACACCCGGCAGTACGACCAGGACAGCCCGACCGTCTGGCACGACATCCACCCGCCGCACGCCACCACCTGGGGCGGCAGCACCACGTACCCGATGAACGGGGCCAGCGGCAACCGGACGCTCTCGTGCTTCATGAGTGCCAAGTACAACGGAGCGGAGGTCGCCTTCATGGTCGACGGGAAGCGGTACCAGGTCTCGAACTGGAACAGCTGACGCCGGCCGTGCACGGCTGACGTCAGTCCTCGCGGGGCGCACGGGTGACCGTGCGCCCCGCGCTGTCGTTCCCGGACCCGTCCGGCCGACCGCCTCCTGACCGGGCGAAATCCGCTTCCGCAGGCGAAATGCACCACTTGTCGCTACGCTGCCGCCGACGCCGGGTTCGACCAATTGGTCCGCTCTGCCCAGAGTCGTGTCCACAACCTGGATCTCGAACGTAAGGACCACGATGCTCGTTCAGGCCTTCACCGCCAGCCTGATGGACGGCCAGTCGGCCGTCGACAGCGAACCGACGACGTCGATCTGCCGGAGCTACGGGAGCCATCCAGGGGTCCGGACACCGACCACGGAGCACGGCGGGTACTGCGCCGTCGTCGACCACGCGCCGCTTCCGCCGGCGTCCGAGGACGACGAGCTGAGCGTGCACCGCGGGGCGGCCGTCGACATCGGCGACGGGTGGGCCTTCTTCGACAGCCTCGCCCCGGCGGCCTGCTTCGTCCGTGCGGGCCTGCTGTCCAACCTGAGCCCGTCGTGGGACCTCTTCGAGGCCGCCGAGGTGCGGTCCTGGTGCACGGAGCACTGCTGCGACGAGCTGGCGCTCGTGCTCGGCCGCCAGGTCTACGAGCCGGCCGAGATCGACGAGTTCTTCGCGCAGTTCGCGACCTCCCTCGCCGCGTAGGACGTACCGAGCAGTCCTTCGCGAACCCCGCCCGCAGCGCGCGGGCCCCGCCGACCCGGCGTCGGCTACCCCGCGTCCGCCGCCAGCCGCTGCGCGACCGCTGCGGCCTCGGCGGCCTTGACCTGCGCCTTCTCCGCCCGCCGCGCGGCCTTGGCGGCCCGCTTGGGCGTGGTGCCCTCCGAGCGCCGCTCGAACAGCGTGTAGATCACCGGCACCACGTACAGCGTCAGCAGCGTCGAGGACACGAGCCCGCCGATCACCACGAGCGCCAGCGGCTGCGAGATGAACGCCCCGCCGCCGGTCATGCCGAACGCCATCGGGGTCAGCGCCAGGATCGTCGCCGCCGCCGTCATCACGATCGGCCGCAGGCGCTGACGCGCGCCCTCCCGGACCGCCTCGTCGAGCGGCTGCCCGTCGGCCCGGTACTGGTTGATCAGGTCGATCAGCACGATCGCGTTGGACACCACGATGCCCACCAGCATCAGCACGCCGATCAGGGCCGCGACGTCGAGCGGCGTGCCGGTCAGCAGCAGCGCCAGCAGGGCGCCCGTCGCCGCGAACGGCACCGAGACCAGCAGGATCAGCGGCTGCCCGATGCTCCGGAACGTCGCCACCATCACCAGGTACACGATGAGGATCGCCGCCAGCAGGGCGAGGCCCAGGTCGGCGAACGCGTCGGCCTGGTCGGCCGCCACACCGCCCACGCTCACGTCCGCGCCGTTCGGCAGGTCCAGCCCGTCGATCTCCTCGGTCAGGGCCGTGGTCAGCGTGCCCAGGTCCTGCCCCGCCGGGGTCACCGCGACGGTCGCGCTGCGCTCGCCGTCCACCCGCGTGACCGACGCCGGGGCCGACACCTCCTCGACCGTCACCAGGTCGCTCAGCGGGACCACGCCCGCCGCCGTCGGCACGTCGATCTTCTCGATCTCGGCCGTCGTGCCCGGCACGTCGCCGGCGACGACGACGTCGAGCGACGCGCCGTCGAGGTCCACGGTGCCGATGCTCGCCTCGTTCATCGCGCCGGCCACCAGGCCGGAGACCGCCGCCTCCGTCAGCCCGGCCTCGGCCGCCGCGTCCCGGTCGACCGTCACCTGCACCGTCGACTGCTCGGCGGCCAGGTTGTTGGTCACGCTCTCGACGCCGTCGAGGTCCGTGACGGCGTCCTCGACGGCGCTCGCGGCGTCGGCCAGGTCGTCGGCGTCGGGCGCGGTGACCACCAGGTCCACGGTGGTGCTGGAGAAGCCGGAGTCGCCCGCGGCGACGGTGACCTCGCCGTCCAGGGTGGCGGCGTCGAGCGCCTCGCGGACGTCGTCCTGCACCGCCTCGCCGTCGGCGTCCTCGTCCAGCGTCATCGCGAACGACGCGCTGCTCCCGCCGCCGCCCATGCCGAAGGCGGCGGCCATCCCGTCGGCCGACCCGACGGTGGTCTGCACGGTCGCGATGCCGTCGATGCCCGCGAGGACGTCCTCGACCTCCTTGGCCCCCGCGTCCTGGTCCTCCAGCGACGTGCCCGGCTCGAACTCCTGGGTCACCGACAGCGTGTCCTGGCCGGCGGCGCCGATGAAGTTGGTCTCCATGCGCGGCACCAGCGCGAGCGTGCCGCCCAGCAGCGCCACCGCGACCGTCAGCGTGACCGCCGGGTGGCGCAGCGCCGCCGCCAGCGACGGCACGTAGGCGCGCTGCCAGACGCCGCGGCGCTCCTTGAGCTCGGCGGCCTCCCGCATCGCGGCCCCGCCGTCGGCCGAGACCGGAACCTTGATGAACCAGTACGCGAGCACCGGCACCACGACCAGCGCCACGACCAGCGAGGCGCCCATGGCGATCGCCACGGTGACGGCGAACGGCTGGAACAGCTCGCCCGCCATGCCGCCCACGAGTGCGATCGGGGCGAACACCGCGATGGTGCAGACCGTGGACGCGGTGATGGCCGCACCCACCTCGCGGACGGCGGTGACGATGGCGTCGACGCGGTCCTCGCCGTAGGACAGGTGCCGCTTGATGTTCTCGATCACCACGATCGAGTCGTCCACGATGCGCCCGATCGAGATGGTCATGGCCGCGAGCGTGAGGATGTTCAGCGTGTAGCCGGTCAGGTTCATCGCCGCGAACGTCACGGCCAGCGACAGCGGGATCGAGACCGCCGCGACCAGCGTGGCCCGCAGGGAGGCCAGGAACACCAGGATCACGAGCACCGCGAACAGCAGGCCGAGCCCGCCCTCCGTGGTCAGGCCCTCGATCGACTCCTCGATGAACGGCGCCTGGTCGAACGTGACGGCGGTGCTCACGCCCGCGTCGTCGAGCTCGTCCTCGACGTCGGCCAGCACGTCCTGCACGGCGTGCGACACGTCGACCGTGTTGCCGTCGGGCGTCTTGGTCAGCGCGATGGCCAGCGACGGCTCGCCGTCCAGCCGCGAGAAGGAGGTGGGCTCGACGTCCTGCACGCTCACCTTCGCGACGTCGCCCAGGTGCACGACGGCGGCGGGGCCGGCCTCGGCGGCCGGCGCCTCCCCGGTGGCGCCCGGGACGCCCGCGGCCGCACCGGCCCCGGCGGCGCCGGATGCTCCGGCACCGGCTCCCGCGGAGCCGGCGGACGGGACGATCGGCAGCTTCTCGAGCTCCTCGACGGTGCTCACGGTGGTGCCCACCTGGACGCTGCTCGTGCGGCCGTCCTCGGTGACCGAGCCGACCGGCATGACCGTGCCGTTGTCCTGCAGCAGCGACGAGAGCTGGGCGGCGGTGAGACCCGCGGCGGCCAGCTTCTCGTCGTCGGGCTCGATCACGACCTGGCGCTCGGTGGTGCCGGTCACCGTGACGTCGCGGACCTCCGCGATGCCCGACAGCTCGGGCACCAGCACGGAGTCGATCGTCTCGGTCAGCTCCCGCTCGGTGCCGTCGCCGGACACCGCGAGCTGCACCACCGGCAGGTCGTCGAACGAGCCGGCCATGACGTCGGGCTCGACGTCGTCCGGCAGGTCCTGGAGACCCCCGACGGCGGAGGTCATCTCCTGGCTGGCCGCGTCGATGTCGGTGCCGTACTCGAGCTCGACGGTGGTCATCGAGACGCCGGTGGAGACCGTCGAGGTCACGCCCGTGACGCCGTCGATCGCCTCGACGGCGGTCTCGATCGGGTCCGTGACGCGCTCCGCGACGAGCTCCGGCGCCGTGCCCGGGTAGACCGCGGTGACCGCCACCACGGGCACGTTCAGGGAGGGTATGAGTTCCTGGCGGAGCTGCCCCATGCTGAAGATGCCGACGACGAAGACGGCGATCGTCGCGAGTGCCACGAGGGCACGGTTCGCGAGCGACATTCGGGCAAGACGAAACACACTGCCTCCAGATCTGGGGTTCACGCCGGGGTCCCACGACTCCGTCGGCGCAGTATTTTGCCTAACGCAAAGGATCACGCCCGGGTTCCCGGCACGCAAGTCCGGTTCTCGTGCGGCTCCGGGGCCACTAAAATCACCCCGTGACCGACCAGACCCGCGCGCAGCTCGCCGCCGAGCTCGCCGACCTGCACCACCAGCTGGGTGAGGCGTTCTTCGCCTCCCGGCTCCGGCCCCTGCTGGAGACGGACCTCACGGTGCAGCAGCTCAGAGCGCTGGCCCTGGTGCAGGTGGACCGCGACTCGACACCGCAGCGGCTCGCCGAGGCGCTCGGCGTGTCCGCCGCCACGGTCTCCGGGATCCTCGACCGGCTGACCGCGGCCGGGATGACGGTGCGCACGCCCGACCCGGCCGACGGCCGGGTGCGCCGCGTGACCAGCACGGAGAAGGGCAGCGAGGCGATCCGGCGTATCGTCGCCCACGAGGACGACCTGCCGCCCGACCTGCTGGACCTGCTCGACGTGGACGACCTGCGCGCGCTCACCCAGGGCACCCGCGCCCTGCTGGAGGCGACCCGCCGCCTGACGCCCTGACCCCCGCGACGCGTCAGACGTACAGGTCCCGCGGGTGACCTGTACGTCTGACACGAAGGCGGGTGGGGTCGTCAGGCGTGCCGGCGCGCGGTCTCCTCGGCCAGGCGGTGGAGCAGCGCCCGCGCCTCGGGCGGGCCCGTGACCTCGATGTGGTCGGCGAACTGGAGCAGCTGCCGCGCGGCCTCGACCTGCGCGTAGCCGATGGTGATCGGCACCCGGCCGGACGCGTCCGGCGGCCCGACCGTGCGGAGCCGGGAGCCGAGGATGCGGTACGCCAGGTCCACGGCGCCAGCGTCCAGGACCGCCTCGACCGTCATGCCGCGCCGGGTCTCCAGCGCCTGCCCGAGCCCGCGCGCGACGTCCTCCAGGGCGACGTCCCGGACCCGGCGCGGCTCGTCGAGCAGCGTCCAGCCGTCGAGCCGGGTCAGCGCGAACAGCCGGGGCGCCGCGTCGACGTCGGCGACGAGGTACCAGCGGTCGACCCGCAGCAGCAGCCCGTACGGGTCGACCACCAGGTCCGCGGCCGCGCTCTGGCCGCTGCGCCGGTAGGTGACGTGCAGCCGGCGGGCCTGGCGCAGGTCGCGCGCGAGTGCGGCGACGTCGGGCGCCTCGCGCGGCTCCTGCGGCGCGAACCAGGCCCGGTTCTCGACCGTGACGACGTCGGCCAGGGACAGCGGCGCGGCCCCGGGCCGCGCCGGGGGCGCGCCGGGCCGGGTCGCGAACTTGCCGACGGCGGCGCGGGCGGCCGTCTCCGCGCCGAGCGCCCGGGCTCGCTCCAGGTCGACGCCGACGGCGCGGAGCACGTCGGCCTCCGACGTGGTCAGCCGGGTGAGGTCCACCTGCTGCCCCGGGAGCAGGCTGATGCCGCCGTACCTCCCACGCTCGGTGAGCACCGGGATGTCGGCGTCGACGAGCTTCTGGATGTCGCGCAGCACCGTGCGGGTGGACACGCCGAACTCCTCCGCGAGCGCCTCCGCGGTGGTGTGCCGCCGCGCCTGGAGCGCACCGAGCAGGCCGATGAGGCGCTGTGCCGAACCCATTCCTTCTCTCCGGTTCCGTCTTTCCGAGTTCCGTCTTTGCGAGTTCCGTCGCCTCCGGCCAAACATGACAGGTTCTGTCACATTACCGCGCGAGCGTGGGTCCGTCGCCGAACGCCGGCGGCACCCTTGGAAGGAGCTACCCATGCCCGCACCCAACCTCTTCCTCGTCTACGTGACCGACGTCGAGCGCGCCACGTCGTTCTACGCCGACCTGTTCGAGATCGAGCCGGTCGTGCGCGCCCCGCGCTACGTACCGTTCGAGATCGCGCCCGGTGTGCTGTTCGCGCTGTGGAGCGGCCACACCGACGGGCTCTCCGCGCGGACGCCGCGGTCGTTCGAGGTGGGCCTGATGGTGTCCCGGTC
Organism: Promicromonospora sp. NPDC050262; assembly: GCF_040655935.1. NCBI lineage: Bacteria > Bacillati > Actinomycetota > Actinomycetes > Micrococcales > Promicromonosporaceae > Promicromonospora > Promicromonospora sp. NPDC050262. Next base: position 79,070 of record NZ_JBFAKX010000003.1, on the reverse strand, counting down.
CGCGGCCGCCGTCGACGACGTCTTCGCGACGTGGGTCGCGAAGGGCGTCACCGTGGTCGAGGAGCCGCACGACGAGGTCTTCGGGCGCACGTTCGTGGTCGCCGACCCGGACGGCAACCTGATCCGCGTCTCGCCCACCGACTGACCGGTCGGCGGTGCCGCGCCGCCGTCGTGATGACCTCACGACGGCGGCGCGCCGCGCGCCCGGGCCGCACGTAGGGTGTGTGCCGTGCCGGACACCACCGCCCCTGAGCCGTTCGCCCCGCAGGCCTCGTCGGAGGCGATCGAGGACCTGCGCGCGCGACTGCGGGCTACCCGCTGGCCCGACGCCCCGGAGGACGTCGGGTGGTCGCTGGGCACGGATCTCGGCTACCTCCGCGAGCTCGTCGCGTACTGGGCGGACGGTTTCGACTGGCGCGCCCAGGAGGCGGCGCTGGCCCGGCTCCCCCGCTTCCGGGCGTCGGTCGGCGGGCTGGGGATCCACTTCGTGCACGCCCGCGCCGTCGCGCCGTCCGGGCCCGTGCTCCCCCTGGTGCTCAGCCACGGCTGGCCCGACTCGTTCTGGCGGTACTCGAAGGTCGTGCCGCTCCTGACGGACCCGGGCGCGCACGGCGCCGACCCGGCCGACGCGTTCGACGTCGTGGTCCCGGACATGCCGGGCTTCGGGTACTCGGACCGGCCGACGGGCGCGCCGCTGAGCTCGATCGCCGTCGCGGGGCTGTGGGCCGGGCTCATGACCGTGCTGGGCCACGAGCGGTTCGGCGCGGCGGGCGGCGACATCGGCAGCCACGTGAGCCGCTACCTGGCGCTGGACCACCCGGACCGCGTCGTCGCCGTGCACCGAACGGACGGTGGGCTGCCGGTCTTCGCCGGCGACCCGGCGACGCTCCGGGCCGAGGAGCGCGCCTGGTTCGCCGAGACCGCGACGTGGAGCGCGACCGAGGGCGCGTACGGCGCCATGCACCGCACCAAGCCCCAGACCGTGGCCGCCGGGCTCAACGACTCGCCCGCGGGGCTCGCCGCGTGGATCGTCGAGAAGCTCCGGGCCTGGAGCTTCGGCGACCTGGAGGACGCCTACACGCGGGACGAGATCCTCACCAACATCACGATCTACTGGCTCACGGGCACCATCGGCTCGTCGATGCGGATGTACCACGCCAACGGCGCGATCCCGGCCCGGCAGCTCACGCGTCGTGTCGAGGTGCCGTCCGGGTTCTCGCTGTTCCCGGGCGACATCGTGCGCCCGCCCCGGGCCTGGCTGGAGCGGACCGCCAACACCGTGCGCGTGACCGAACCGGAGCGCGGCGGGCACTTCGCGGCGTTCGAGGAGCCGGAGCTCTACGCGCAGGAGCTCCGCGACTTCTTCCGCCCGTACCGCACCTGACCCACCTGTCGGGACCGCCGGCCCAGCCGGCCACGGCCGTCAGGCCGGGACCCGTTCGGCCCAGTCGATGTGGTGCTCGTAGATCCAGCGGCTCGGGTCGTTGCCCGTGCGGGCCATGTGCGCCATCCCGAGCCGCATGACCAGATCCCGTGGCACCGCGGCCAGCGGATGAAGCGACTTCCACCCGCCGGTACGCCGCCCCTGCTCGACGACGCGCTCGACGCGCTCGCGCCGCAGCCCCTCGTAGGCCGCGAACGCCGACGCGACGGTCGGCCGGTCCCGCAGGCACTTCGCCAGCACCACGGCGTCCTCGATCGCCATGGCCGCGCCCTGCCCGATCGACGGGGCCGTGGCGTGGGCGGCGTCCCCGATGATGATCATGCGGTTGCTGTGCCAGACCGGGACCGACGGCACGTCGTACGTGTTCCAGCCCGCGAAGATCTTCTCGGTGGCGCCGATGATGTCCGAGGCGGGTCCCTTGTCGTCCCGGAAGAGGTCGATCAGCCGACGTCGCCACTCCTCCGGGCTGATCGCCGCCAGCTCCGCCGGGGTGGGCTCGACCGGGCTCGGCGGGTTCGCCACCCACCACACCTCGCCGTCCGGGTGCGGCGTGAACGCGAAGAAGCAGCGCCGGCCGAAGATCGCGTTCATCATGCCCGGCTCGCTGTCGACCGGTACGCCGGAGGCGTAGCCGCCCGTGTTGAGCAGCCCGTTGTAGCGCGCACCCGGCGCGTCCGGTGCGATGATCTCGCGGGTCCGTGACCGCAGCCCGTCGGCGCCGATCAGCAGGTCTCCCTCGGCCGTGGTGCCGTCCGCGAACGAGGCAACCACACCGTCGTCGGACGGCGAGGCGCCGACCAGGCGCCTGCCGTGCTCGAAGCGCACGCCGCGCCGCAGCGCCTCCTCACGGAGCCTGCGGTAGAGGTCCGCGCGCTTGACCGTGCGGCTGGTCAGACCGTCGCCCGCCGCCTCCAGGCCGGTGCCGTAGGGCAGCTCGCCCAGCGTCCGGCCGGAACCACTCCGCATCGTGATCCGGGGCGTGTCGAACCCAAGCCCGTGGAGGTCCACGTCCACCGCGCGCAGCGCGTCGAGCGCGTTCACGGCGAGCGTCAGGTAGACGCCCGCGCCGTCCGCCGTCCGGTCGTAGGCCTCGTGGACGGTCGCTTCCATGCCTGCCTCGTGCAGGGCGATCGCGCACGTCGTCCCGGCGATCCCGCCGCCGACCACCATCGCTGTGTATGTCATACACACGAGCGTATGGCATACACTCGGGATCGAGCCAGCCCTTCTTCCCGACGACACGAGAGTGAGCGCTGCACCATGGACGCCAAGGCCCCGACCGGCCTCGACCTGCTCTGGGGGCGGGACGCGGCCGCGCCCGCCGCCCGGCCCGGCCTGAACGCCGCGCGCATCACGCAGGCGGCGGTGGAGCTCGCCGACGCGGGCGGCCTGGACGCCGTGTCGATGGCCCGGATCGCCGAGCGCCTCGGCTTCACGACGATGTCGCTCTACCGGCACGTCCAGGGCAAGGAGGAGATCTTCCTGCTGATGCTGGACGCCGTCGCCGCGGTACCGGCGGAGCTCGACGAGCCGCCGTCCGACTGGCGCCTCGGGCTGCAGCGCTGGAGCCTGGCGCAGTGGACGATGCTGCGGGCGCACGCCTGGATCGTGGACGTGCCCATCAGCGGCCCGCCGGTGACGCCCAACCAGCTCACCTGGACCGACCGCGCCCTGGCCACGCTCCGGGACACCGGGCTCACCGAGAGTGAGAAGGCCGGCGTGGTGCTGCTCGTGGCCACCTACCTGCACAGCAGCGCGCGGCTGAGCGCGGGGCTCGGAGAGGCGGCCTCCGGCGAGTCGGTGGCCGCGTACAGCACGCTGCTCGGCCGGCTCGCCGACGCCGAGCGGTTCCCCGCCCTGCGCCGCGCCGTCGACGCGGGCGCCTACGACTACCCCGCCGACGCCGCCGAGGAGGACCGCCGGCTCGACCACTCGTTCGGCCTGGACCGCATCCTGGACGGCGTGGCGGCTCTGATCAGCCAGCGGGCCGGCTGACAGTCCCCTCCAGGTCCGCAGCTTGTCGCACGAACTCGGCAGCTACCAGTTCAGGGACGCACCCCGCGGCGACACCGTGCGGGGCACGCCCCACGGGTTGTCGTCCCGCAGCGGTGCCGGCAGCAGGTCCTGCGGGGCGTCCTGGTAGGTGATACCGCGCGTGAACCGGCCGATCGCGGCGGTGCCCACCGACGTGCCGTCCGTCGTCGTCGCCGGCGACGGCCCGCCGTGCTGCATCGCGGGGGTCACCGCCACACCCGTGGGCCAGCCGCCGAGCAGCACCCGCCCCGCGTACCGGCCCAGGGCCGCCACGAGCGCGCCCTGCTCCGCGCCGGTCTCCCCCGACCCCAGGTGCAGGGTCAGTGTGAGGTTCCCGGGGAACAGCTCGCCGACGACGGCGGACAGGTCGGTCCCGGCCGGGTACTCCACGATCACGGAGAACGGCCCGAACACCTCGTCGAGCAGCGCGGGCCCGGCGGTCCGGAGCACGTCCAGCGGCACGGCGACGAACGTCGGCGTCACCCAGGCCTGCCCGTCGCCGTCGCGGCGGAAGCCGCCTGAGCGCACCACGCGCACCCCGTCCACCGCCAGCACCTGGGCCACGCGCCGCTCGTAGCCGTCGGCGATCGACGGGTTGAGCAGCCGGTGCTCGGGAACGTCGGCCGTGGCGGCGACCACGGCGTCGTCGTACACCGTGCCCTGCGGGACGAGCAGGAAGCCCGGCTTGGTGCAGAGCTGGCCGGCCGAGCCGGAGACGCTCGCCACGTACCCGGCCAGCAGCGCGTCCGCGCGCTCCGCCAGGGCCGCCGGCGAGACCAGAACGGGGTTGACGCTGCCCAGCTCGCCGAAGAACGGGATCGGGTCGGGCCGCGCGGCGGCCCGGGCGGCCAGGAGCTGCCCCACGTGCGGCGACCCGGTGAACGCCGCGGACCGCACGGCCGGGTGCTCCAGCAGGGCCACACCGGCGTCCTGCCCCGTCACGAGCTGGAGCGTGTCCTCCGGCAGCCCCGCCTCGACGAGCGCGGCGGCCACGATCCGGGCCGTGCGCTCGGAGAGCCAGGGGTGCCCCGGGTGCGCCTTGACGATCACCGGGCAGCCCGCCGCGAGCGCCGCCGCGGTGTCGCCGCCCGCCACCGAGAACGCGAAGGGGAAGTTGCTGGCCGCGAAGTTGAGCACGGGTCCGACGGGCCACAGGGCGCGGCGCAGGTCGGGGCGGGGACCGAGCACGAAGTCGGGGTCGGCCTCGTCGATGCGGACGTCGAGGTAGGCGCCGTCCTCCACGACGTGCGCGAAGAGCCGGAGCTGCACCTGCGTGCGCTTGAGCTCGCCGCGCAGCCGCGCCTCGGCGAGGCCGGTCTCGACGTGGGCGGTGGCGACGAGCTCGTCGGCATGGTCGCCGAGGGCGGCGGCGGCGCGGCGCAGGCCGTCGGCGCGGGTCGCGGGAGTGGCCCGGGACAGTCCGGCGAACGCCTCCGCGGCCCGGCGGGCCACGTCGTCGACGGTGCGGTCAAGGTCGGACGCCGCGGTGGCGGTCATGGGGCTCCTCATCAGGCAGGCTTAGATTCGGTGGGCTCAGAACACGAAACCCGTGGGGAACGGGTCGCTCGGGTCGAGCAGGTAGTTGGCGGTGCCGATCACCCAGGCGCGCCCGGTGATGGTCGGCAGGACGGCGGGCACGCCCGCGACCGTCGTCTCCCCCACCAGGCGTCCGACGAACCGGCTGCCGATGAACGACTCGTTGACGAAGTCGGTGTGCAGGGCCAGCTCGCCGCGCGCCCAGAGCTCGGCCATCCGGGCGGACGTCCCCGTGCCGCACGGCGACCGGTCGAACCAGCCCGGGTAGATGGCCATGGCGTGGCGGGAGTGCCGGGCGTCCGAGCCGGGGGCGATCAGCTCGACGTGGTGGCAGCCCTCGACGCCGTCGAGCTCGGGGTGCCTCGGCTTCGCCGTCTCGTTGATCGCGTCCATGATCGCGAGCCCGGCGGACAGCAGGTCCTGCTGACGCTCGCGGTCGAACGGCAGCTTGAGGTCGTCGAGGTCGACCAGGGCGTAGAAGTTGCCGCCGAACGCCATGGAGTAGGGCACGGTGCCGTAGCCCGGCACCTCGACCTCCTGGTCGAGGGCGGTGACGAAGCTGGGCACGTTCTCGATGGTCACGGCGTCGGCGTGGCCGTCGCTGACGGCGACCTTGGCGACGACGAGCCCGGCGGGCGTGTCGAGCCGGATCTCGGTGACCGGCTCGACCACGTCCACCATGCCCGTCTCGACCAGCACCGTGGCCACGCCGATGGTGCCGTGGCCGCACATCGGCAGGCAGCCGGACACCTCGATGTAGACGACGCCCCAGTCGCAGTCGGGCCGCGTGGGCGGCTGCAGGATGGCGCCGCTCATCGCGGAGTGCCCCCGCGGCTCGTCCATCAGGAAGTGCCGCAGCTCGTCCATGTGCTCCATGAAGTACAGCCGCTTGTCGTTCATCGTCTCGCCCGGGATGGGGCCGACGCCGCCGGTGACGACGCGCGTCGGCATGCCCTCCGTGTGCGAGTCGACGGCGGTGATGGTCCTGCTGCTGCGCATGGTCGCTCCTGTGCTCGATGCGTGGGTGCCGGTGCGGGCTGGTCCGGTGCTGGCTGGTCCGGTGCGAGTGGGTCAGCGCGAGGCGATGTAGCTGAGCGCCGCCTCGGTGTCCTTGCGCACCTGCGCCTCGTGCTCCGCGGACAGCGGGCCGCGCGGCGGGCGGGTGGGCCCACCGTAGCTCTGCCCGGCCATGTCGATCGAGAGCTTGATGGCCTGCACGAACTCGGTGCGCGAGTCCCAGCGGAAGACCGGCACGAGGTGGCGGTACAGCTCACGCGCCTCGTCGATCTTCCCCTCGGTGACCAGCGTGTAGATCTCGACGGCCTCGCGCGGGAACGCGTTGGGGTACCCGGCGAACCAGCCGACGGCGCCGGCCACGAGCGACTCGAACAGCAGGTCGTCGGCGCCCGCGATGACGTCGAGGTCCGGGGCGAGCTCCTTGATCTCCAGCACGCGCCGCACGTCGCCGGAGAACTCCTTGACGGCCACGACGTTCTCGAGCTGGGCCAGCTCGGCCAGGATGCTCGGCGTGAGGTCGACCTTGGTGTCGATCGGGTTGTTGTAGATCATGATCGGCAGGCCCACCTCGTTGACCGCGGCGTAGTGCGCGATCACCTCGGACCGGTTGGCGCGGTAGATGGTCGGCGGCAGCAGCAGGACGCCGTCGGCCCCGTCCTCCGCGGCGAGCTCGGCCCAGTGCTTGGCCTGGTGCGAGCCCACGCCGTGCACGCCGGCGACGACCAGACCCCGGCCGCCCACGGCCTGCACGGCGGTCTGGATCACCTTGCGGCGCTCGTCGTCGGTCAGCGAGGAGTACTCGCCCAGGGAGCCGTTCGGGCCCACGCCGCGGCAGCCGTTGTCGATCAGGAACTCGCAATGAGCGGCGAACTTGTCGTAGTCGACGGCCAGGCCGGCCGGCGCGGACTCGTCGGGCGTGAAGGCGAGCGTGGTGGCGACGATGACGCCGCCGAGGTCGAATCGCTGGTTCATGTCAGGTCTCCTGTGGTTGCGATGCTGTGTGGGTAGAGGAAGTCGGTGTGGCGGCGAGGTCGCCGAGCCGCACGGGCACGACGATCGGACGGCGGTCGACGCCGGTCCCCCCGTCGTCGAGCAGGTCCTGGAGCGTCCGGCCGCACATGCGGGCCTGGCACGGGCCGAGCCCGGCGCGGCTGGTGAGCTTCACGGAGCGGGTCTCGTGCGAACCGGTCAGCTCGACGACCTCGCGCACGCGGCCGTAGGTGGTCTCCTCGCAGCGGCACACGACGGTGTCGTCGCGCAGCCAGCGCACCCACCCGCCGCGGATGCCGTGGGCGGCCTCGATCCGGGCGGCGAAGCCGCGGGCGCGGTCCCGGGAACGGACCGCGCGAGAGGCGGCACCGGCACCGAGGTCGCCCCCGGCCGCCGCCGCGCCCGCGACGGCGCCCTCGGCCAGGGCCGCGTCGGCCCCGCCGATCCCGGTGATCTCGCCGGCGGCCCACACGCCCGGCACGGACGTGGCCTGCGTGTCGTCCACGATCACGAACCTGCTCGCCGTGAGGGCGCACCCGGCGGCGATCGCCAGCTCCAGGCGCGGTGTGAACCCGTGGCTCACCGCGACCGCGTCGGCCTCGACCTGGCGCTCCGTGCCCGGCACGGGCGCCCAGCGCGCGTCGAGGCGCGCGATGGTGACCGCCTCGACCTGGCCGTCGCCGTGCGCGGCGACCACGGCCTCGCCGGGGCGCCACGGGACGCGGTGGCGCACGAGCTCGCCGACGTACCCCGCGAGCTCGCCGGCCTTGCCGACGGCGCCGGCCAGCTCCCAGGGCCGGTCCAGCCAGCCGCGCGCCAGCGAGCCGGTCCGGCTCGCCTCGTGCACGCCGAGCACGGAGGCGCCGGTCCGCAGCAGCGAGGAGGCGACGGGCAGCAGGAACGGTCCGGCCCCGGCGACGACGACGCGGCGCCCGACGGCCACCCGCTCCCCCTTCGCCAGCGCCTGCGCCGCCCCGGCCGAGTACACCCCGGGGAGCTGCCAGCCGGGGAACGGGAGGGTCCGGTCGTGGGCGCCGGTCGCGAGCACGAGGGCGTCCGGCTCGAACGTACGGGCCGCGCGCCCTGCGCCGTCGGGCTCCCCCACGAGCACGTTCAGGCGGACGCCGTCGCGCCGTCCCGAGGACGACACCAGCCCCGGCGACGACAGCTGCTCCAGCGACCACACCTGCGCCGTCGGGACCACCGTGACCGCGGGGTGCGCCCGCAGGGCGTCGCTCAGCGCGCGGTACGTGTCCCACTTGTGGTGCAGCAGGTGCTCGCGCCCGGCCGGACGTTCGTCGGGCAGGTGGCGCCAGTACTGGCCGCCGAGCACGTCCGCGGCGTCGAGCACCGTGACCCGCGCCCCGGCGTCGGCGGCGGCGCGCGCGGCGGCGAGGCCCGCCGGGCCCGCGCCCACCACGACGACGTGCCGCTCCTGGCCGCTCATCGGGCCACCTCCGGTCCGTCGTGCTCGTCCGAACGCCCTGCGCCGGGCTCGCCGAACGGCCCGCCCTGCCGCGCCACGACGTCGCCGTCCTGCGCGCGGCGCAGGCAGGCCCGCACGTCGCGCAGGCCGTTGACCTCGACGACGCAGTCGAAGCACACGCCGATGCCGCAGAACACGCCGCGCGGCGCGCCGCTCTGGCCGGTCGAGCGCCACTGGCGCCGTCCGGCACCCAGCAGGACGCCCGCGATGGTCTGCCCGGCCGTGCCGGTGACGGGCTCGCCGTCGACCCAGATCGTCAGGGGCCGGTCGGGACCCGGCCGCACCGGGTCCGCGGCGGCCGGGATGCGGCGCGACGTCATGATCGTGCTCCCTCGGGGTCGCTCTCCGTCGTGTCAGACGTACAGGTCCCCCGGGGGGCCTGTACGTCTGACACGTCAGGGGTGGGGCGCAGGGCCTGGAGCGTCGGGCGGTCGGCGGCGTACGGGGCCGGGTCGACGGCGGGCGCGGAGCCCAGCAGTGCCGCCGCGACCAGGTCCCCGGTCGCGGGTGCCAGGCCCACGCCCGCACCCTCGTGGCCGGTCGCGAACCACAGCCCGGGCAGCGCCGGGTCGGCGCCGATCACGGGCAGGTGGTCCGGCATGTACGGGCGGAAGCCCAGGTAGGAGCGCATCACGTGGGTCTCGGCGAGGAACGGGAACACCGTCACGGCACGGCGCGCCATCTGGGCGAGCACCTCGGCGCTGAACCGCTCGTCGAACCCCACCTGCTCCCGGCTCGACCCGATCAGCACGGTCCCGCCCCGCGTCGACTCGATGACGGCGGACGTCTGCAGCTCCGCGCCCGCGGACTGGGTGGCCGCGAAGTAGTCGCCGTCGTACACCTTGTGGTGGATGCGCTGCGGCATCGGCGTGGTCACGAGCACCGTCCCGCGGCGCGGCCGCACCGGCACCCACGAGCCGAGCCGCTCCGCGACGTCCGCCGACCACGGGCCGGCCGCCACGACCACGGCTCCCGCGGCGACGTCACCCTGGGTGGTGGTGACGCCGGTCAGGCGCCCGTCGGCCCCCAGCAGCGGCCCGGTCACCTCGACCCCCGTCCGGACGACGGCGCCGGCCCGGCGCGCCGACGCCAGCAATGCCTCGGCGGCGGCGACCGGCTGCACCTGCGCGTCCTGCGGGTAGTGGATGGCGCCCAGGACGCCGGGCGCGAGGTCGGGCTCGAGCTCGCGGGCCTGGTCGCCGCTCACCTCGACGGCCTCGACGCCCGCGGCCCGCTGCGCCGCGGCGAACTCGCGCAGGCCCGTGAGGCCGGCGTCCGAGGCCACCACGACCACACCGCCCTTGGCGTCGTGCTCGATCGACGGGAACCGCGGGCCGAGCTCGTCGGCCAGCTCGCCCGCGAGCGCCGTCCACCGGCGCAGCGACTCCTGGGCGAGCACCAGCTCCGGCCCCGGGCCCTTGTCCGAGACCAGCAGGTTGCCCTCGCCGTGCGCGCTGGTGCCGGCGGCCGCGGCCCCGCGGTCGAGCACCACGACGCTCGCTCCGGCCAGCGCCAGGGAGCGCGCGCACGCGGCGCCCACGACCCCGGCGCCCACGATCACCACGTCCGCTGCCACGTCCACCCCTTCATCGCTCCGCCGTCCTGTGCTGTGCCTGCCTTGCTGTCACTGCCCTGCTGTCACTGCCCGCTCAGTCCTCGGGCTTGCCCGCCCACGTGCCCAGCGAGTGCCCGATGTGCCGCTCCATCAGCGCCTTTGCGCCAGGGCCGTCGCCGGCCGCGAGCAGGTCGAGCAGCTCGTGGTGCTCCTGGGCGGAGGCGGCCAGCGTGCCGCCCGCGACCATCGTCGAGAGCCCGAGCAGCCGCGCGCGGTCGCGCAGGTCGGCCACGATCTCGCCGGCCACCGGATTGCCCAGCAGCCCCATGAGCCGCAGGTGGAACGCCTGGTCCGCCTGGAGGTACGCGATGAGGTCCCCCGTGCGCGCGCCCTCGACGATCTCGTCGGCGAGCGCCCGGAACTCCCCGAGCTGCCCCACGGGGAAGGACCTCGCCAGGCGTTCCATCCACACCGGCTCGATCACGAGCCGGACGGCGGCGACGTGCCGCAGGGTCTGGTCGCTCACGCGGGTGACGCGGAAGCCCTTGTTGCGCACCGCCTCCAGGAAGCCGCGCCGCTCCAGGTCCAGCACCGCTTCCCGCACGGGGGTCGCGGACACGTCGAAGCGCGCGGCCAGCGTGGGCACGGAGACCAGCTCGCCGGGCTCCAGCTCGCCCGCGACGATCGCCGCCACGAGGGCGCGGTGAACCTGCTCGCGCAGGCTCGCGACCGGAGGTAGACGACGGACCGACGGGGTCGGTGATGCTGAGCTCATGGTGCTCTCCAGGGGTGTCAGGCTTCGACAGTAGAATATTACACACGACAGGAAACCCGTCGTCAATGCCGCCAGAGGGTACCTGAGCAAGGGCCGGCTCGCCGGTCTTTCGCCCGCCAAAACTGGCGTCATCCCGCCGAAACGCGACGTTTACAATCACCCCATCGACATCCCTGTACCGTCTCAGTAACATATCACGCATCACATATCGAAGGCTGGCCGCGTCGACGACGACCGTGGCCGCGCCGGGGCCGTACCGCAGACCACCCGACGCACCCGCGTCACTGATCGAAGGGCCACATCGTGAAGCTCCATCGGATAACGACAGCAGCCGTCGCGGTCGCCGCGACGCTCGCGCTCGCCGCGTGCGGCGGCGGCACCCAGGACGCCTCCTCCGCGGGCGGCGGCGGGTTCGAGGCCGAGCCGGCCGAGGGCGGCACCGTGCAGGTGCTGCAGAACGCCGACTTCTCCTACCTCGACCCGGCACGCGGCTGGGACGGGGGCGTGAACAACTTCTACCGGCTGGTCTACCGCCAGCTCACCACGTCCGCGCCGGGCTCGGCGGAGGACCCGACCGAGATCGTCCCGGACCTCGCCGAGAGCCTCGGTGAGGTGTCCGACGACGGCCTGACCTGGACGTACACACTCAAGGACGGGCTCAAGTTCGACAACGGCGACCCGATCACCTCGGCCGAGGTCAAGTTCGGCATCTCCCGCGCCTGGGACCCGGAGATCGGCATCGGCTCCCCGTACCTCAAGCAGGTCATCGACGCCCCCGAGGGCTACGAGGGCCCGTACAAGACCGGTGACCTGCCGACCGTCGAGACGCCGGACGAGAAGACGATCGTCTTCCACCTCAAGGAGCCGTTCCCCGAGTTCGACGCCGTGCTCTCCCAGGTGAACGCGACCCCGTTCCCCGAGGGCAGCGGTGCGGGCGACGAGTTCATCCACCAGATCATCGCCTCGGGCCCGTACAAGCTGGCCGAGTACGTACCGGGCAGCACCATCAAGCTCGAGCGCAACGAGAACTGGGACGCCGCGACCGACGAGGTGCGCGCCGCCAAGCCGGACGCCTGGGAGTTCACCATCGGCCTGGACCCGGCCACCATCGACGAGCGCCTCATCGCGGGGCAGGGGGCCGACGTCAACGCGATCTCGGGCACCGTCCAGCCGGCCACGCTCCCCCGCCTCCAGACGCCGCAGCTCCAGGAGCGCACGCTGCAGCTCCCGGGCATCTGCACGACGTACATCGGCCTGAACACCACCAAGAAGCCGCTCGACGACGTCCGCGTGCGCCAGGCCATCAGCTACGCCATCGACCGCAACGCGATCGTCAACGCGAGCGGCGGCACGCAGCTCGGCGAGCCCTCCACGACGATCCTCCCCAAGTCCGTCGCCGGTCACAAGGACTTCGACCTGTACCCCTCGGCGGACGGCACGGGTGACGTCGAGGCCGCGCAGAAGCTGCTCGACGAGGCCGGCCTGTCCGACGGGTTCACCCTCACGCTCGACATCCGCGCCCAGGAGTCCATGCAGGCCCAGGGCGAGGCCGTCCAGCAGGCGCTGGAGCGGATCGGCATCAAGGTCGAGCTCAACCTGATCGACACCGCCACCTACTACGAGACCATCGGCACCCCGTCGCAGCAGCACGACGCCGCCATCACCGGCTGGTGCCCGGACTGGGCCTCGTCGGCGGCCACGTTCATCCCGCCGCTGTTCGACGGCCGCAACATCTACGAGAAGGGCAACTCGAACCTCGCGCAGCTCGACGACGCCGACGTCAACGCCCGGATCGACGAGATCAAGGCGATGACCGACATCGACGCGGCGAACGTGCAGTGGGGCGACCTGGACGAGGAGATCCTGGAGCTGGCCCCGATCGTGCCGCTCATGGTCGCCAAGACGGTGTCCCTGCCCGGCGAGAACGTCACCGGCCTCTACTCGTCGGCGAACGCCGCGACCGGCGGCATCGACTACGTCGGCGTCGGTCTCAAGGACCCCGAGAAGGGCTGATCCATGACGTCCTTCCCGACCGATCTCACGACGGCGCAGCCCGTCGAGGCCGGGACCGACGACACCCCCGAGGCGCCGGCGGCAGCAGCCGCCGGCGCCGTCCGGGCGGGTGCCGGCGGTCCCTGGCAGGCGCTGCGCCGCGACGTCGGCGCGATGCTCGGCCTCGGCTACATCGTGCTCGTCACCCTCGTCGCGGTCCTCGCGCCCGTGCTCACCTCGATCAGCGGCTGGACCCCGTACGAGTTCGACCAGACGGCGATCGACCCCAACCTCGGCGGCATGCCGATCGGCCCGTGGGGCGGCGTCAGCGCCGAGCACTGGTTCGGCGTCGAACCCGGCAGCGGCCGCGACATCTTCGCCCGCATCGTCTACGGCGCCCGGGTGTCCATGAGCATCGCCCTGTCCGCCACCGCGCTGACCACCGTGCTGGGCGTCTCGCTCGGGCTGGTCGCCGGGTACTTCGGCGGCCGCGTCGACCTGGTGATCTCGCGCGTCATGGACTTCCTCATGGCCTTCCCGGCGCTCATCTTCATGATCGCCGTGCTCTCCGCCCTGCCGGCCAGCAACCGGTCCACGCTGCTGGTGGTCGTGATCTCGGTCTTCGGCTGGCCCTACCTGGCGCGCATCGTGCGCGGGCAGACCATGTCGCTCGCGCAGCGGGAGTTCGTCGAGGCGGCACGCGCCGCCGGGGCGAGCGGCACCCGCATCGTGTTCCGCGAGATCCTGCCCAACCTGCGCTCCACCATCATCGTGATGGCCACGCTGGCCGTGCCCGGCTACATCGGCACCGAGGCCGGCCTGTCCTTCCTCGGCGTCGGCGTCGTACCCCCCGCGCCGAGCTGGGGCCAGATGATCGCCGCGTCCGTGAAGTGGTACGCCGTCGACCCCGCGTACTTCGTGTTCCCCGGCGCGTGCCTGTTCCTGCTCGTGCTCTCGTTCACCGTGCTCGGCGACCGCCTGCGCGCCGTCGTCGACGCCCAGGAGGGTCGCTGATGCCCCGGTTCCTACTGACCCGAGTCACCTCGGGGCTCGGCGTGCTGCTGCTGGTGTGCCTGTTCACGTTCGTGGTCTTCTTCGCGCTCTCGCCCGACCCGGCGGTGCAGATCTGCGGCAAGAACTGCACGCCCGAGGTCATCGACCAGATCCGCGGCAACCTCGGGCTGGACCAGCCGTTCTGGACCCAGTTCTTCCACTTCGTCGTCGGCATCTTCGCGGGCCGCACCTACGGCGAGGGCGCCGGCGCCGTGGAGTGCGCCGCGCCCTGCCTGGGCTACTCGTTCCAGTCGAGCCAGGCCGTGTGGGACATGATCGTGCAGCGGCTGCCCGTCTCGGCGACCATCGCCGTAGGCGCCGCCGTGCTGTGGCTGCTCGCCGGGCTGGCCGGCGGCCTGCTCAGCGCCGTCAAGGAGGGCACGTTCCTCGACCGGTTCACCACCGGCCTGACGCTGACCAGCATGTCGATCCCCAACTACGTGCTCGCGCTCGTGCTGCAGTACGTGCTGGTGGTCAAGCTGCAGTGGTTGCCGTTCCCGCAGGCCGTCGCCTTCGCCGACGACCCCGGACAGTGGTTCGCCAACTTCGTCATGCCGTGGATCGTGCTCGCCGTCGGCTACGCGGCCGCCTACACGCGCCTGACCCGCGCCAACGTGCTGGACGTGCTGCGGGAGAACTACGTGCGCACGGCCTACGCGAAGGGCCTGGCCCAGCCGCTGGTCTGGCGCCGGCACGCCCTGCGGCCGGCCCTGACACCCATCGTGACCATCTTCGGCATGGACTTCGCCGGCCTGCTCGGCGGGGCGCTCATCACCGAGACGGTCTTCGGGATCAACGGCGTGGGCAAGATGGCCGCCGACTCGATCGCACGCAACGACCAGCCGGTGATCATGGGCGTCACCCTGCTCGCCGGATTCCTCGTCGTCGTCGGCAACATCGTGGTCGACGTCGTCTACACCGCCATCGACCCGAGAGTGCGGGTGAACGCATGAGCCTGCTGACGGTGCGTGACCTCACGGTCACCTTCCCCACCCCGCGCGGGCCGCTCGACGCCGTCCGCTCGCTCGACCTCGACCTGGAGCCCGGCGGCGCGCTGGGCATCGTGGGCGAGTCGGGCTCCGGCAAGTCCATGACCAGCCTGGCGATCATGGGCCTGCAGCCGCGGGCCGCCAAGCGCACCGGCAGCGTGCGGCTGCTGGACCAGGAGCTCGTCGGGATGTCCGAGGCCGAGCTGCGCCGCGTGCGCGGCGACCGCATCGCGATGGTCTTCCAGGACCCGCTCTCCTCCCTGAACCCGTACTACACCGTCGGGCTGCAGATCGAGGAGGCGTACCGGGCCCACCGGCCCGGCACGACCCGGCGCGTGGCCCGGCGGGTCGCGGTCGAGGCGCTGGAGCGGGTGCACATCCGCGACGCCGCACGGCGCGTGGACCACTACCCCCACCAGTTCTCGGGCGGCATGCGCCAGCGCGTCATGATCGCCATGGCGCTGAGCACCGAGCCCGAGCTGCTCATCGCCGACGAGCCCACCACGGCGCTCGACGTCACCGTGCAGGCGCAGATCCTCGACCTGCTGCAGGAGATCCGGCGGGAGACCGGCACGGGCCTCGTGCTGATCACGCACGACCTGGCCGTGGTCAGCGAGGTCACCGACCACATCGTGGTCATGAAGGACGGCGTGTGCGTCGAGCGCGGCGCCGTGGAGCAGATCTTCACGCGGCCGCAGCACCCCTACACCCGGGCGCTGCTCGACGCCGTCCCGCGCATCGACGACGAGATCGGCGAGCTGCGCGCGGTCGCCAACGAGAAGAACGGAGGCCCCGCATGAGCGCGCCGCTCCTGAGAGCCACGCACCTCGTCAAGGAGTTCCCGGTCCTGGGCACCGGCGGCATCGTGCGCCGTCCGGACACCTTCCGGGCCGTGGACGACGTGAGCTTCGAGATCAACGCGGGCGACACGCTCGCCCTGGTGGGCGAGTCCGGCTCGGGCAAGTCGACGACGGCGCGGCTGGCCGCCCGGCTGCTCGACGTCACCTCCGGCACCGTCGAGCTCGACGGCGAGGACGTGACCCGGCTGGGCCGCGCCGACCTGCGCCGGTTCCGCAGCGACGTGCAGGTGGTCTTCCAGGACCCGTACTCCTCGCTCAACCCGCGGCACACCGTGGAGCGCATCGTCACCGCTCCCCTGCTCTACCAGCAGCGCGGCATCCCCGGCGGCGCCCGGGCGTTCACGCGCTCGCTCATGGAGCGGGTCGGGCTGGACCCCGACCACTCGCAGAAGTACCCGGCGCAGTTCTCCGGCGGGCAGGCGCAGCGCATCGGCATCGCCCGCGCGCTCGCGGTCGGGCCGCGCGTCGTCGTGTGCGACGAGGCCGTCTCGGCCCTGGACGTCTCCGTGCAGGCACAGGTGATCAACCTGCTGCGCGACCTGCAGCGGGAGGAGGGCCTGACGTACCTGTTCATCGCGCACGACCTGGCCGTGGTCCGGCAGATCGCCACCCGGGTCGCGGTGATGACGCAGGGCCGGATCGTCGAGGAGGGCGACCGGGACGCCGTCTTCGACGCTCCGCAGCACGAGTACACCCGCAAGCTGCTCGACGCGGTGCCCCGCATCCGGCCCGAGTGGGAGGCAGAGCGGCGGCGCAACGCGGCGCTCGCGGCGGAGGGAGCACGATGAGCGCGAACTGGACCACCTACCGGCTGCCGGGCATCGGCGTCCGCGAGCGCCGCCTGGCGGTGCCGCTGGACCGGACGGGCCGGCTGACGGGCGAGGTGGAGCTGCTGGTCCGCGAGCTCGTGGACCCGACCCGGGGCGACGAGGACCTGCCGCTGCTGGTGTACCTGCAGGGCGGGCCGGGCGGGGCGAACCCGCGGCCGCTGCGCCGGGACGGCTGGCTGGACGTGGCGCTGCGCGACCACCGCGTGGTGCTGGTGGACCAGCGCGGCACGGGCGGCAGCTCGCCGCTGGACGGCGAGGCGCTGGCCGGGCTGGACGCCCGTGCGGGTGCCGACCTGCTGGCGTGCTACCGGGCCGACTCGATCGTCGCGGACCTGGAGGACGTGCGCCGGGCCGTCTACGGCGGGCGCCGGTGGGCCACGCTCGCGCAGAGCTTCGGCGGCTGGATCACCCTGACCTACCTGTCCGTGGCACCCGAGGCGCTGCGCGCCTGCTACGTGGCGGGCGGGATCCCGGGCACGCCGCCGGACGCCGCGGAGGTCTACCGCCGCACGTTCGGCCGGGTGGCCGGCAAGACGGCGGAGTTCTACCGGCGCTACCCGGCCGACGTCGACGCGGTCGCGGCGATCGCCGACCGGCTCGCCGAGGGCGACGTCCGGCTGCCGGACGGCGACGCGCTGACGGTGCGCCGGTTCCAGTCCATGGGCATCGACCTGGGCATGAAGCCGGGGCCGGAGCGGCTGCACTGGTTCGTCGAGAAGGCGTTCGCCGCGCCGGGCCGGCTGTCGGCCGGGTTCCTGCAGGAGGCGATGGTCCGCACGGCGCAGGCGGACGGCCCGCTGTTCTGGACGCTGCAGGAGTCGATCTACGGGCACGGCGCCAACGGCCCCACGGGCTGGGCCGCGCAGGCGGAGCGGGACCGGCGCCCGGAGTTCGACCCGGACCGCCGTCCGCTGCTGTTCACGGGCGAGATGGCGTTCCCGTGGATGTTCGACGAGATCCGGCTGCTGCGCCCCTTCGCGGGCGCGGTGCACGAGCTGGCGGCGCGCCAGGAGTGGTCGCCGCTGTACGACCTGGACCGCCTGGCCGCCAACGAGGTGCCGGTGGCGGCCATCGTCTACCACGACGACATGTTCGTGGACTCCGGCCTGCAGCTCGACACGCTCTCGCGGGTCGGGTCGGCGCAGGCGTGGGTCACCAACGAGTACGAGCACGACGGGATCGGCGACGCACGCGTGCTGGAGCGCCTGCGTGAGCTGGTCCGCGACCGAGGAGGAGAGATCCGATGAGCACGCACGACACCACTGGCCGGCCCCCGTACGCGGGCACGCGCGCGCCCCGGCTCGCCGACAGCCCGGCGTTCAACGCCCACATGGCGCGCGGCTGGGGCGCGCCGGACGTCGTCGTCCCGGTGATCCCCGGGGCGCCGGAGGCGGCCGCGGACCACCGTCGCCGCCTGTCGGAGCGCATCGGTGCACGCGACGCCGTCGTCAGCGCCGGACGCGCGCCGCTGCGCAACGGCGACGCGATGTACGGGTTCCGCGCGGACAGCGACTTCGTATGGCTCACGGGCGTGCAGCCCGAGGACGGCGTCCTCGTGCTGCGGGCGAGCGACGGCGGGCACGACGCGACGCTGTACCTGCCTCCGCCCGCGCGGCCCGGCGAGAGCGAGTTCTTCGCGAACGCGGCCTACGGCGAGCTCTGGGTGGGGCCGTCGCCCGACCTGGCCGCGTGGGCCGGGGCGCTGGGCATCGCGGTGGAGCCGCGGTCCGCGCTCGACGGCGTGCTCGACACGCTGGACGGCGCGCTCGCCTCGCCGTCGGTGGACGACGACCTGGTGCGCCGGTTCGGCCTGAAGCCGTCCGAGGACCTGGCGCGGGCGCTGTCGGACCTGCGCATGATCAAGGACGACTGGGAGATCGCGCAGCTCCGCGAGGCGATCGACCACACCGTGACCGGGTTCGACGCGGTCGCGCGCGAGGTGCCGCGCGCCGTCGGCGGCCTGGGCGAGCGCTGGCTGCAGGGCACGTTCGACCGGCACGCCCGTACGTTCGGCAACGGGCCGGGGTACTCGACGATCGTCGGCTCCGGCCCGCACGCGCCCACCCTGCACTGGGTGCGCTGCGACGGCCCCGTGCTGCCCGACGTCCCGCTGCTGCTCGACATGGGCGTCGAGGCGAACTCCCTGTACACGGCCGACGTGACCCGTACGATCCCGCCGTCGGGCACCTTCAGCGCGGTCCAGCGCCAGGTGCACGACCTGGTGGAGAAGGCGCACCGCGCCGGCATGGCGCAGGTCCGGCCGGGCGTGGAGTATCTGGACTTCCACTTCGCCTCCATGGAGGTCATCGCCCAGGGGCTGCACGACTGGGGGCTGCTGGACGTCTCCGTCGACGAGGCGCTGTCGCCGGGCGGGCAGCAGCACCGGCGCTGGCTGGTCTGCGGCATCGGCCACCACCTCGGGCTGGACGTGCACGACTGCGCCCACTCCGACTACCCCACCTACCAGGCCGCTCCCCTGGCGCCGGGCGTGGTCATGACCGTCGAGCCCGGGCTGTACTTCCACGCCCACGACGAGACCGTGCCGCCCGAGCTGCGCGGCGTCGGCGTGCGGCTGGAGGACGACCTGCTGGTCACGGCCGACGGCGCCGAGGTGCTGTCGGACGCCCTGCCGATCGACGCCGCCGGCATCGAGCGGTGGACCACGGAACGGATCGGCGATGCCTGAGGCGGTGCTCGCGGCGGGCCGCGCCGTCGGGGGTCTTCTCGCTCCCGGGACCCGCGTGGCCGAGCCGTTCCCGCTCGCCGACGTCGTCCTGACGGGCGGCGTCTTCACGCGGGCCCGCGACCAGATGCTGCACCTGGCCCGCGACTACCCGGTCGACCGGCTGCTGGCCGTGTTCCGCGCGAACGCGGGGCTGGACACGCGCGGGGCGCTGCCGCCGGGCGGCTGGGAGGACTTCGGCCATCCCGACGAGGACGCCTGGGGCCCCGACGACTACCCGGGCCGCGAGGCCGCGCCCACCGCGAACCTGCTCCGCGGGCACTACGCGGGCCACTTCCTGTCCATGCTCTCCCTCGCGGCGGGCGGCGCGGACGACGCCGTGGTGCGCGCCGAGCTGCGGGCCAAGGTCGACGACCTGGTCGAGGGGCTGCGGGAGGTCCAGGAGACGCTGGCGGCGACCGGCCGGTACAGCCACCCCGGTTTCCTGGCGGCGTATGGCGAGTGGCAGTTCTCGCGCCTGGAGGGCCTGGCGCCCTACGGCGAGATCTGGGCGCCGTACTACACGTGCCACAAGATCATGGCGGGGCTGCTCGACGCGCACCGGCACACGGGGTCGGCGACGGCGCTGGACGTCGCCGCCGCGATGGGGCGCTGGGTGCACGGGCGGCTGTCCGTGCTGCCCGCCGAGCACCGCGCGCAGATGTGGGCCCTCTACATCGCGGGCGAGGCCGGCGGCATGAACGAGGTGCTGTGCGACCTCGCCGTGCTGACCGGCGACGAGGTCTTCGTCGAGGCGGCCCGCCTCTTCGACCTCGACACGCTGCTGGACCTCGCGGCGGCGGGGCGGGACGAGCTGGACGGCATGCACGCCAACCAGCACGCCGCGACGCTCCTGGGCTACCTCGCTCTGGCCGACCTGACCGGCGAGAACCGGTACCTGGACGCCGTCGTCAACCTCTGGGACATGCTCGTGCCCGGCCGCACCTACGCCCACGGGGGCTCGGGCGAGAACGAGCTCTGGGGGCCGGCGGGCGCCGTCGCGGGCGACATCGGCAACCGGAACGCCGAGACGTGCGTGACCTACAACATGCTCAAGATCGCCCGGGCCCTGTTCGAGCGCACCGGCGAGGCCCGGTTCGCCGACTACTACGAGCGGGCGGTGACGAACCAGGTCCTGGGCTCGCGGCGCGACGTCGGCTCGGACGACTCGCCCGAGGTGACGTACATGTTCCCCGTGCACCCGGGGGCGCTGCGCGAGTACGACAACGTGGGCACGTGCTGCGGCGGCACCGGGCTGGAGAACCACGTCAAGTACCAGGACTCGGTGTACTTCCGGTCGCCTGCCGGTGTGTCCGGGTCGGCCGGTTCGCCTGGGTCCGCCGGGGGTGCTCCGGCCGGGGCGGCCGACGGCGACGTCCGGACCGTCTGGGTCAACCTCTACGTGGCCTCGACGGCGAGCTGGCCGGAGGCCGGCGTCCGGCTGGTCCAGGAGACCGCGTACCCGCTGGAGGGCGCCAGCCGGATCCGGGTCGACGCGACCGGTGACCTGGAGCTGCGCCTCCGGGTGCCGGGCTGGGTCGGGAGCTCCCCCGTGTCAGACCCACAGGTCACCGGAAGGAACCACAGGTCTGACACGGGCGTTCCGGGCTTCAGCGTGCGGGTGGACGGCGAGGTGCAGTCCGTCCGGGCCGACGGCGGGTACGTGTCCCTGCGTCGCGACTGGCGGCCCGGGACGGTGGTCGAGATCGACATGCCGCTGACGCTGCGCGAGGTCCCGGCCCCCGACGACACGTCGGTGGTCTCCCTGGAGCTCGGGCCGACGGTGCTGCTGGCCCGCAGCGCCGCCACCACCTGGCTGCCGGTCGAGGCCGCGACCTGGCGGCGGCTGGACGGCACGCTCGACGCCCCGCTGACCTCGGCCGACGACGGCACGTGGCGGCTGGGCGACCTCGTGCTGGAGCCGACGTGGTCCGGGTCGGACGCCCGGTACCACATGTACCTGCGCCGGGCCGACGCGCGGATCGCGTTCGCCGGGACGGATCCCGCCGCGGACTCGGGCGTACCGAACCCCGCGCGGCAGGACGGCCGCACGTTCCTCGACGTCCTGTGGTCGGACGGCGGCTTCGCCGACCGCTCGGCGTTCGTCGAGGCCGTGCTGTCCGCGACGCACGAGTTCGTGGACCTCGGGCTCCTGAGCGCCACGGAGGCACGGCAGGTGCTGATGGCGGCCGCCCGGTCCGACGTCGGACGCGGGGCAGACGGCGCTGGCGGGCGGTTGTCCGACGGCGACGGCGGGCCGGGCGCCGACGGCGATCCGCGAAGCGCGGACGAGGCGGCGCTCCTGTCCCGGGCGCCGACCCCGACGCACGAGGGCTCCGCCCCGCGCGTCGAGATCGTCGCGGCCGCCGCGCCCGGCGTCACCGGCTGGTACCTCCGGCCGGCGGAGCTCACCGTCTCCGCGCGGGCCGACGTCGGCGAGCCGGCCGTCGAGGTCCGCGTCGGTGACGAGCCGTGGCGGCCGGCCGGTCAGGCGCCCCTGGTCCTGTCCGACGGCGTGCACACGGTCACCGCGCGCGCCGTCGACGAGGCGGGGCGGGAACGCCGCGTCGTCCGCGAGGTCAGCGTCGACACCAGGCCGCCGCGGACCACCGTGACGACCAAGCGCCTGGGCCCGCGGGGCGTCGAGATCAACCTCGCCGCCGCCGACGACGTCTCGGGCGTGGACAGCATCCGGTGGAAGGGGCCGGACACGTTCTGGGCCACGTTCGCCGAGCCGTTCAGCCGGGCGCTGTCCGACGTGCCCCAGGTCATCGAGTTCGCCGCGACCGACCGGGCGGGCAACCAGGAGCCGGTCCG
This sequence comes from Promicromonospora sp. NPDC050262, assembly GCF_040655935.1. Taxonomy (NCBI): domain Bacteria; kingdom Bacillati; phylum Actinomycetota; class Actinomycetes; order Micrococcales; family Promicromonosporaceae; genus Promicromonospora; species Promicromonospora sp. NPDC050262. Next base: position 56,970 of record NZ_JBFAKX010000003.1, on the reverse strand, counting down.
CACCCTGGTGCTCCCTCCGGCGGACGCCGACCGATGAACGTGTCAGACGTACAGGTCACCCGGGTGACCTGTACGTCTGACAGCTCCGCCGGCCGGCGCGCGAGCGCGGACCCGGCGGTGCAGGCAAGGTTCGAGTGATGTCCGACCAGCGAACTGGAGAGCACGCATGAAGCAGCAGCGAGCCGCCCGACCGTCCCTGGCCCTACCGCTCGCGGCGGTCGCCGCGAGCGCCCTCGCCCTCGGCGCCGTGCCGGCGAGCGCGGCGGCCTCCCCGCCGCCGTCCGCCGCGCCGTCGGCGGCATCGTCCGTCGCCCCGACCGCGGTGCACGGCGCCGCCGACTGCCGCCTGCCCGCCGCCGTCGGCGGGCTCGGCTCCGGGTTCCCGGTGGACGACCAGGCGCTCCCGGCCGTCGGCACGCTCAAGGCCGCGCTGCTGCTCGTGGACTTCGACGACCATCCGGCGTCCGCGGGCTCGGCCCAGGAGGCGCAGGCCAACCTGGCCTCGGGCGTCGAGTACCTGGAGCGGGTCTCGGGCGGCAGGCTGGACGTCACCACGACGACGTCGGACGGCTGGGTGCGGATGCCCGAGCCGTCCACGTCGTACCCGTTCGAGCGGGGCCTGAGCTACGAGGGCCACGTCCGCTACATCGGCGACGCGATCGCCGCGGCGGACGACACGTTCGACTTCACCGACGTCGACGTGGTCTGGGTGACGGCCACCAAGGAGGCGCCGAACATCACCTACTCGCCCACGACGAACTTCCTGGACGTCACCGCCGACGGCAACCACCTCACGCACGCCGTGACGTTCGGCTACGACCAGTGGCGCTGGGGCGGGCTCGTGCTGGCCCACGAGTCGGGGCACACGCTCGGCCTGCCGGACCTCTACCTGTTCGAGGCGCCGCCGGAGGACCCGGGCAACTACCACGCCGCGGTCGGCGGCTGGGACCTCATGGGCCTGATCTCGGGTGCGGGGCCGGAGTACTTCGCCTGGCACCGGTGGCAGCTCGGCTGGCTGGACGACGACCAGGTGGTCTGCGCCGGCCAGGGGCGGACGACGTCCGCGCGGCTGGCGCCGGTGGCACGCTCGGGTGACGCGAGCCCGGGGCAGGACGCGATGGTGGTGTACCCGCTGTCGGCGACGCGCGCCGTCGTCGTCGAGAACCGGCAGCCCGTGGGTTACGACGAGGGCATCGGCGCGCGAGGCGCGCTGGTCTACACGGTCGACACGTCCGTGCGGTCGGGCGAGGGCCCGGTCCGGGTGGTGGACGCGACGCCGGGTTCGGCGGGCGGCCTGGACGACGCCCCGTTCGCGGCGGGCTCGTCCTGGACCGAGCCGACGACGGGCGCGGTGCTCACCTTCCGCGCCGGCCCGGCGGGCACGCTGCGCGTCACGGTCACGCCCTGACGCACGTGTCAGACGTACAGGTCACCCGGGTGACCTGTACGTCTGACACGGCCGGGCCCGGCCGATGTCAGTGGCACCGCATAACGTCGGGTCATGAGCGACCCTCGGCCCTTCACCATCCATGTCCCCGACCAGGTCCTGACCGACCTGCGCGATCGCCTGGCGCGCAGCAGGATCCCCGAGGACTCGCCCCGGCGTCCGCCGTCGGGCATGACGTCCGGCTACCTGCGCGAGCTCGTCGACCACTGGATCGGCTGGGACTGGCGGGCGCGTGAGGCCTGGCTGAACGGGCACCCGCAGTTCCTCGCCGAGATCGGCGGCGCGGACGTGCACTTCGCGCACCTCCGGTCGCAGGAGGCCGGTGCGCCGGCGCTGCTCGTGCTGCACGGGTGGCCGCACACGTTTGCGCTGCAGCTCGACTTCGCCGACCTGCTTCCGGAGTTCGACGTGGTGGTCGCGAGCCTGCCCGGCTTCGCGTTCTCGACGCCGTACGCGGACGGCGAGATGTCGGAGACGCGCCTGGCCGCCACCATGCACGCGCTGATGACCGACGTGCTCGGCTACCAGCGGTACTTCACCTACGGCGAGGACGTGACCGCGAACGTCAGCGATCTCATCGCCGCCCGGTATCCCGAGCACGTGGCGGGCATCGTCGCCACCCACGCCCACTTCCCCACCACCGAGGAGCGCACGACCCTCGACGACCCGGAGGTCAAGGAGTTCTTCGACGGCATCACCGCCCGGCACGGGACCGACGGCGCCTACGGCCACGTCCAGGCCACCCGGCCGGACACGCTCGCGACCGCCCTCAACGACTCCCCCGCCGGCCTGCTGGCCTGGCTGACGGAGAAGCTCGTCGAGTGGAGCGACACCCCGCCCGGCGACCCGCGCGCGGTGGAACGGCGCATCTCCCGGGACCGGATCCTCACCGAGGCGACGATCTACTGGGCCACCCAGACCATTGCGTCGTCGTTCCGCCCCTACTACGAGGGCGCCGACCAGCCCGGACCGATCCCGCCCACGACGGTGCCCGCGGCCGTCCTCGTCCAGCGGCACGAGGGCACGTACCCCGAGTCGCTCGCGCGCCGCCACTACCTCGACCTGCGGGTGTTCGACCGCCTGACGCAGGGCGGGCACTTCACCGTCGGCGAGGTGCCCGAGGAGATGGCGGCGCGCGTGCGGGAGTTCGTCCGCTCGGTCGGCGCGGGGTGAGCCACGCGCCGGGCGCGGGGCTGCCGGGCTCAGGCCGTGGGGCTCAGGCCGTCGGCTCCAGCCGGATCACCGGGAACTTGCGGTCGGTGTGGGTCTCGTACACCTTGGCGTCCGGCCAGTACTCGGCCCAGATCCCGTAGAGCCGCTCCCACTCGGGCGCCGTCGGGCGCACCACGGTGGCGGTCGCCCGCAGGGTCTGGCCGCCCACCTCGATGGTCGTCTCCGCGGCGCCGTCCTCCACGTTGGCCACCCACGTCGGGTCCTTGGGCGCGCCACCCATCGAGCCCACGACGAGGTAGGCGTCGCCGTCCGTCGCGGCCACCAGCGGCGTCACGTACTGCTTGCCGCTGACCCGTCCGACGTGGTGCAGGAGCAGCAGCCGCTTGCCGTCGAAGTGCCCACCCGCGACGGGCGCGTTCACGACGCCCGCGTTCGCCCTGAACGCCTCGATGATCTCGGTGTTCATGTCAGTCATCTTGTCCTCCTCGGACCTCCGTCGGCCCCCCGGCCGACCTAACCGGACTTTACCCCGCTTATGCCGTTCCCGATAGCATCCGGAGCATGAGCACGCCGATGACGTGGGGCACACCGCAGCCCGAGCGGGCCGACGCCGCCCGCAACCGTCAGGTGCTGCTCGCCGCCGCCCGCGAGCTCCTGGCCGAGGCGGGGCCGGACTGTCTCACGATGGACCTCCTGGCCGAACGCTCCGGGCTCGGCAAGGGCACGGTTTTCCGCCGGTTCGGCTCCCGGGCCGGCATCTTCCAGGCCCTGCTCGACGACAGCGAGCGCGAGCTGCAGGAACGGGTGCTCAGCGGCCCGCCGCCGCTCGGCCCGGGGGCACCCGCGATCGACCGGCTCATCGCCTACGGCACGGCGCGGGTCCGCTTCCTCGCCGACCACCACGCCGTCGCGCGCGCCACGATCGACGGCCGGCACGCGGCCGGCCGGCGTCGGCCCCTGTCCGAGATCCACCTGCGGGTGCTGCTGCGCGAGGTCCACCTGCCGGGCGCCGACATCGAGGTACTCGCGGGCCAGCTCGCGTACGCGCTGGACGGCCCGCTGCTGCTCCAGCTCTTCGCCGGCCCGGAGCTGGAGGGGCCGAAGCCGACGGCCCGCTTCGAGGCGGGCTGGCGCGACCTGGTCGAGCGGGTGTGCGGGGTGTCGGGGGCGTAGGCAAGTCCCGGCCGGGCACCGGACACGTCAGGCGTGCGTCGGTGCCTCGTGCCGGGCGTGCTCGGCGGGTTCGAGCTGGAAGGTCGAGTGCTCCACGCGCACGTCGAACTGCGTGGCGACGCATCTCTGCAGCGCGTCGAGCACAGGCGGCGCCTGCCCGTCCCGGAAGCACACGTCGCGCACGACGACGTGGGCGCTGATGGTCGGCAGGCCGGTCGCGACGAGCGAGGCGTGCAGGTCGTGCACCTCCTCGACGTGCTCGACCTCCAGCAGCCGGGCCCGCACCTCGTCGAGGTCCATGCCGGGCGGGGTCGACTCCAGCAGCACGCTCGCGGAGTCGGCCAGCAGCCGGGCGGCGCGCGGCAGGATGAGGACGGCGATGACGAGCCCCGCGACGGCGTCGGCCCGCTCCCAGCCCGTCGTCGCGATCACGACCGCGGCCACGATCACCGCCACCGAGCCGAGCGCGTCGTTGACCACCTCCAGGAACGCGGCGCGCAGGTTGAACGACGCCGAGCGGCCGCCCGCGAGCACGAGCAGCGCCACCACGTTGCCCACCAGGCCGACGACGCCGAAGACGAGCAGGCCCGGACCGGGCGCCTCTGCCGGTCCGACCAGGCGGCTCACGCCCTCGACCAGGGCGTAGACGCCGACGGCGAGCAGCACCGCGGCCTGCGCCAGCGCGGCCAGGATCTCGGCGCGCCGGAACCCCCAGGTCCGGCGGGACGACGGCGGCCGCAGCGCGAGCGACGCCGCCCCGAGCGCGATGGCGAGGCCCGCCACGTCGGTGAGCATGTGCGCGGTGTCGACCAGGAGCGCGAGGCTGCCGGTGAGCAGGGCGCCGACCGCCTGGGCCACGAAGACGGACGCCGTGATGCCGAACGCGACGGCCAGGCGGCGCCGTCCGCCGGGGTCGCCGTGGGCGCCGTGGTCGTGGGTGTGGCCCCCGGGACGGTGGCTGTGGCTCACGACGCCGCCCCCGACGCCGTCGTCGCAGCCTGCGCCGCCGCCCCCGTCGGGTGCACCGCGGAGCCGTCCACGCCGTAGACCGGGCACAGGGCCACGGCGTCGCCGGTCAGCGCGAGGAGCTTCTCGGCGGACGCGAGGACCGCGAGCGTCGCCTCCGGGTGGGTCAGCGAGAACACCGACGCCCGGCCCTGCGGGCGGGACTCGACGAGCCCGCAGTCCCGCAGGCAGGCCAGGTGCTTCGACACCGTGGACTGCGCGAGGCCCAGGTGGCCGGTCAGGTCCACCACGCGGTGCTCGCCGAGGGCCAGGTGCTGCAGGATCGCCAGCCGCGACGGGTCCGAGAACCCGTGGAACAGGCACGCCGCCACGACCATCGCCTCGGACTCCCGGGCCGCGACATCGCCCGTAACCTCTGTCATCGCCATGCGACGATGCTACCAGCCGCTCGTCTCCCCTTTCGGGTCGGCTCAGGCTCGGGTCGGCTCAGGCCACCGCCCGCGCCCGCCACGCCGTTGCCGTCGCGTCCAGGACGTCGTCCCACGGCGTCGGCCGGACGCCGAACACCCCGGTGGTCTCGGCCGCGTCCGCCACGAACGGCCGGTCGTACTGGTAGAGCACGCCCAGCGCCTCGCGCAGCAGCGGCACCACCAGGCCCCCGGCCCGCAGCACCGCGCGCGGCACGCGGCGCAGCCGGGGCTCCCCGGTCCCGGCCCGCGCACCCAGCTCGCGCAGCACCTCGCGGACGGTCGCGGGCGGGTTGGACGGCACCAGCCACGGCGAGCCCCAGGCCCGGTCGTCGGCGCCGAGCGCGACGAGGGTCGCGGCGACGTCGTCGACCGCCGTCCAGGTGTGCGGCTGGTCCGGGTCGGCCATGACCGAGGCGGGCCGGCCCGCGAGCGTCGCCGCCGCGTACATGGGCAGCAGGCCGTGGGAGGCGGGGACGGTCGGCCCGATGTAGTCGGAGGCGCGCGCCTCGGTGGCCCGCACCCGCCCGGCACGATGGGCGACGAGCGCTTCCTGCCACAGCCGCGCCCGGAGCCGGCCCTTGTGGTCCGACGCCGCGAGCGGCAGGCCGCGGGTCATCAGCCCGTCCACGGGGCCGTAGCCGTAGAGGTTGCTCAGCGTCACGAGCACCGCGCCGGAGACCTCGGCCGCGTGCAGCACCGCACCCGCCAGCGGGGGCCAGCCGCGCTCCCACGCCTGGTACGAGCCCGGGTTCGCGCAGTTGTAGAGCACGTCCGCCCCCCGGGCGGCCGCCGCGAGCGCCGTCGCGTCCGTGGCGTCGAGGGCGATCCGCTCCACGCGGGGGTGCTCGGGGCCGCCGCCGGAGCGGGTCACGACCCCGACGGAGCGGCCGGCACGCGCCAGCCGGAGGGCGAGCGCTGTGCCGACAGGCCCGGCGCCGAGGACGAGGTGGGAGGTCATGGACCCAGGGTCCCATCCATATTGGTCAGACAGGTTCGCGACTTGTATGATCGGTAGAACATCCCGCCGCAAAGGAGCGCCATGACGTACCAGCCCGACGCCATCCGGACCGTGCAGCTCTCGACTGTCACGCTGCCGCTGGCCACCGCCATCTCCGACGCCAAGGTCTTCACCGGGCGGCAGAAGCCCATGACCGAGGTCGTGTTCCTGTTCGCGGAGATCACCACCGAGCAGGGGTTCGAAGGCCTCGGCTTCTCCTACTCCAAGCGCGCCGGCGGACCCGCCCAGTACGCGCACGCCAAGGAGGTGGCGCAGTCCGCGATCGGGGAGGACCCCAACGACATCGCCAAGCTCTACACGAAGCTGCTCTGGGCGGGCGCGTCGGTCGGCCGTTCCGGAGTGGCGACCCAGGCGCTGGCCGCCGTCGACATCGCCCTCTACGACCTCAAGGCGAAGCGCGCCGGCCTGCCGCTGGCCAAGCTGCTCGGCGCGCACCGCGACTCCGTGCGCACCTACAACACCTCGGGCGGGTTCCTCAACGCGAGCATCGAGGAGGTCAAGGAGCGCGCGAGCAGGTCGATCGCCGAGGGCATCGGCGGCATCAAGATCAAGGTCGGCCTGCCCGACGGGCGCACGGACCTCGCCCGCGTCGCCGCCGTCCGCGAGCACATCGGACCCGACGTGCCGCTCATGGTCGACGCCAACCAGCAGTGGGACCGCGGCACCGCCCTGCGCATGGGCCGGCGCCTGGAGGAGTTCGACCTCGTCTGGATCGAGGAGCCGCTGGACGCCTACGACGCCGAGGGCCACGCGGCGCTGGCCGCCGCACTGGACACCCCGATCGCCACGGGCGAGATGCTCGCCTCCGTGGCGGAGCACGAGCGGCTCATCGCGACCCGCGCGTGCGACATCATCCAGCCGGACGCCCCGCGCGTCGGCGGCATCACGCAGTTCCTGCGGCTGCTCACGCTCGCCGACCAGGCCGGGCTGGACCTCGCGCCGCACTTCGCGATGGAGATCCACCTGCACCTGGCCGCCACCTACCCGCGCGAGCCGTGGGTGGAGCACTTCGACTGGCTCGACCCGCTGTTCAACGAGCGGCTCGAGACCAAGGACGGGCGCATGCTCGTGCCGGACCGCCCCGGCCTGGGCGTGACCTTCAGCGAGCAGGCCCGCGCCTGGACCACGGAGACCGCGGTCTTCGGCCCCGCCTGACACGTCGGGTGGGGTCGGCGGGATCGAGATGGAAGCATGAGGCCATGGCCCAGACCCTGAGCGGCACCCTCGTGGAGACGCTGCGCACGCGCATCGTCAACGGCGACATCGCCCCCGGCGAGAAGCTGCCGAGCGAGCCGCGGCTCGCCGTCGAGCACCAGGTCAGCCGTACGGTGGTCCGCGAGGCCATCGCGCGCCTGAACCTGGAGGGCCTGGTCCACACCCGCCGCGGCAGCGGCAGCTACGCGCTCACCCCACCCACCGAGGACGACGACGGCGCGCCCGTCGCCCGGTCCCTGGCCGACCGCCTCGCGCTGGTCGAGTACCGCATCGCGCTGGAGACCGAGGCCGCCGCGCTGGCCGCCGTCCGGCGCACGCCCGCGCAGCTCGCGGCGCTGGCCGACCGGCTGGGCGCGCTGGCGTCGTCCGACGGGCATCCCGCCACCGCGATGCAGCACGACTTCGCGTTCCACCGCCTGGTGGCCGAGGCCGCGGGCAACAGGTTCCTCCTGGAGGCCCTGGACCGGCTGGGCCCGCAGATGATCGCGATGCCCCGCGGCCGGCTGGACACGCACGAGGCCACGGCGCAGGACGGCGGCCGCTTCACCGCCGTCGTCCAGGAGCACCGCGCCGTGCTCGACGCCCTGGACGCACGGGACCCGCAAGCCGCCGCGGCGGCGATCCGCACCCACCTGACGTCATCCCGCCGCCGCCTCCTGATGGAGTCGGGAACACGTTGACCACAGCGGTTCCTGCCAGGAGGGCCACCCCTCTGGCAGGAACCACTGTGGTCAACGCCGGGCCGGCGGACGCCGGCGGAGCTGGGCGGACGGTGGCCGGACGGGTCAGCGCGGGGGCTTGACCGCCAGGACCGGGTGCTCGGCCTGGAGCAGGATGCGCTGCGCCACCGAGCCCATGATGAACTTGCCCACCGTGCTGCGGCGACGCAGGCCGATCACGATCAGCGAGGCGTCGTGCTTCTCGGCCAGGTCGAGGATCTCGTCCGTGAAGTCGTCACGGTGGGTGCCGCGCACGAGCTCCGCCCGCACCCCAGCCCGCTCCGCCTGCGCGAGCACGCGGTCGAGGTCCTCGTCGGCGGCGACCGTCGACTCGACCAGCGAGCCCTCCCGCGCCGAGTTCACGACCAGCAGGTCCTCGTCCCGGAGCCCCGCCTCGACGATCGCCGCCTGCACGGCGGCCTCCCCCGCGGGCGTGGGGACGTAGCCAACGACGATGCTCATACGGACTCTTCCTCTCGGTTCTTCGCCGACGCACCGGCGTCCGGCGCACCAGCAACATCCCCGCCCGCCCGCCGGTCGCGGACGGCACGGATCAGCGGCAGCACGGCCACCACCACGAACACCACCAGCAGCGTCGCGGAGATGGGCCGCGTGAAGAAGCCTGCGGCGGACCCGTCGAACATCAGCAGCGAGCGCCGCAGGCTGGACTCCAGCAGCGAGCCCAGCACGAACGCCAGCACGAGCGGCCCCGGCTCGAACCCGAACTTCTTCATCAGGTACCCGACGGCGCCGAAGACGACGACCAGCAGCACGTCGAACACCGAGTTGTTGATGGTGTAGGCGCCGACCATCGTGATCAGGGCCGTCACGGGCGCCAGGATCGCCGCGCGCACCCGCAGGATGCGCACGAACACGCCCACCAGCGGGATCGACATGATGAGCAGCAGCACGTTGCCGATGTACATCGAGTTGACCACGCCCCAGAACAGCTCGGGGTGCTCGGTGACGAGCTGCGGGCCCGGGGTGATGCCCTGGATCAGGAGCGCGCCGAACATGAGTGCCATGGTCGCGTTGGCGGGGATGCCGAGCGTGAGCAGCGGGATGAACGAGCTGGTCGCGGCGGCGTTGTTCGCCGTCTCCGGCCCGGCCACGCCCTCGATCGCGCCCTTGCCGAACCGGCTCGGGTCCTTGGCGCGCTTCTTCTCCGCCGCGTAGGCGGCCATGGAGGCGATGGTCGCGCCGCCGCCGGGCAGGATGCCGAGGAAGAACCCGAGCACCGAACCGCGGGTCACGGCACCCGACGACTCCTTGAGGTCCTTGCGCGACGGCCAGACGTTGGCCACCTTGCCCGGCGCGTGCACCGCGCGGTGCCGCTCCTCCAGGTTGTAGAGGATCTCGCCGAGCCCGAACAGGCCCATGGCCACGGGCACGAAGTCGATGCCGTCGGCCAGGCTGAGGTTGTCGAACGTGAAGCGTTCGGCACCCGTGAAGGCGTCGCGCCCCACGGTGGCCAGCAGCAGCCCGATCGCCGCGGCGATCAGCGCCTTGAGCCGCGCGCCGGACGCGATGGTCGAGACCAGGAGGATGCCCAGCAGGGCCAGGGCCGCGTACTCGGGCGGCCCGAAGTCGAGGGCGAAGCCGGCCACGACCGGGGCGAGGAAGGTCAGCCCGACGATGGCGACGGTGCCACCGATGAACGACCCGACGGCAGCGACGCCGAGCGCCGTGCCCGCCCTGCCCTGTCTGGCGAGCGCGTGCCCGTCCAGGACCGTGACCACCGAGCTGGCCTCGCCGGGCAGCCGGAGCAGCACGGACGTGATGGTGCCGCCGTACTGGGCGCCGTAGAAGATGCCGGCAAGCATGATGATCGCGGTGACCGGCTCCACGCCGTACGTCAGCGGGAGCAGGATGGCGATGGTGGCTGCCGGGCCGAGGCCCGGCAGCACCCCGATGAGCATGCCGATGACCACCCCGAGCAGGCAGTACAGGAGGTTCGTCGGTTCGAGCACGACGGCGAAGCCGGCGGCTACGTTCTGCAGTGATTCCACGTGCGTTTCCCTTGCGGATCAGACCTGCGGTGCGGTCAGAAGAGGTGCGGGACGTTGGTGCCGAGCGCCCCGACGAAGACCCCGTAGAGCACCCCGACGACGAGCACCGAGTACAGGACGGCGGAGCGCCAGGACTCGCCGCCCAGGAACTTCATCCAGATCAGGCTCAACAGCAGGGCGGGGATCTCGAAGCCGATCACCGGCAGCAGCGCCACGAGCCCCAGGAGGGTCGCGAGGCCGACCAGGGAGAGCCACGAGTAGCGGGAGAACTTCTCCCCGTCGCCGCCCCGCCGTCCGACGACGACCTGGGCGAGCGACAGCACCACCACGGCGACGCTGATCGCGAGCGGCCACAGGCCGGCACCCGGCTGGGTGGGCGTGCCCAGCCCCAGCCCGACCGCCGTCACGGCGCCCACGACGCCGATCGCCGTCGTGACCAGGCTGGCCGCGAGGTTGGCGACCGGCCCGGCGGGCGGCGGCGTCTCCTCGGCCCACTCGTCGGCGAGGGCCTGGGCCGGGTCGGCGGGCGCGACGGCGGCTCCGCCGTCCGCCCCGCCGTCCGGCTTGCCGTTCGAGCTGCCGTCCACGCGTGCCTCCTTGGTTCCCGTTGCCACGAGGGATCAGCCCTCCGCGAGGCTGATGTCGTACTCCTCGGTGAGCGCCCGGTACTTCTCCGCGAGCTCGGACCACTGAGTGGTGACCTCTTCGCCCGAGATCTCGTGCGGGGTCAGCAGGTTGTTCTCGTTGAACGACGTGTAGGCGTCCGAGGCGATGGCGGCGTCGATCGACTCGACGAGCCGGGCCTTGACGTCCTCCGGCAGACCCTTCGGGGCGGCCAGGGCGCGGTACTGCGACACGGGCACGTCGTAGCCCTCCTCGACGGCGGTCGGCACGTCGGGCAGGAACTGGTTGCGCTCGGCCGAGAAGGCCAGCAGCGGCACGACCTTCCCGGCGTCGATCTGCGGCTTGGCCTCGCCGAGCTGCACGGTGGCCACCTGCACCTGGTCGCCGACGACGGCGGTGAGCGCCGGCGAACCCGAGTCGAACGGCACGGCCGTGCCGTCGATCTCCGCCTGCGCGAACAGCGCCGCCTGGGCGAGCTGCGAGCCGGTGCCCACGCCCGTGGTGCCGTACTTGATCTCGCCGGACGCGCCCTTGAGGTCGTCCAGGTTCTCGAACCCGGAGTCCACGCTGGCCAGCAGCACGTAGTCGTCCTGCGAGAGTCCCTTGAGGACGTCGAGCTTGCCCAGGTCCACGGCCTCGTCCTCGGACACCGCCAGCGGCGTGATCGTGATGAGGGAGGCGTTCAGCAGCACCAGCTCGTACCCGTCGGCGGGCTTGCCCGCCACCTCCTCGGTCGCCACGGCGCCGTTGGCCCCGGCACGGTTGACCACCGGGACCGCCACGCCGAGGTCCTCGGCCATGCCCTCGGCCACGGCCCGGGCGATGAGGTCGGTCGACCCGCCGGCGTCCTGCCCCACGGTGATCGTCACCGGGCCGGACGGGAAGTCTTCGCCCTCGCCGCCCCCGGCGGCACCCACGTTGCCGCCGCACGCGGCGAGCGTCAGGGCGGCGAACGCGGCGGTGGCGCCCAGCGCGACCTTGCCGGCGCGCGGGCTGGTGCGCGGGCTGCGGCGCGGGTTTCGGGGGGTAGGAGTTGTCATCACAGCTCTCCTCGTTGAGATCTCCGACGGGCAGGTGCCGGTCGGGCGTTGAGCATAGGAAGCCCATACGATGCCTGTCTAAGCCTCTTACTGCATTGCTTGATTCTCGGAATGCATCAATTCCCGGAAAGGCCATCGTGTACACCCTCGATCAGGTCCGCTGCTTCCTCGCCGTGGCGGAAGAGCTCCACTTCGGCCGCGCCGCGGAGCGACTCAACATGACCCAGCCGCCGCTGAGCCGGCAGGTCCAGAAGCTGGAACGTGCCGTCGGCGTCCCCCTGCTGGAGCGCGACAACCGGCACGTCGAGCTGACGACGGCGGGCGCGGTGTTCCTCGAGGAGGCCCGCCGCCTCCTGACCGCCGCCGACGCCGCCCCCGCGCTCGCCCGGAAGATCGCCGCGGGCCGGGCCGGCGTGCTGCGTCTCGGCTTCACCGCCGCCTCCGGGTTCAGCCTGCTGGGCACGCTCGTGCAGGAGATCGCCGAGTTCATGCCCGACGTCGACCTCGACCTCCAGGAGCTCGTCACGATCGAGCAGATCGAGGCGATCCGTCGCGGCGAGCTCGACCTGGCGCTCGGCCGGCCGCCGTTCGACCAGGAGAGCTTCGACTCCCGGCTCCTGCTGTCGGAGGACCTGGTGCTGGCCGTGCCGCCCGCGCACCCGCTGACCCGGCTGGACCGCCCCGTGACCGCCGCCGACCTGCGCGACCAGCCCGTCGTGGGGCACCACCCCACCAAGGCCCGGTACTTCTACGACATGGTCGTGCGGTACATCGCCGTCGAGCACAACAACGTGGTGCACGTCGTCAGCCAGATCCTGACGATGTGCTCGCTCGTGGCCGCGGGCCGCGGCGTGGCGTTCGTCCCGGAGTCGGCCCGGCTGCTCGGGCTGCCGGGCGTGACGTTCGTGGAGCTGGACGTGCCGCACGGCGTCGTCGAGCTGCACGCCATCTGGAACCGGGACTCGAAGAACCCGGCCCTCCACGAGTTCCTCCGCTTCCTCCATCCCTCCCGTTGAGTGCTGGATTTTCGCCCTGTCGAACCGGTTCGAGAGGGCGAAAATCCAGCACTCAACGAAGGTGTGATGCAGGGCCAGCATGAGTCGATGCCGTTTTGGGCTTGGACAGGCATCGTGGACCGTTCCTACCGTGGCGCCGAGACCTAGCCCGACCAGTCGCCATCGTCGACGTCTGTCACAGGAGGGGGCCACCTTGGCCACGTATGCACCGCAGGAGCTCGCCGTCGCCCTCAAGGACGGGCTGCTGTCGTTCCCCGTCACGCCGTTCACCGCGGACGGCGCGATCGACGAGCAGCGGTACCGCGACCACATCGACTGGCAGTCGAGCTTCCGGATCGGCGGCCTCTTCGCCGCGGGCGGTACGGGCGAGGGCTTCAGCCTGACGCCGCAGGAGTCGGCCCGCGTGGTGCGCCTCGCCGTCGAGACCGCCGCGGGCCGCACCCCGGTGCTCGGCAGCGCGGGCGGCAACACCGCGCAGGCGATCGACAACGCCCGCGCCGCGCAGGACGCCGGCGCCGAGGGCCTCCTGCTGCTGCCCCCGTACCTGACCGAGGCCGACCAGGACGGGCTGCTGGAGCACGCCTCGGCGGTGTGCGCCGCCACCGACCTCGGCGTGATCGTCTACAACCGCGGCAACGCGATCTACTCCGCGACCACGGTCGCCCGGCTGGCCGAGCGCCACCCCAACTTCATCGGGTTCAAGGACGCGATCGGCGACATCGAGCACCTCACGCGCGTCTACGCCACCAACGGCGACCGGCTCTTCTACCTGGGCGGCCTGCCCACCGCCGAGACCTACGCCCTGCCGCTGCTGCAGCTCGGCATGAGCACCTACTCGTCGGCCATGTACAACTTCGTGCCCGAGTTCGCCCTCGAGTTCTACCGCGACGTCCGCAACCTGGACCACGCGTCGGTCACCGAGAAGCTGCGCCGGTTCGTGCTGCCCTACCTCGACATCCGCGACCGCACCAAGGGGTACGGCGTCTCCATCGTCAAGGGCGGCATGAAGGCCGTCGGCCGCGACATGGGCAGCGTGCGCGCGCCCCTCCAGGACCTCACCGCCCAGGACCTCGCCGACCTCTCCGCCCTGATCGACGCCGCCGGGGTGCGCCCCGCCGCGGCCGACGCCGCCGTCGACACCCTGGCCGGCTGACCCGAACGCACCAAGGAGACATGCGATGACCCAGCTCACCGGCCACTCGATCGTCGCCGGCACGCCCCTTGCGGGCACCGCCGGCACCTTCGCCGGGCAGGACCCGGCCACGGCCCAGGCGCTCAAACCCGCCTACTCCCTGCTCGACGAGGCGCAGGTCGCGCAGGCGACCGCGGCCGCGCAGGAGGCGTTCGCCTCCTTCTCCGCGCTCGCGCCCGAGCCGCACGCCCGCTTCCTGGAGCAGGTCGCGGCCAACATCGAGGCGATCGCGCCCGACGTCGTCGCACGGGCCATGCGCGAGACCGGCCTCCCGGCGGCCCGCCTGACGGGCGAGGTGGCCCGGACCACGAACCAGCTCCGCCTGTTCGCGCAGGTCGTGCGGCAGGGTGACCACCGCGGCGTGCGGATCGACCCCGCGCTGCCCGACCGCACTCCCCTGCCGCGCGCCGACATCCGGCAGCGCAAGGTGCCCGTCGGTCCGGTGGCCGTGTTCGGCGCCAGCAACTTCCCCCTCGCCTTCTCCACCGCGGGCGGCGACACCGCCTCCGCTCTGGCCGCGGGCTGCCCCGTGGTGGTCAAGGCGCACAACGCGCACCCCGGCACGGCCGAGCTGGTGGGCCGCGCGGTGGCGGACGCCGTCGCCTCGTCCGGCCTGCACCCCGGCGTGTTCTCGCTGGTCTACGGGCCGGGCAAGGTCGTGGGCCAGACCCTCGTGTCCGACCCCGCGATCCAGGCCGTCGGGTTCACCGGCTCCCGCGGCGGCGGCCTCGCGCTCGTCGCGGCCGCCGCGGCCCGGCCCGTGCCGATCCCCGTCTACGCCGAGATGAGCTCGATCAACCCCACGATACTGCTCGACGGCGCCCTCGCGGGCGACGTCGACGCCCTGGCCGCCGCGTACCTCACGTCGGTGACCGGCTCGTCGGGCCAGCTCTGCACCGCCCCGGGCCTCGTGTTCGTGCCGGACGGCGAGCGCGGCGACGCGTTCGTGGCCGCCGCCGGGCGCGCCGCCGCGGCGGCCGCCGGCCAGACCATGCTCACCGACGGCATCGCGCAGGCGTGGCAGGACGGCGTCGACGCGCTGGCCGCGCAGGACGGCGTCTCGCTCGTGGGGGCCGGATCGCCGGGCGCGACACGGAACGCCCCCGCGCCCGCGGTGTTCGCCAGCGCGGTGCCGACCCTGCTGAGCAACCCCGTGCTGCAGGCCGAGATCTTCGGCGCGGCCTCGCTCGTGGTCCGGTACGCCGACGCCGCCGAGCTGCTGTCCGCCGTCGAGCGCCTCGAGGGGCAGCTCACCGTGACGCTGCACCTGACCGAGGACGACCGCGAGACCGCTGCCGCCCTGCTGCCCGTGCTGGAGCGCAAGGCCGGTCGCATCCTGGCCAACGGCTGGCCCACCGGCGTCGAGGTGGGGCACGCGATGGTGCACGGCGGCCCGTTCCCCGCGACGTCGGACGGGCGCACCACCTCGGTGGGCACGCTCGCGATCGAGCGGTTCCTGCGGCCCGTGGCCTACCAGAACCTGCCGGAGTACCTGCTGCCCGAGCCGATCCGGTCGGACAACCCGTGGCACCTGACGCGGCGGGTGGACGGCGTGCTCGACGTCGTCCTCGGTGCCACGGACCGCGACGTCACGGACGCCGACGTCGCGGAGGCCGCCCGGTGAGCGCGCACCCCACGATCGCCCGCGTCGAGGTCGTGCCCGTCGCGGGCCACGACTCGATGCTCCTGAACCTGTCCGGCGCGCACGCCCCGTTCTTCACGCGCAACGTCGCGATCGTCACCGACTCCGACGGCCGCACCGGGCTGGGCGAGGTTCCCGGTGGGGAGAAGATCCGGGCCACGATCGAGGAGGCCGGCGCGATCGTCGTCGGGCAGCCGGTGGCGCGGTACCGCTCCCTGCTGCGCGACGTCGCGCGGGCCTTCGCCGACCGCGACGCGGGCGGGCGCGGGCTGCAGACCTTCGACCTGCGCACCGCGGTGCACGCGGTCACGGCCCTGGAGTCCGCGCTGCTGGACCTGCACGGCCAGGACCTGGGTGTGCCCGTGGCGGAGCTCCTCGGCGACGGCGTCCAGCGCGACGCCGTGCCGATGCTCGGCTACCTCTTCTACGTGGGCGACCCGGACGCGACCGACCTGCCGTACCTGCGCGGGGACGACGAGCCCGACGCGTGGGGGCGGCTGCGCCGCGAGGAGGCCATGACGCCCGACGCCGTCGTGCGGCTGGCCGAGGCCGCCGCCGAGCGGTACGGCTTCACCGACTTCAAGCTCAAGGGCGGCGTACAGGCCGGCGACCTGGAGGTCGACACCGTCGTCGCGCTCAAGGAGCGCTTCCCCGACGCGCGGATCACGCTCGACCCCAACGGCGGCTGGCTGCTGGACGACGCGATCCGGCTCGGCCGGCGGATGCGCGGCGTGGTCGCCTACGCCGAGGACCCCTGTGGCGCGGAGGGCCGGTTCTCCGGCCGCGAGGTCATGGCCGAGTTCAAGCGCGCCACCGGGCTCCCGACGGCGACCAACATGATCGCCACCGACTGGCGGGAGATGGCGCACGCGGTGCGCGCGGGCGCCGTCGACATCCCGCTGGCCGACCCGCACTTCTGGACCATGGCCGGCTCCGTGCGGGTGGCCCAGCTCTGCCACGAGTTCGGGCTCACCTGGGGATCGCACTCCAACAACCACTTCGACATCTCGCTGGCCATGTTCACGCACGTCGGCGCGGCGGCCCCCGGGGAGATCACGGCGCTCGACACGCACTGGATCTGGCAGGACGGACAGGGCCTGACCACGGCCCCGCCGCGGATCGAAGGCGGCGCGATCCAGGTGCCGACGACGCCGGGGCTCGGCGTCGAGCTGGACCGCGAGCGCCTGGCCGCCGCGCACGAGCTGTACCTGAAGCACGGGCTGGGCGCCCGCGACGACGCCCTGGCGATGCAGTACCTGATCCCGGACTGGACGTTCGACCCGAAGCGCCCGTGCCTCGTCCGCTGAGTGCTCCACGGGGTCGGCGATGAGCGGGGTGCTGCTCGGGTTCGCGATCGTGCTCGTGCTGGTGGGTGTGGGGTTCGTGGCCGCCTGGGCGCTGCCCGGCGAGGCGCGCGCCATGCAGCGCGGCATCGCACCGCTGGTGTACTACATCACCAACCCGGCGCTGATGTTCCTGCTCATGTCCGACGCCGACCTGGGCGCCGTGCTGCGTACCTACACGCCGATCGCGCTGATCACCGCCGCGGCCACGGGGCTGCTGTACGCGGTGGTCGCGGGCGGGCTGCTGCGGCGGCCCGCCGGGCCGGTCGCGGCCGGTGCGATGGCGAGCTCGTACGTGAACGCGGGCAACATCGGCGTGCCGATCGCGCTGTACGCGGTGGGCACCGCCGCCCCGGTGGTGTCGGTGCTCATCGCACAGCTCCTCGTGGTCGCGCCGGTGTACCTGTCGGTGTTCGCGTGGTGCCGGCACCGGGCGGGGCGGGCGGGCCGGTTCGTCGACCCCGACGGCGCGGGCGACGCGGGTGCGGTCGAGGCCGCCGACGTCGAGAGCGCCGGCGAGGCCCGCTCGCTCGGCGCCACCCTCGCCCGGTCGCTCGCCAACCCGGTGACGGTCGCGACGGGGCTCGGGCTGCTGGCCGCGGCGTTCTCCCTGGACCTGCCCGCGGTACTCGGGCAGCCGGTCGAGATGCTCGGCCACGCCTCGGTGCCGCTGCTCCTGCTGCTGTTCGGCATGTCGCTGCGGGGGCAGCGGCCGCTGGGCCGCGAGGCGCGGGCCGAGGTGGTGCTGGGCACCGTGCTCAAGACCCTGGCCATGCCGGCGCTCGCGTGGGGGGTCGGCCGGTTCCTGTTCGGTCTGGACGGCCTGGACCTGCTGGGGGTCGTGCTGATGGCGGCGCTGCCCACGGCGCAGAACGTGTTCCTGTTCGCGGGTCACTTCCGCCTGGCGACGACGTCGGTCCGCGACATCACGCTGGTGAGCATGCTGCTGGCGCTGCCGGTGTCGCTGGTGATCACGGTGCTGCTGGGCTGACGACGCAGGTTCTACGACCGGCGTCGGCGGGGCCTGCGATCGTCCCGGACGCCGAACCGCCGCGCGCGCGAGAAGGTCGAGAACTGCTGACGGAGGCCCCCGAACATCACCGCCTCGGCAAGGCAGACTCCGACGACCAGAGCCCAGAGGGGCGACGGGCGCGCGATACCGACCGTGTCCCACGGCCCGCCGGCCGCAGCGACGGCCGTGACCAGGATGACGGCGAAGCCGATCATCCCCGCGAGCAGGATCGGCACGAACACGATGCTCCACCGCACCTCGGTACGGGTCGGTGCCGTGTCCTGCTCGGACGGTGATCCCATGATCTGCCTCTCCCCGGAGCCGCGAGCGCTCTCTCTCGCCGCAGGACACCTTACGAGACGGATCGCCCGGATTCAGCCCCGGGTGATCCCACCCAGCAGGTTGCCCACCAGCGCGTCGGCGAAGGCCTCGGTGACCGGTTCGTCGGGCACCAGCAGCCGGTGGTAGACGGCGCCCCAGAGCTGGTCGACCACCACCTGCACGTCGACGTCGTCCCGGATCTGCCCCAGCTCCTGCGCCGCGCGCAGCCGGTCCCCCGCGAGGCGCCGCCGCTCGGAGGAGTACAGCGTCCGGTAGGCCACGGCAAGGTCCTGGTCGGTCTGGGACTGCCCGATCAGCTCCGTGAGGAGCCGGCCCGCGGGCGTGGTGGTCATCAGGTGCACGAACGCGCGGAGCTGGTCGCGCAGGTCGGTGCGGATGTCACCCGTGTCGGGGAAGGCGAGCGTGTGCTCCACCGCGTGGAAGTAGCCGTCCAGGGCGAGCGCCCCCCTGGAGGGCCACCACTTGTAGAGCGTCGTCTTGCTGACGCCGGACAGGCGCGCGACCCGCTCGAACGTCAGGTCGGCGATGCCGTCGGCCAGCAGCACCTCGCCGACGGCCCGCAGCACGTCGGCGCGCACCTCGTCGGCCGGCCGCCGCCCACGCCCCCGGCTGCGCGCCTCGGGCCGCTCGGCGGCGGACGCCGTCGCCTGGTTCGTCATGTCCCCTCCTCCTGAGCTCCCGCGAGTCTAGGTGGCCTCGCGTCGCCGACCTGCTCGATCGGCAGGGTGTCGGGTGATCGGCAGCTCGGACTGCCGATCACCTGACCTGCTCTGCTACCGATCACCCTGCTCAGCCCCGTCCCCGCCCCGCACCGTGAGCAGGTCCGGCAGGCCGACCCGGTCGAGGAACTCGCGGCGGGTCCGGTCGGCGAGGTCCGAGACCGCCTCGGAGCCGTCGTCGGCCGGGTCGATGTGCACCCGGTACGGCCGCTGCCCGGCGGGCAGGGCCACGATGCGGGCGATCTCGTCGGAGACCAGCGACACGTCGGCGTCGGGCGCCAGGGCCGCGAGCTTCTCCGCGACCTGACCCATCAGCCCGGCGTACCGGGTCTCGTAGTCGGCCTCCACCGCGGTGTCGGCCGGGTGGCCCGCGTGCGCGAAGTGGTTGGTGCCGCTCGTGAACGAGCCCGGCACCACGATCGACGTCTCCACGCCCCAGCGGGCCAGCTCCGCGGCGTACGACACCGCGAGGGAGTCCATGCCCGCCTTGGCCGCGAAGTAGGGCGCCAGGTACGGCGGGGTGCCGCCCTTGACGCTGGAGCTGGAGACCCAGATCACGAGCCCCGCGCCGCGGCGGCGCATGCCGGGCAGGACCGCCCGGTTCACGCGCTGGGTGGACAGCACGTTGACGTCGTAGAGCTGCGCGAGCTGCTCCGGGGTGAACGCCTCGGCCGGGCCGACGACCATGTGCCCGGCGTTGTGGATCAGCACGTCCACCTGCCCGTGCTCGGCCTCGATCTGCTCGACCGCGCGGTCGACCGACTCCTGCGAGCTCACGTCGAGCTCGACCGGCCGCAGGTCCGCCCCGTGCGCGGCCGCCCACTCCCGCGCGGCGTCGACCTGCGGCGCGTTGCGCCCCTCGGTCTGCCGCATGCCCGCGTAGACGGTGTGGCCCGCGGCGGCCAGGGCCCGCGCCGTGAGGGCTCCGAACCCGCTCGACGCTCCGGTGATGACGACGACGGCGCTCATGCCAGGCCTCCGTTGGTGTAGATGACCTGTCCGTTGACCCACCGTGCGGGGCCGGCCAGGAAGGCGACCGTCTCGGCGATGTCCTCGGGCTGGCCGAGGCGCTCGAGGGGCACGGCGTTCGCCAGGTTCTGGATGGTCTGCTCGTCCTTGCCGTCCAGGAAGAGCGGGGTGGCCGTGGGGCCGGGCGCCACCACGTTGACCGTGATGTCCTTGCCGCGCAGCTCGCGGGCCAGGATCAGCGTCATGCCCTCGACGGCGGCCTTGCTGGCCACGTACGCGGCGTAGGCCGGGAACTGGGCCCGCACCACCGACGTCGAGAAGTTGATCAGGGCGCCGCCTGCGCGCAGCCGGTTCGCGGCGAGCTGGGCCACGACGAACGTGCCGCGGATGTTGGTGCGGTGCATGCGGTCGAGGTCGGCCAGGTCGAAGCTCGCGACCGGGCCGAGCAGCATGATGCCGGCCGTGTTGACCACGACGTCGACGCCGCCGAACGCCGCCTCGGTCGCGTCGAACGCGGCGGCCATCGCGACCTCGTCCGCGACGTCCCCGCCGACGGCGATGGCCTGGCCGCCGGCGGCCTGGACCTCGGCGACGACCTCGTCCGCCCGGGCCTGGTTGCCCGCGTAGTGCACGGCGACGGCGTAGCCGTCCGCCGCGAGCCGTCCGACGACGGCGCGGCCGATGCCGCCGGACCCGCCGGTGACGAGCGCGACACGCGTGGTGCCGGTGCTGCTGGTCTCGGTACTGGTGCTCATGGGGTGCTCCCTGGTCTCGATGTGGACTGTGCGTCCATATAAACACAGAAGTGCACGCGCCGTCCATATATTCCCGCACACCGGTCCCGGAGCGAACGGCAAGAGGTCCGCCTCCAGCTGGCGATCCCGCATGCTCCGAGGTCGGAGAACATGCCTGATCGCCTGCTGGAGGCGGACCTGGTCGGACGGCGGCCGGGGTACCCCCAGAGTTCCCCGGCCGTCGTCGGTCCTTGGTCGGGCGCCCTCAGACGCCCGTCGGCTCCGGCACCCGCGGGCGCGAGCCGCCCGTGCGGTCGGCGTCGTCGCCGGCGTCCGTCTCCGACGCCTCGGACGGGGCGTCGTCCGGCGCGTGCAGGTCGTCCGCCGCGCTCTCGTCGAACGGGAGCGAGCCGGACAGCACCTGGGTCACGCGGTCGCGGTCGATCTCCTTGGTCCAGGTGCCGATGACGACGGTGGCCACGGCGTTGCCCGTGAAGTTGGTCAGGGCCCGCGCCTCGGACATGAAGCGGTCGATACCCACCACGATGCCCACGCCGTCGACCAGGTCGGGGCGGTAGGTCTGCAGGCCGCCCGCGAGCGTCGCCAGGCCGGCGCCGGTGACCCCGGCGGCGCCCTTCGAGGCGATGATCATGAAGGCGAGCATGCCGATCTGCTCGGGCACGGACAGCGGCGTGCCCATGGCGGAGGCGATGAAGAGCGACGCCATGGTC
Organism: Promicromonospora sp. NPDC050262; assembly: GCF_040655935.1. NCBI lineage: Bacteria > Bacillati > Actinomycetota > Actinomycetes > Micrococcales > Promicromonosporaceae > Promicromonospora > Promicromonospora sp. NPDC050262. The sequence continues at coordinate 35,416 of NZ_JBFAKX010000003.1, read as the reverse complement.
AGGTAGATGGCCGTGCCGTCCAGGTTGAACGAGTACCCGGTCGGCACCGTGATGCCGACGACCGGCTTGGACACGCCCAGGTGCTCCATCTTGGCGATGAGGCGCGGCAGGGCCGCCTCGGACGACGACGTGCTGACGATCAGCAGGTACTCCCGCGCCAGGTACTTCATGAGCGAGAAGATGTTCACGCGGGCCACGAACCAGAGCACGGCGCCCAGCACCACCGCGATGAACACGATGCAGGTCAGGTAGAAGCCGAGCATCAGGGTGCCCAGGGCGACGACGGCGCCCCAGCCGGTCTCGCCGACGACGCCGGCGATGGCGCCGAACGCGCCCACGGGGGCCACCCACAGGATCATCGTCAGCACGCGGAACACGATCGCCTGGACCATGCGGACGGCGTCGAGCGCGGGCTTGCCGCGGGCGCCGAGCTGCTGGATGGCGAAGCCGACGAGCAGCGCCACGAACAGCGTCTGCAGCACGGACTCACCGGTCAGCGGAGAGACGAGCGTGGTGGGGATGATGCCGAGCACGAAGTCGACCAGGCCGGCGGCCTCGCCCTCCGCCTCGTAGCTCGCGTCCGCGATGTTGAGGCCCTCACCCGGGTGCAGCACGTTGCCGACGACCAGGCCGATGAACAGCGCGAACGTGGACATCACAAGGAAGTAGAGCAGCGCCAGACCGCCCACCCGGCCCACGGTGGCGGCCTTCGCGATCGAACCGATGCCCAGCACGATGGTGCAGAAGATGACGGGCGAGATCATCATCTTGATCAGGGCGACGAACCCGGTGCCGAGCGGCTTCAGCGCCACTCCAGTCTCCGGGGAGGCCAGGCCCACGATGACGCCGGCGACGACGGCGACGATCACCGCGATGTACAGGTAGTGACTCTTGTCGAGCCGGCGGCGCGGGGTGGTCCCGGCGCCGGCGGGCTGCGTTACCGCCATGGTGTGTTCCTCTCACAACGCTGTGTGGTCAGCGACAAGAGTGCTGGCCAGGGCGGCGAACCCCACCATTGCGTACATAGTGTTCTCGCGGCGGTCGGAGCAGCGGCGCGGGCGGTCCACAATGGACCCCGTGGCGCAGCGACGGGGTGCGAGTATCGCGAGGTGGTTCCTCGCCGTACACACGGCGCTGCTGTTCGCCGGGGCGGTCATCGTGTTCGGGCTGCTGGCGCTGGACGCCCGGTCCTCGGCCGAGACGCACGCCGCGAAGGAGAGCACCGACCTGGCGGCCACGGTCGCGGCGGAGTCGCTCGTGATCGACACCGTGGCGCGGGCGCACGAGACGCTGGGGACGGACCGCGCGGGCGCCGTCGCCGAGGCCTCCGGACTGCTGCAGCCGTACGCCGAGCGGGTCATGGCCACCACCGACATCGACTACCTGACCGTCATGGACGCCGACCGGACCCGCTACACGCACCGCAACACGTGGCAGATCGGCCGCCCGTTCGTCGGCACCACCGCACCGGCCCTGCGCGGCGAGACGTTCACCGAGGTCTACGACGGCACCCTCGGTCCGTCGGTGCGCGCGGTGGTTCCGGTCGTGACGGACGACGGCGAGGTGGTGGGCATGGTCTCCGCGGGGGTCACGCTCGACCGGCTGTGGGACAGCATCGTGCCGCGACTGGTGGTGGTCGGCGTCGGCACGCTCCTGGCGTTCGGCACGGGCGCCGTCGCCGCGACGATCCTGGCCCGCCGGCTGGACCGGATCACGGAGAGCAAGGGCCCGGACGAGCTGGCGCACCTGTTCACCGCGCACGAGGCGGTGCTGCACTCCGTCGAGGAGGGCATGCTGCTGGTCGAGGACGGCGCCGTGGTGCTGGCCAACGACGAGGCGCTGCGGCTGCTCGACGTCCCGGACCTGACGGCGCCGTTCGCCGTCGACGATCCGCGCCTGTCCCCCGCCGTGCACGACGTGCTGGTCGGCACCGCGCCGGAGGGCCCGGTCCGCGTGGGCGACCGCGTGCTGCTCGTGGGCCGCGACACCGCGGCGGCCGCGGGGCGCAACGTCGGCGAGGTCGTGTCCCTGCGCGACCGCACCGAGCTGCAACGCGTCACCGGCGAGCTGTCGTCGGTGCGCACCATCTCGGAGGCGCTGCGCGCCCAGACCCACGACTTCAGCAACCGCCTGCACACCATCGCGACCCTCATCGAGCTGGGCCGCAGCGACGAGGCGCTGCGGTTCATCGCCGGCGAGAAGGACCTGGGCCAGCGGCTCACCGACCGCGTGGTCCAGGCGATCGAGGAGCCCGTCATCGCCGCGCTCGTGCTGGGCAAGGCCGCCCAGGCCCGCGAGCGCGCCGTCGAGATGCACTTCGAGACGCACCTGACGCCGGGGACGCACTGGCTGGAGCCGGTGGACGTGGTGACGATCCTGGGCAACCTGATCGACAACGCGATCGACGCCGCGGCGGCCCGCGCGCTCGACGGGGCGGACGAGGCGTGGGTCGAGACCTACCTCGCCAACGGCGACGACGGCTCGCTCGTCTTCCAGGTCTCCGACAGCGGGGCCGGCATCGCCGACGACGACCTCGGTCACATCTTCGACCAGGGCTGGAGCACCAAGGACGCCGCGGCGGGCGGGCGCGGCTACGGCCTGGCGCTGGTGCGCCAGGTGGTCGAGAGCCTCGGCGGCGACATCGAGCTGACCCGCGGCGCGGGCACCGGCGCGGTCTTCACGGTCACGCTCCCCCGCCCCGAGGGGGCCGCGCCGGGCGGCCTGCCGGACGACGGCGCCGCCGTCGTACCGCCCGCCCTGGCCGGACGCGCTGGACCCGCCGGGCCGCCTGTCACGGGCGGCCGCGGGTGATCCGGGTCCTGGTCGTGGAGGACGACCACCGCACCGCCGACGCGCACGGCGAGTACGTGCGCCGCGTGGACGGGTTCGAGCTGGCCGGGGTGGTGCACACGGCGGGCGAGACCGTCCGGGCGCTGCGCGACGCGCAAGCCGCGGGGCAGGAGGTGCACCTGCTCCTGCTGGACATGAACCTGCCCGACCGGCACGGTCTGGTGCTGTGCCGCCAGCTGCGCGCGGCGGGCCTGGTGGTGGACGTGATCGCCGTGACGGCGGCGCGCGAGCTGGAGGTGGTGCGCGAGGCGGTGGCCGTCGGCGTGGTGCAGTACCTCATTAAGCCGTTCGCGTTCGGGCTGTTCGCCGAGAAGCTCGGGGCGTACCGCAAGTACTTCGAGCAGATGCGCTCGCCCGTCTCGACGATGAGCCAGCGTGAGGTGGACACCGCGTTCGCGGCGCTGCGCACGTCGAACGCCGCCGGGCTGCCCAAGGGGCTGTCCCAGGACACGTTGGACGCGGTGTCCGACCTGCTCGCCCGGGCGCCGGGCCCGCTGTCGGCGAGCGAGGTGGCCGACGAGCTGCACCTGGCACGGATCACGGCCCGCCGGTACCTGGAGTTCCTCGCGGACCGCGGCGTCGCCAGCCGCGCGCCCCGGTACGGGACCCGGGGGCGGCCGGAGCTGGAGTACGCGCGCCTGCGTGCCGATTCCCTTTGAGGCCCCGGGTTTCTCCGCTTTGACGGGCGTCAAAGCGGAGAAACCCGGGGCCTCAAAGGTGACTGAGAAGGTCAGCGCCCGACGGCGGCCGTGAGGCGGTCGATGAAGTCGCGCTCACCGGCGGAGACCAGCACGCGCTTGCTGAAGAAGCCCCCCTCCTTGGTGCCCGCGGCCTCGGCGACCTCCTCCGCGATCCGCAGGATCCAGTCGGCGTAGGCCTCGACGTCGGCGGCGTCGGCGCGCTCGCGGAGCACCTTGACGGAGGCACCGGTCAGCTCGACCGCGCGGGCCGTCTCGCCCTCGGGATCGGGGCGCGTGCCCTCCGTGGCCGCGCGCTCGGTGGCGGCGGCAGCGGCGGCGACCCCGACCTGCGACGCGGGGTTCCGGGCGGCTTCCGCCTCGGCCGCGTCCTGCTCCCCCAGGCGGGCGCGCATCGCGACCGCCACCTCGCGGACGAAGTCGTTCTCGTGCTCCTGCGCCTCCCGGAACACCTTGGCCCCCGACGCCATCTCCTTGAAGAACTGGATCGCCCCCGGCTGGCCGTCGGCGAGGGTCGCGCCCTTCAGCACGGCACCCGGCGCGTCCAGGATCTGGGCGAGCTCGTTGTCACTGAAGTCGGACAGGTTCGTCATGCGCACGCTCTCTGTTGGGGTCGAGTCCTCGGGCAACGCATCAACATACTGTGCGGTTCCCGTGCCGCGCGCCCCCTTCTCGCAGGTCAGGCCCCGCGCCGAGCCGCGGGGCCGGCCCACGCCGGGCGGCACCTCAGTCCCGCACCGCCGCCGCGTACCGGCCCGCCAGCTCCCGGGTCGCCGCCACGAGCTCGGGCGGCCCCACCACCTCGAACGGCACGCCGTAGACGCTGAGCCGCCCGGCCAGGCCGGCCCAGGACCACGAGCCGAGCACCGCGCGGCACCGGGGCTCGCCGTCCACGTCGGGCAGGGGCTCGCACAGCCCGTGGCCGCCGATCCACGGCGCGATGTCGGCGGCCCGCGCGTGCAGCACCACCTCGCCGCGCACCGGCGAGCGGGACCCGGTGATCCGCGGCCCGACGAACGCGGCCACGTCGCCGCCGGGCACCTCCCGCGGCGCGAACCGCGGCCCGGTGCCGGATCGGAGCGTCACCCGGTCCACCCGGAACAGCCGCCAGTCGTCGCGGTCGAGGTCGAACGCGACGAGGTACCAGCGACCCTCCGACGTCACGAGGTGGTGCGGCTCGACGCGGCGCGGCGGCCGGAACGCGGCGTCGCCCTCCCCGACGGTGGCCATGGTGCCGCCCGCGTAGTCGAACCGCACCACCTCGCGGGCCTGGCAGGCCGAGCCGAGCGCCAGCAGCAGGTCCGGGTCCACGGCCGGTTCCTCGGGCCCCGGCCGGCGCCGCACGGTGGTCACCTCGAGCGCGTCCAGGCGCGCACGCAGGCGAGCCGGCATGACCTGGCGGATGGTCGCCAGCGCCCGCAGGGCACCCTCCTCGGCCCCGGGGATGGCCCCGGTGCGCAGCGCGACGGCGACGGCGACCGCCTGCTCGTCGTCGAACAGCAGCGGGGGCAGCTCGGCCCCGGCGTCGAGGCGGTAGCCGCCGTCGGGCCCCTTGGTGGCGTTGACGGGATAGCCCAGCTCGCGCAGCCGGTCGACGTCGCGCCGCACCGTGCGCGGGCTGACGCCCAGCCGCTCGGCGAGGAGCGCGCCGGGCCAGTCCCGGCGGGCCTGGAGCAGCGACAGGAGGGCGAGGAGGCGTCCGGAGGTCTCGAGCACGAATCCAGGATCGCATGCGGTAGAGGCCAGGATCTGACCTCTACCTCGGGAAGGCTGAGGGGGTACCGCAGAGCAGGACCGACCGAACGCACGGACCGCAAGAAGGAGACATCGTGATCCGCACCCGAGCACTCACCAAGGACTTCGTGGTGAGCCGCACCCGCACCGTCCACGCCGTGCGTGGCATCTCGCTGGACGTCGAGCCGGGCGAGCTGGTGGCCGTGCTCGGCCCCAACGGAGCCGGCAAGACCACGACGCTGCGCATGCTGACCACCCTCATCCAGCCCACGTCCGGCACCGCCGAGGTCGCCGGGTACGACGTCACCGACCGCCCTGGCCGGGTCCGCGCGGCCATCGGCTACGTGGGCCAGGGCGGCGCGGGCGGCGCCGCCCAGCACGTCCGCGACGAGCTCGTCACGCAGGGCGAGATCTACGGCCTGGACCGCCGCAGGGCCCGGGTCCGCGCGGCCGAGCTGCTGGAGGCCCTGGACCTGACCGAGCAGGCCGACCGCAAGGTCGAGAGCCTCTCGGGCGGGCAGAAGCGCCGCCTCGACGTGGCCGTCGGCCTGGTCCACCGGCCGCCGCTGCTGTTCCTCGACGAGCCGTCGACCGGGCTGGACCCGCACAACCGCGCCAACCTCTGGGACCACATCCTGCGGATGCGCACCGCGGCGCCCGAGCCGATGACCATCGTCCTGACCACCCACTACCTCGACGAGGCGGACACGTTCGCCGAGCGCGTCATCGTCGTGGACCACGGGCAGGTCATCGCCGACGACACCGCCGACGCCCTGAAGGCCGAGCTGGCGGGCGACCTGGTGACCCTGCGGGTCCCCGCCGAGCACGCGGCGGCCCTCGCGACGATCGCCGAGCGCGCGCCCGGCACCCGGTCGGTCCGCGTGGCCGACGGCGGGGTGCGAGCCCAGGCGGCCGGGCGCACGCCCGGCGTCGAGCAGACCGTCGAGATCCGCACCGCGGACGGGCCCGGCGCCGCGCCGGGCCTGCTGCGCGCCGCCGACGCGGCCGGCGTCGACGTGCGCCGCGTCGACGTCGCGCGACCCACGCTCGACGACGTCTTCCTCGGCCTCACCGGCCGCAGCCTGCGGGAGACCGGCGTCGACGGCGCCGCACCCGACCCGGACGAGCCCACGAACGCCCCCACCTCCGCGACGACCAAGAAGGAGGTCCCGGCATGAGCGCCGCGACCCTGACCCCCGCCCCGCAGGCCTCCACGGAGCGCCCGCTCGCGCACCGCAGCTTCGTGCGCGACACCCGGATCGTGCTGCTCCGCGAGCTGCGCCCGGTGGCGCGCGACCCGTTCTCGCTCCTGTTCGGGCTCATCCAGCCGCTCGTGTTCCTCGGGCTGTTCGGCCCGCTGCTGGTCGGCTCGGCCGGCGCGACCCTCGGCGCCGACGTCTGGCTGTGGTTCGTACCCGCCGTGCTGGCGATGACCACGCTGTTCGGCAGCTCGGTGACCGGCTCCAACCTGCAGCTCGACATCTCCTCCGGGGTGCACGAGCGGATGCTGGTGACCCCGCTGTCCCGGCCGGCGCAGCTCGTGGGCCGCGCCCTGAAGGAGATGGTGCCGGTCCTGGCCCAGTCCGCGGTGGTGCTGCTCGTGATGCTGCCGTTCGGCCTGCGCCCGAACCCGCTCGGCGCGGTGCTCACGCTGCTGCAGCTCGCCGTGCTGGGCATCGGCGTCGGCGCCCTGTCGTACTCGCTGGCGCTCGCGGTGCGCAAGCAGGAGTGGATGTTCTGGGTGGTGCAGCAGACCGTGCTGTTCCCGGTCATGCTGCTCTCGGGCATGCTGCTGCCGCTGGAGACCGGGCCGGCGTGGATGCGCGCCATCTCCACGGTCAACCCGCTGCGCTACGTCGTCGACTCGGGCCGCGCCGCCTTCGCGGGCGACCTGGCCTCCTCGGCCGTCGCATGGGGCTGGGTGGCGGCGGTGGTCACGGCGGCCGTGGGCCTCACGGTGGGGGTCCGGGCCATGATCCGCTCGGCCGACTGACCGCCGTCGTCCCGGCTGCCGGATCTCCTTCGAGGCCCGAGTTTCTCCGCTTTGACGCCGCTCAAAGCGGAGAAACTCGGGCCTCGAAGCGGATCGGGCCAACCCGGACCCGCCCCGCGCGGCACAATGACCCCGTGCCCACGACACCGGACGACCGCACCGCAGCCCTGCGCCGGATCGTGCTGGTCGTCGCGGCCCTCAACCTCGCCTACTTCTTCGTCGAGCTCACCGTGGCGCTCGCCGCCGGCTCGGTCGCGCTGCTCGCCGACAGCGTCGACTTCCTCGAGGACACGGCGATCAACGTGCTGATCCTCGTCGCGCTGAGCTGGCCGCTCGCCCGGCGGGCGGTCATGGGCAAGGTCATGGCCCTGATCATCCTGGGGCCCGCGGCGGTGGCGGCCTGGCAGGCCGTGGGCCGGTTCGCCGGGCCGACGGCGCCCGACGTCGTCCCGCTGGTCGTCGCCTCGCTCGGTGCGATCGTCGTCAACGGGGTCAGTGCGTGGCTGCTCGCCCGGACCCACCACCACGGCGGGGCGCTGGGCCGGGCGGCGTTCCTGTCGGCCCGCAACGACGTGCTCGTGAACGTCGCGATCATCGCCATGGGCCTGCTCACCGCATGGACGGGCTCCGGCTGGCCCGACCTGGTCCTGGGCTGCGTCATCATCCTCCTGGCCGTCCACGCCGCCCACGAGGTCTGGGAGGCGAGCGAGGACGACCGCCTGGCCGCCCGGGCGACGGCCGGCGAACGGATCGGCTGACCGGGCCGGTCAGGCGGCCGCCACGTCCAGCGACTTCTCCGCGAAGCGCGGGGCGAAGACCCTCTGCATCACGCGCTTGCCCGTGGGGTTGCCCAGCAGGGTCTGCGTGAGGGTGCGCGCCCGCTTGTCCTGGCGGGTCTGCGGCACGAACATCACCAGGTCCCGGCGGCCGTTGCGCTGGTGGGTCGCGATGAACGGGCGCATGCGCAGCTCCCACTCGCGCAGGGCCCGGGCGGGGTTGCCGGGATTGCGCTGCAGCACGGTGCCGAGCAGGTCCGCGCCGGCCATCGCGCTGGAGGCGCCCATGCCGGAGTAGAGCGTCACGCACCAGGCGGAGTCGCCGAGCAGCACCACGCGGCCGGTGTGCCAGCTCGGCATCACCACCTGGTGCACGGAGTCGAACAGGACGTCGTCGGCCGCCTCGAACTGGTCCAGGAGGTTGCCCAGCACGGGTCCGGCGGGCTCCGGGCCGAAGGCCCGGCGCAGCGACTCGGCGGGCGGACGCCGGAACTGCGCGTCCTCGTCGTCCGTGCGGTAGCTGAACAGCACGGTCGGCTCGTGGTCGGTGAACGGGAACACCCACGCCGAGCGGCCCGGCTCCGCCAGGACGATCCCGTCGGTCGGCCGGAAGCCGGGCACGGCCTCCTTCAGCACCGAGACGCCGATGATGTGGTCGAACGGCCGCAGGTAGTCGGCGTCCGGGCCGAAGGCCAGCCGGCGCACGGTCGAGCGCAGGCCGTCGGCGCCCACCACGAGGTCGAACCGCTCGGTGGTATCGGCGCCGTCGGCACCGCGCAGCGTGACATCCACGCCGTCCACCGTCTGCTCGACGGCCACCGGCGTGGTGCCGAACCGGATCGGCGCGAGCTGGGCGACGGCGTCGTACAGGGCGCCCTCGATGTCGCCGCGCAGCACGAGCTGCGGCATGCCGGGCAGGTCGCCGTAGCCCATGCCAGGCCGACGGCGGCCGTCGCGCTCGACGTCGTACGTGATCGTCGCGGGGTCGGTGCGGTTGCCGATGGCGTCCAGCACCCCGAGCCGAGCCGCGGCCGACTGCCCGGTGCCGAACATCCCCACGAAGTACCCGGCACCGCGGCGCTCGGACGCCCGCTCGACCAGCACCGACTCCCAGCCCACGTCGTGCAGACGAAGGGCCGTCGCCAGACCCCCGATCCCCGTCCCGACCACCAGTGCGCGCGGCTTGCTCATGCCGTTCCCTCTCCTCGTCCGGATGACGTGACTCGATTATTGACTCACAATCGTTAGTGAGTCAAGAACTCGCGACTAGGATGAACGGGGCGCGAGGAAGGGGTGACGATGGCACGTCCGGTGCAGGACCGCGCGGAGGCGATCCTGGCCGCGGCCCGGGAGCAGTTCCTCCTGGACGGCGCGGAGCGCACGACGGTCGATTCCGTCGCAGCACGCGCAGGCGTCGGCAAGGGCACGGTCTTCCTCTACTGGCCCACCAAGGCCCGGCTGCACGACGCCGTGCTGCAGCTCGAGGCGGCCGGGCTCCTGACCTCGCTCGCGGACGAGCTGCGCGCCGGGACCACTCCCCTGACGATCGCGCACGTCGTGCGCCGCGAGATCGCCGCCGTGCTGGACTTCCCGGGGCTCGCGACGCAGCGGCTGGGAGAGCCGGGCGGCCCGGCCGGCTCGGACGACTTCCCCGGCCCGGCGCTGCACCGGATCATCTCGATCATGCAGGCGCACGGACTGGTGCACGACACCCCGACCGCCGAGATCGTCACGGCCTTCCAGACCGTGATGTCCGGTTCGGTGCTGATCGGCCTGGCCGACCCCGGACGCCAGCGGGTGATCTTGGACGCCGCCGAACACCTGATCGGGTCCACCTACGACCGGCCCGACGCCGACCCCGACGACGTCGCCGCCGCCCTGCCGAAGGTGCTGGATGCGCTGGAGGACGCGGTCGACCGGCTGGTCGGGACTGCCGCTCCCGACCGCCCCACGACGGCCGTCCTGCGGCCGCGGGAACGGCCCGCGATCACCCCGTGATCACCCGGGCGTGACCGCGCCAGGCCCGAGGCCCGGTCGTAGTGTGCGAGGCATGACTGACGCACTCGTGCTCGGAGGTGGCGGCGTGGCCGGCGTCGCCTGGGAGCTGGGCGTGCTGCAGGGCATCGCCGACAAGGACCGGGCGCTCGCGGCCCGTCTCGTGAGTGCCGGCCGGGTGGTCGGGACGTCCGCCGGGGCTGCCGTGGCCGCGCAGGTCACGAGCGGCACGCCGCTGGAGGAGCTGTACGAGGCGCAGCTCGTCGACGACGGCCTCGACTTCGTGGTCGAGTTCGACGGGCCGGCCATGCTCGCGGGCTGGGTCGCCGCCCTGGAGCCGTCGGCCGACGGCTCCCCGCCCGACCCGCTCGTGATCCGGCGCCGCATCGGCGCGATGGCGCTCGCCGCCCCGACCACCGACGAGGCGACCCGGCTCAAGGAGCACGAGGCGGACCTGCTCAGCACGGAATGGCCCGACACCGACCTCACCATCCCCGCGGTCGACGCCGAGTCGGGCGAGCTGCGGGTCTTCCGCCGCGACTCGGGCGTGCGACTCCTGGACGCCATCGCCGCGAGCTGCGCGGTGCCCGGTGTGTGGCCACCGGTGACCATCAGCGACCGGCGCTACGTGGACGGCGGCATCCGGTCCGTGGCGAACGTCGACCTGGCCGCGGGCGCCGACCACGTGCTGGTCGTCACACCGCAGCGACCGGGTTCGCCGTCGGCGTTCGGCCCCTCCGCGAGCGAGCAGGTCGCGGCCCTGGCGCCGGCGAAGGTGCTCATGATCGGCGCGGACGACGCGTCGATCGAAGCGTTCGGCATCAACCCGCTCTCCCCCGCGACGCGGGCGCCGTCGGCCGCCGCGGGACGCGCGGTGGGGCGCGCCCAGGCCGCGGAGCTGGCGGCGCTCTTCAGCTGACGGGGACCGAGGTGTGTCCGCGGTGCACGGGTGCCTCCTGCGCGCTGCTGCCGCCATCATGGGCACCATGTTCATCAGCGACGACGGCACCATGGACCTGCGGGTCTCCGCGTACGCGGTCATCACCGACGAGGCGGGCCGGATGCTCCTGCCCCACTGGTCCGAGGGCAGGCACCACGGCTGGACGATGCCCGGCGGCGGCATCGACCCGGGCGAGCATCCGGCCGACGCCGCCGTCCGGGAGGTGCTCGAGGAGACCGGCTACCACGTGGAGCTGGACGGGCTGCTCGGCGTCGACAGCATCGTGTTCCCGGCGGCCGAGCGCGTGCACGCGGCGGACCGGCCGGGCCAGGCGCTCCGGATCGTCTACCGCGCGCACATCACCGGCGGCGAGCTGCGCGTCGAGGAGGACGGCTCCACCGACGGCGTGGCGTGGCACACCGCCGAGGAGATCGACGCGCTGAACCGGGTCGCGCTGGTGGACCTGTCCCGCCGCTGGGCGGGCCTGATCCCCTAGAGCACGGGCAGGCCGAGGCCCGTCAGGGCCGCGCCGACGGCGGGAAGCCCGTCCAGCGCAGGTCGGCGGCCAGGTGGCCCATGTCGTTGAACAGCACGACCGTGGGCGGCAGGCCGTCGCGGTACTCGATCACGGTCAGCGCCGCGTTCCCGCTGTTCAGGCCGAGCCAGCGGGCCGGAGGCGCGTCGAGCGCGTGGCGCAGCAGCCACGCGACCTGGAACGCGTGGGTGACCAGCACCTCGTGCGTCTCGGCGTCGGCGGGCCGCGCGAACCGGTCGACCAGCGCCGCCGCGAGGCGTTCGCCCGGGGCGCGCTCGGCGTCGTCGAACCCGTCGAAGAAGCCGGCCCAGGCCGGCGGCAGGTCCGGCGCCGCGGGCACGTACGGCACGTGGTCGATCAGCTCGGGCGCCTCCGCGACCGGGACCCCCGGCAGGTGCTCGCCGACCACGCGCGCGCTCGCCACCGCGCGCGGGAGGGGCGAGTGCCACACCGCGTCGACCGGCAGCCCGGCGAGCCGGGCGCCCAGCAGGTCCGCCTGCCGCCGTCCGACATCGGTCAGCTCGCCGAACGCGTCCGCCGCTCCGTGCCGTGCCAGGTACAGGTGTCTGGTCGCCATGCGACGAACCTAGCGGCCGGACCGCGCGCTATGCACCGGACGGCCTGCTACGCGCCGCGCGGGATCCCCAGGGTCGAGAGCAGGTCCTCGTGCAGCTCCATCCACACCACGTGGCACGAGCCGATGCCGGTGCCCGCGACCCACTCGCCCTCCCCGGCCCGCGCCCGGTCCAGCGCCCGGGCGAACCGCGTGTCGTACCCGTCGAACCGGGCCAGCACGCCGGCGAGCGAGGCGACCAGCGGCGTCAGCTCGAGGCCCAGCGCGGCGAGCTCGTCCAGCACGCGCGCGTCCCAGTCCACGTCGGTGTGCGTGTTGGGAGCGAGCCGGTCGTCCTCGGCGGGGAGCAGCTGCCAGTCGGTGCACGCCTGCAGCAGGCGGGCGTTCAGGGGCGCGAAGACCTCGTGCGCCTCCTCGACGACGGCCCGCGCCCCCGACTCGGCCAGCTCCAGGGCGAGGAGCCGGTCGTCCTCGGCGCGGCCCCGCTCCGTGAGCGACCAGCCCGCCGTACTCCCGAACGCCGCACGCCGGACCCAGCCGTACGCCTCGTCGTCGAGCAGCGTCTCGCGGGTGTCCGCCGGATCGAGGCCGAACCGCGCGGCGACGGCGTCGTCGTCGGCCATGCCCTGGATGCGTACGGAGTGGAGCACGAGCAGCTCCGGCTGAGAGGATCGGCCGGGCACCGGGACAGAGGTCATGGTGCACCGTGCATCGTCCGGTGGAGAGTGTCAACGCGAACAGGTCGCCGAAGGAGAAATCATGTCGGACGGATCCGTCGTCGAGCTGGCCGGGATCCCCGGCAGCCCAGGCCTCGCGTCCGGGCCCGTGCGCGTGGTGCACGGACCGGACGACTTCATGCTCGTGAGCCCCGGCGACGTGCTCGTCTGCCGCTTCACCGAGCCGGCCTGGACCGCCCTGTTCGGCCTGGTGTCCGCCGTGGTCACCGAGACCGGCGGCGTCCTGTCGCACGCCGCGATCGTGGCCCGCGAGCACGGCATCCCCGCGGTGCTCGCCGTCCCCGGCGCGACGACCACGCTGAGCGACGGCGCGACCGTCACCGTCGACGGCGGCGCCGGGCGGGTCACCGGCTGACCGGCCGGCGAGCCGAACCCGACCAGCCCGCGAGCCGTCCACGGGCAGTCCTCCCCATGGGCACCGGCCGGGGTCCCGTGCCAGCCTTCCTGCGTCAGGCCAAGAGTCAGACCTCAGGATGGAGAGCACCAATGACAGTCAACTCCCCGTTCCGCAGAAGAACCGCCAGGCAGTGGGCGCTCGCGGCCCTGGCCGCACTCGCCCTGGTCGCCACACCCGCGGCGTCGGCCACGGCGTCCTCGGCCACCGCGTCGGACGGCGCCGGCGTGCTGGCCATCTCCCACAAGTCGCCGTTCAGCTGCTCCAAGACGTTCTACGCCAACAACTGGAGCGGGGGCCACAGCCCCAACGGCTCCATCGACTGGCAGACCTACGGCGGCGACGCCATCAACGGCGAGACGGTCCGGGCCACGGCCGGCGGCACCGCCACCTTCGACGACGAGGGCAGCACCAGCTACGGCAAGTGGGTGCAGATCGTGCACAGCGACGGCACCCGGACCCGCTACGCCCACCTGGCCACGATGGTGCGAAACCCCGGCCAGACCATGTCGGTCAGCCAGGGCACCGTCATCGGGACCGTCGGCTCCACCGGCGGCTCCGAGGCACCACACCTGCACTACGAGCAGCGCAGCTCCTCCGGCGTCGTGGACACCTCGCCGACCGTCGACGGCGTGACCGTCTCCGTGGGCCAGAAGAAGGCCGTCACCAGCACCAACGCCTGCGGGTCGAGCAACCCGTACACGCCGGCGGAGGTCTGCGGCAGCGGCTTCACGGTGGTCGACCAGGCGGCGCTCGGCACGGTGGGCCGCACCTACCTGCTGTACAACTCCGGCACCGGCAACAACTGCGTGGTCACCCTGAAGTCGACCAACCTCGGCACGCCGACCGCCGTCTCGGCCTTCCTGGAGCCGCAGGGCGCGTCGCGCACCACCGACTCCGGCAGCTACGGCTACTACGCGGGCCCGGTCAAGCGGTCCGCACCCGGCACCTGCGTCAAGTGGGGCGGCTCGGTGGGCTCCACCAGCTACACCAGCCCGTTCGAGCACTGCGGCTGACGCCCGCTCCGCCACACCGAAGGCCCCCGAGGTACGCCTCGGGGGCCTTCGGTCGCGGCCTGAGCCTCAGGCGCCCGACGGCGGCTCGATCAGGTCCCACGGCATGCCGTACAGGTCCTCGAAGACGGCGACCGTCCCGTAGACCTCGTACCGCGGCTCCTCCCGGAACCGCACGCCCGCCGCGACCATCCGCGCGTGCTGCGCGGCGAAGTCGTCGGTCTCGAGGAAGAACGCGACCTTCCCGCCCGCCTGCCGCCCGACGACGTCGTCGGCCCCGCTCAGCGCGAGCACGAGGCCGGTGCCGCCGTCCGCGGGGCCGACGACGACGCGCCGGCGGCCGGCCGCGTTGGTCTCGTCCTCCCGCAGGGCGAACCCGAGGGCGTCGACGAAGAAGGTGATCGCCTCGTCGTGGTCGCGGACGAGGTAGGTGACGTCGGAGAGTCGCAGCACCCCGTGATCCTAGGCCGCGCGCGCACCCCGGGCCGCCACGACGACGGCCGACGCCAGCCGCCGGAACTCCGGCCGGTCCTCCACCGGCAGCGTGGCCAGCAGGCCGTCGAGCGCGCTCGTGACGCCGGCCTCGAAGGCGGCCACCGCCTGGGTCCCTGCGTCGGTCAGCGACACCTGGACCGCCCGACGGTCGCCCGGGACCGGGCCGCGCTCCAGCAGCCCGCGCCGCTCGGCCCGGTCGACGAGGCCGGTGAGCGCCGCCTTCTCGATCCCCAGGAGCTGCGCCAGGTCGACCATGCGCTGGGGCTGGTCGCCGAGACCGCAGAGCAGACGGCCCTGCATGGGCGTGAGCTCGTGCTCCTCGGCGACGCGGGCGACGGTGGCGGTCAGCACCACGGCGAGCTCCACGAGCTCGGGCATGCCCCCGATGCCGTGTGCGGCGCAGCCCAGCGAGGCGTCGGGGATCTCGTCGGGCATCACTCGTCAAAGGTACACAGCCAATATGGTTCATGCCATGTATAGTCAACAGTACGAACCTTTTCCTCGGACGTCCGACCGGAAGGCAGCACCATGAGCTTCACCCATCCGACCGGCACCCACGGTGCGCGGCAGCCGGGCCGGTCCACCCGCTTCTTCAACAAGCTGATCGCGCGGCGCGCCCGGCGCGCGGACGGCAAGACGATGGGCATGTCGCTGCTGGTACTGACCACCGTCGGCCGCAAGAGCGGGCAGGCCCGCGAGAACCCGGTCGGCTACTTCGCGGCGCCCGACGGCGGCTGGTTCATCGCGGCGTCGGCGGCCGGGGCGCAGGCCAACCCCGCCTGGTACCTCAACCTCGCGGCGCACCCGGACCAGGTGACCGTCGAGCTGGCGGGCCGTAAGGTCGCCGTGACCGCACGCGAGCTGCACGGCACGGAGCGCGAGCAGGTCTGGAAGCAGATCACCGACGAGGCCCCGGGCTTCCGCAAGTACGAGCAGACCACCGACCGGGAGATCCCGGTCATCCACCTGACGCCCAAGGACTGACGTGACCTTCACCTACCCCACCGGCACGCGCGGTGCGAAGCAGCCCGGCCGCGGCTTCCGCTGGATGAACCGGCTCCTCATGCGGCGCGCCCGGCGCGCCGAGACCCCGACGATGGGCATGAACCTGCTGGTCCTGACCACCGTCGGGCGCAAGAGCGGACAGCCCCGCTCGAACCCGCTGGCCTGGTTCCCCGGCCCCGACGGGAGCTGGCTGATCGTCGCCTCCGCCGGCGGGGCTCCCGCCAACCCGGCGTGGTACCTCAACCTCGCCGCCCACCCGGACCAGGTGACCGTCGAGCAGGGCGGGCGCAAGGTCGCGGTGACCGCGGAGCAGCTGCACGGGGAGGAACGTGCCGAGGCGTGGCGGCAGATCACCGCCGAGGCGGCGAACTTCCGCCGGTACGAGCAGACGACGGACCGGGAGATCCCCGTCGTCCGGCTGACGCCGAAGGCCTGAACCCTCGTGTCGGTGGGTCGTGGTTGACTCGCGCCCGTGACATCACAGGATGCGGGCCGACCCGCAGGGCTGCCGTGCGAGCTCTTCCGCTTCGGGGGCGACGGGAACGTCGTGGCGCTCCGCATCGACTCGCTGGATCGCCGACCCGACGGGAGCGCGAGTCAGGCGCGCGGCACGATCGAGATCGACTGCGGGGACGTCGCGGCCGGGCGCGGTGTCAAGGGCGTACAGCCGACGTTCGTCGGCGACGTGGACCTGGATGCCTGGCGGGAGGTCCTCGACGCGCTGGACCTGGGGCAGGACGTCGCCTGGCGGGAGAACCTGCGGGCCCCCGAGGTACACGTCCGCTGGGAGGACGACGAAGCCCTCGTCGTCACGGTCCGCGACAGGATGGGCCTGCTGACGGACGTGACCACCGCCGTGCCCGTGTCCGACGAGTGGTTCGACGAGGCCTATGCCCGCCTGGAGCGGGTCTACGAGCTGTTCGAACGTCGCTGACCCCCAGCCACCCGGCGGGGCGGCGCGACGCCGCGGGTGCCCGCGCGACCACTGGTCCGACCGCCCGCGGCTGTCACCCACGGTGGGTAGTGTCGGACGCATGACGCACGCCGCCACCACCTCCCCGGCCACCACAGCACTCCAGACCGCGGACTGGCGGCGGCGCGTCTTCGCGTTGTACGCCGAGGCCCGCACCCGCGCGGTCGTGAACCCGGCCGCCGCGCACGCGGGCTGGATCGCCGCCCGGGACGAGCTCTTCGCGACCCACCCGGTCTCCCCGATCCTCCCGGAGGAGCGGCCCGGCTTCACCGGGCTGACCGTCACCCCCTACGACCCGGCCTGGCGCCTGAGCGCCCCGATCGTGCCCGCCGAGCCCGGCCCCGACGGCGCGCCACGCCGCCTCGACGTCCCCACCGGGACCGACGGCGTGGTGCCGTTCGAGCTGCTCGGCACGGTCGCCCTGGGGTCCGACGCCCTGGGCGACCTCGGCACCCTCGACGTCTGGCGCCTCGCCTCCTACGGCGGCGGGCTGTTTGTGCCCATCAAGGACGCGCTGGCCGGCCCGCCCGGCGGCACCTACGGCGGTGGCCGCTACCTCATCGACACGATCAAGGGCTCCTGGCTCGGGCACACCGGCGGGTCCGACGGCGGCGAGGGCGGCGGTCCCGACGACTTCGGCGTCGGCGACCTGGTGCTCGACCTCAACTTCGCCTACAACCCGTCCTGCGCCTACGACCCGGCGTGGACGTGCCCGCTCGCCCAGGAGGGCAACACGCTGGCGGTCGAGGTCCCGGTGGGCGAACGCACCCCGCAGTACTAGGGGCCGGTCAGCCCTGCACCACGACGAACTCGTCGCCGAAGTCCGCGATCACACGCAGCCGGCCGCCGAGCGCCTCGACATAGGACCGCAGCGTGCCCAGCTCGGTCGAGTCGAGCCGGCCGTGCTCGATCGCGGACACTCGGGGCTGCGCCACGCCCATCCCCTGCGCCAGAACGGCCTGGGTCATGTGCTGGGACCGACGGATGTCAGCGAGCTTGTATGCGCGTACCTGCTCGCGCATCTCGGCCATGATCTCGGCTGTCCGCGCCTCGTCCAGACCGGTCGCGACCGCGTCGGCCTTCACTTCGTTCCATGAACGAGCCATCTGTCACACCTCCTCGTCGTACTCACCGCTGAGCCACCGCTCGTACCGACGCTCGGCCACTGGGACGTTCACCCGGTACCACTCGTCCCATCGTCCCGCCTTGTCCCCCGCCACCAGCAGCACCGCTCTCCTGGCCGGGTCGAAGGCGAACAGGACACGGACCGTGGTCGCGCGAAGCTCTTTCAGGTTGTGCACCGTCGACCCCTTGATCGAGTCGACCGCGGGTCTCCCGAGGGACGGGCCGGTCCGGGCGAGCAGCTCGATCGCGGCGGCGACATGCTCTGCCACCGGGTCCTCCGCCCGGACTAGGTCGAGGAACCACGCATCAACTTCCTCGAGCAGGACGACGTTCCACATCCATGCCTCCACCATAATGCACGTGTTATGAGCACTCCACGCCGTTGAGCCCCGACAAGCACTCTTGATGGGCTGACTGTGCCAAGAAAGACGTCGCTTCGCAGGGAATGGGGTAGATCAGTGCGTATACGCAACGGTTGGGAGCGCCATGTGGTCAGCCTTCGCGCCGCCGCGAGCCGTCTGCGATCGTCCTGCCCCCTTCGAGACCGGGGTTTCTTCGCTTTGGGGCGGCTGAAAGCGGAGAAACCCCGGCCTCGAAGCGGAGCGGCATCACGGCAAGGTGAGGCTGCCCAACCTCGGCCCCGACATTGGCCCTCCGCGCCGAGTCCTGGTTGCCTGAGCCCATGACCACACCACCGTCCGGCGCGGAACGGCCGGACACCGGCCGCGCCGCCGTCGGCCACCCCGACGAACCCCACACCAACGGGCTCGCCGAGCGCCTGAACTGGCTGCGCGCCGGCGTGCTCGGCGCGAACGACGGCATCGTCTCGGTCGCCGCGGTCGCCGTCGGCGTCGCGGCGGCGACGTCGCAGACCGGACCGATCCTCACCGCCGGCCTCGCCGCCCTCGTCGGCGGCGCGATCTCGATGGCGCTGGGCGAGTACGTGTCGGTCTCCAGCCAGTCCGACACCCAGCGGGCGCTCATCGCCAAGGAGAAGGCCGAGCTGGCCACGATGCCGCAGGAGGAGCTCGCGGAGCTGGCCGAGCTCTACGAGGGCAAGGGCCTGTCCCCCGCCACCGCCCGCCAGGTCGCCGTCGAGCTCACGGAGCACGACGCGCTCGCCGCCCACCTGGAGGCCGAGCTCAACATCGACGAGGACGGCGTCGTCAGTCCCTGGCACGCCGCGCTCGCGTCCGCCGTCGCGTTCACGCTCGGCGCCGTCCTGCCGCTCGCGGCCGTGCTCCTGATCCCCGAGCCCTGGCGGGTCGGCGTCACGTTCGTCGTCGTGCTGGCGGCGCTCGCCGGGACCGGCTGGGTCGCGGCCTGGATCGGCGGCGCGCCGCGGGTGCGCGCCACGGCGCGCGTCGTCGTCGGCGGGGCGCTCGCGCTCGGCGCGACCTTCGCGATCGGCTCCCTGCTCGGCACGACGGCGGTCGGGTGAGTACCGTTATCGCCCGATGAACACCATCGACAGCACACCGCCCCCGGCCGGCACACCCTCGTCGGCGTACGGCGTCCACTCCGAGGTGGGCCGCCTGCGCAAGGTCCTGGTCTGCGCCCCCGGGCTGGCCCACCAGCGCCTCACCCCGTCCAACTCCGCCGACCTCCTGTTCGACGACGTCCTGTGGGTCGAGCGTGCCCAGCAGGACCACGCCGACTTCGTGGCGGAGCTGCGCGAGCGCGACGTCGACGTCGTCGAGCTGCACGCCCTGCTCGCCGAGACGCTCCGCGTGCCGGGGGCGCGCGACTGGCTCCTCGACCGCAAGATCGTGCCCGAGATCGTGGGCAACGGCCTGGTCGAGGCGACGCGCGAGTACCTGGAGTCCCTGCCGGAGCACGAGCTGGCCCGGTACCTGATCGGCGGCCTCGCCGTGGCCGACGTGCCCGAGCTGCCGCCGGGCTTCCGCGCGCTGGCGGACCTCAGCCCGGACGCGCGCGAGTACCTCATGCCGCCACTGCCGAACACGCTGTTCACGCGCGACACGACCTGCTGGATCTACGGCGGCCTCACGCTGAACCCGCTGTACTGGCAGGCGCGCCGGGACGAGACGCTGCTCATGAAGGCGATCTACTCGTACCACCCCGACTTCGTGGGCAGCCGCGTGTGGTGGGGCGACCCGGAGAGCAGCCACGGCGAGGCCACCTTCGAGGGCGGCGACATCATGCCGATCGGCAACGGGACCGTGCTGATGGGCATGAGCGAGCGCACGTCGCGCCAGGCGATCACGCAGGTCGCTGCCTCGCTGTTCCAGGCGGGCGCGGCCGAGCAGATCGTGGTGGCGGGCATGCCGCGGCTGCGTGCGGCCATGCACCTGGACACGATCATGACGTTCGTCGACGTCGACACCGTCACCGTCTACCCGCGGATCGTGGACCGTGTGCACCCGTTCGTGCTGCGCCCCGACTCCGGTCCGCTCGGCGTCTCGGTGACCGACGCCGGCCGCTCGTCCTTCCTCGACGTGGTGGGGCAGGTCTCCGGGCTGGGCCAGCTGCGGGTCATCGAGACCGGCGGCGACGTCTACGAGTCGGAGCGCCAGCAGTGGGACAGCGGCAACAACTCCGTGGCCGTCGAGCCGGGCGTCGTGTTCACCTACGACCGCAACACCACCACCAACGACCTGCTGCGCAAGGCCGGGATCGACGTGATCGAGATCGCGGGCGGCGAGCTGGGCCGCGGGCGCGGCGGCGGGCACTGCATGACCTGCCCGATCATCCGGGAGCCCGTGAGCTGGTAGACGGGCTGGTGGACGCCGGGTCGCCGGCCCCGCAGGTGAGCCTGGCCGCCGCAGCGGAACCCGAGACGGTGCCGGCCCCCTGAGCCTGCCCGCGGCGCGACACGCCGCGGGACCGCGCCACGCCGAGCACTTGATGCATCCTTGGGTTGCAGTTCCGGAAAAGCCATAGACGCTACCAAGTCCTCGTTGTACCTTTCTTCACACACGGACTGGTGCCGTGGCGGCAGGTTGTGTGTCTGTGACCGCCTGTTCCACGACGCCGGCACGACCGACAGCCGTATCCGAGACCACCGGAAAGGACGAGACACACGATGGTTCGCACCCGCATCGCGCACCAGGCCGCAGGCCTGGGCAAGGCCAGTGCTGCCACCGAGTCGTCCTACCCGACCACCGCGCAGCACCTCTGGGACGGCCGCGAGGCCATCCGGGGCGCCATACGCTCCTGATCCGGTAATGGCCGGACCAGTGAACGTGAGCCGCCTCGGGACATCTTGTTCCCGGGCGGCTCTTGTCGTCCCGGGGCTGAACAGCAGCACAGCCAGTACCACTCGAAAGACAAGAACCGAGACGACAAGCTCACCGGAAGGAGCAGGCCCGTGGCCGACGTCCTAGTCCTCAATGCCGGCTACGAGCCGCTGCACCGGGTATCGGTCCGGCACGCCATCCACATGCTCGTGCGCGAGGTCGCGGTCGTGGAGGAGGCGGTCGACGGCCGCTCCTTCGGGCCGTTCCCCTTACCGCGCGTGCTGCGGCTGGTCCGGTACGTGACGATGCGGTGGCTCTACAAGTCGGGCGGGGCGCCCGCGTGCACCAAGCTGGGCGTCAAGCGGCGCGACGGCCTGTGCGCCTACTGCGGCGGCCCCGCCGAGACCGTGGACCACATCCTGCCGCGGTCCCGCGGCGGGCCCTCGACGTGGATGAACCTCGTGGCCGCCTGCTACGAGTGCAACTCGCACAAGGCGGACCGCACCCCGGCCGAGGCCGGCATGGTGCTCCACGTGACGCCGCACGTCCCACGCGCGGACTACGCCCGCGCCATCCGGCACAGAGCGGCCCGCGCTGCCTGAGCCGAGCAGGTTCGAGCAGGGTGATCGGTAAAAGGTCAGGTGATCGGCAACTCGAGTTGCCGATCACCTGACCTTTTACCGTTCACTTGCCGGCGGCCGCCCGGGGCCAGAGCCTGGGGTCTCCGCGGTGAGGATGGGAGCGGGGGCCGCACTTCCTGCCAGTTTCAACGTATAACGCAGTGGGGGGCTTGCGGCAAGGGGCCCGTGGGGGCGCAGAATCGTTGGCCGTCGCAGGTTTCGGCGCCTGACGAAACGGGGTTCTCTTGACCGAGGTGAACGCGACCGACGTGAACACGACCGACGTGATCGTGGCCGGGGGCGGGCCCACCGGCGTGATGCTGGCCTGCGAGCTGCGGCTGCGCGGCGTGCGGGTGCTCGTGCTGGAGAAGGACGCCGAGCCGACCAAGGTCGTTCGCGGCCTCGGCCTGCACGCACGCACCCTGGAGATCCTGGACCAGCGCGGCCTGCTGGACCGGTTTCTGCCGCTGGGCAGGCAGTACCCCGTCGGCGGCTTCGCGGGCATCAGCAAGCCGGCGCCCGCGGGGCTGGACACCACGTACCCGTACGTCCTCGGCATCCCGCAGCCCGTGACGGAGGGTCTGCTGCGCGAGCGCGCCGCCGAGCTCGGCGTCGAGATCCGCTACGGCCACGAGGTGGCGGGGCTGCGCCAGGACGACGGCGGCGTGACCGCGGAACTGGCCGACGGCACACTGCTGCGCTCGCGCTACCTCGCGGGGTGCGACGGCGGCCGCAGCACCGTGCGCAAGCTGCTCGGCATCGGCTTTCCCGGCGAGCCCAGCACGCAGGAGACCCTGCTGGGCGAGGTGGAGCTGACCGCGCCCGCCGAGACGATCGACGCGGTGGTGGCCGAGGTACGCAAGACCCACAACAACTTCGGCGCCATGCCGCTCGGCGACGGCCTGTACCGGCTCGGCGCCCCCGCCGACGGCGTGGCCGAGGACCGCGCCGTCCCGCCCACCCTGGACGAGCTGCGCCGGCAGGTGCGCAAGCTCGCGGGGACCGACTTCGGCGCGCACTCGCCGCGCTGGCTCTCCCGCTTCGGCGACGCCACCCGGCTGGCCGACCGCTACCGCGCCGGCCGCGTACTGCTGGCCGGGGACGCCGCGCACATCCACCCGCCGTACGGCGGGCAGGGCCTCAACCTCGGGGTCCAGGACGCGTTCAACCTGGGCTGGAAGCTGGCCGCCGAGGTCACCGGCCAGGCCCCGGACGGGCTGCTGGACACCTACGCGGCCGAGCGCCGCCCCGTGGCCGCCGACGTGCTGGACAACACGCGCGCGCAGAACGTGCTGCTCTCCCCCGAGCCGGGCCCGCAGGCCGTGCGCCGCCTGCTGTCCGAGCTCATGGACCTCGAGGACGTGCGCCGGCACCTGGTGGAGAAGCTCACCGCGACCGGCATCCGCTACGACCTCGGCGCGGAGCACGAGCTGGTCGGGCGGCGGCTGCCCGACGTCGGCCTGCGGCAGGGCCGGCTCTACGAGCTCCTGCGCACCGGCCGCGGCCTGCTGCTGGACCGCACCGGCCGGCTCACGGTGGACGGATGGGCCGACCGGGTCGACCACGTGGTCGACGCCGACGCCGCGCTGGACGTGCCCGCCGTCCTGCTGCGGCCGGACGGCCACGTGGCCTGGGTGGGCGCGGACCAGCAGGACCTGCTCGACCAGGTTCGCCGGTGGTTCGGCGCCGAAACATGACGGGTGAAAGCCACCGGTACTCTGTGCGCGTTCATGAACCTCGCCACGACGAAGTCCGGCGACCGGAGAAGGGGAGCACCCGAGTGAGCGTCGAAACCGCGGGGTGGCCGCGCGCCGATGTGATCGTGCGTGACGACGGCTCAGGGCAGGTGACGATCAACGGCCAGACGGTGCCCGTCTACCGGAACAGCCTGGGCGAGGCCCGCAGCGAGGTCATGCGCCTGGTCATGGAGTTCTCGGCGAGCGTCGGGCTGGCGGTGGAGGTCCAGGCCCTGGGCCCCGAGGGACCCACCGGCCTGACCGTCCACCCCGACGGCAGGGTGGTGCAGGACGGCGGCGCGGGGGCCGCGCAGGCGGCCCAGGCCGCCCTGCCCCAGAGCCTCGCCCAGCCCGTCGCCCCCGCCCAGCCGGCGCACGCCGGGCCCGCGCACGCCGGGCCCCCGCCGGCCGTTCCGGGCGCCGGGGCCGCGGTGCCGCAGCGGACGAGCGTCATGGGCCATGCCGACCAGCCGGGCGCCGGCCAGCACGCCGCCGCTCCCAACGGCGTCGGGCAGCACGGGGTGAGCCCGCACGGCGTCGGCCAG
Source organism: Promicromonospora sp. NPDC050262 (assembly GCF_040655935.1). Taxonomy (NCBI): domain Bacteria; kingdom Bacillati; phylum Actinomycetota; class Actinomycetes; order Micrococcales; family Promicromonosporaceae; genus Promicromonospora; species Promicromonospora sp. NPDC050262. The sequence goes on along the minus strand of NZ_JBFAKX010000003.1, from coordinate 11,478 downwards.
CCCGGCCTCCCGCCGGAGGCTCCCCCGCAGGACCCGCGTGACCCGCGTGACCCGCAGGGCCCCGCGCCGCAGGGCATGCCCCAGCAGAACGTGCCGCAGCAGGACCGGGCCCCGCAGCGTCCGGGCGCCTCGTTCGGTGCCCAGGCACCCGAGACCGAGTCGCCGTTCAGGCCCGGGCACGACGGCGGACGCCGCGACAACCGCCGCTCCTTCCTCGTGCAGGACCGCCTCGACGAGCCGGCCACGCAGGGTGTGCGCGGCGTGCTGGCGCGGGTCGGGCTGCGGGTGCGCCCCGGCGAGACCGAGCGGGCCGAGCGCGCCGACGAGCAGGTGGTGAGCCAGCACTGGCCCGGCCCCCGCACCATCTCGATCGTGAACGGCAAGGGCGGTGCCGGCAAGACGCCGGCCACGGTGCTGCTGTCGGCGGTCTTCTCCTCGCACGGCGGCTCCGGCGTCGTCGCGTGGGACAACAACCAGACGCGCGGCACGCTGGGCTGGCGCACCGAGCAGGGCCCGCACGAGGCGACCCTGCTCGACCTGATCCCGCAGACCGAGCACTTCCTGGGCCCGACGGCGCAGCTCGCCGACCTCGCCTGGTTCGTGCACCACCAGTCGCGCGACCGGTTCGACGTGCTGCGGTCCAAGCCGATGGCGCTCGCGCACGAGCAGCGCATCTCGTCGGAGGACGTCGACGCGATCCACGCGGTGCTGGCCAAGTACTACCGGATGATCTTCATCGACTCGGGCAACGACGAGTCCGACCCGATGTGGCTACGGATGATCGACCACACCGACCAGCTCGTGGTCGCCACCAGCACCCGCGACGACCACGCCGAGGCGGGCGCGCTGCTGCTGGAGGCGCTGGCGAACCGCGGGGAGCACATGGCGGACCTGGCCCGCAAGGCCGTCGTCGTGGTGAGCCAGTCCGACCCGAAGGCGACGCCGGCCGACCTGCGCCGCGTCGCCCAGGGGTACCGGTCGCTGGCGCGCGAGGTGGTCACCGTCCCGTTCGACCCCGCCATGGTCGACGGCCAGCTCGTCTACCGCGCCCTGCGCCCGCAGACCCGCCGGGCGTGGCTCGCCGCGGGCGCGGCGCTCGCCCGGGGCTTCTGACGCCGCGCCGGCCGGGAGGTCACACGGAGGCGGCCGGGGCGACGATCCGGGTGACGGCGCGGCGGACGTCGGCGCGCACGTCGTCCGCCGCCTCCGTGCCCTCCGGGGCGGCGAGGATCCCGCCCACGGTGAGCACCGAGCCGTGCACGACGGCGAGCACCTGGCCGAGCAGCCGGTCGGCCGGCACCGTGGCGTCGATCCGCTCCGGGTGCCGCGCCTGGACGTCACGCAGCGCCTCGACCTTGGCCGCGCTCGACGTCACCGACCGCTCCAGGGCGCCGAGCACGCCCGGCCGCTCCAGCGTGTGCCAGAGCAGGAGCCGCACCAGCTCGGGGTGGCCCACCGTGAAGTCGAACAGGCGCACGGCGTAGCCGGGCAGGTCGTCCGCGGTGAAGGGCACGGCGTCGAGCAGGTCGAGGATCCGCGCGCTCACCACCTGGTCGAACAGCGCCTCCTTGCCGCCGAAGTACGCGTAGATGCGCTGCTTGTTGGCCGAGGCGCCCTCGGCGATCCGGTCCACGCGCGCGCCGGCGAGCCCGTACCGCGCGAACTCCTCGGTCGCGGCCTCCAGGATGCGCTCGGGTGTCGAGGCGCGTCCGACGTCGGCAGCGGCGGGGATGGGCATGTGGCTCAGCCTAGCCCGCGGGCACCGCGGTCGAGGTGGTCTCCTCGGCGACGGACCAGAGGCGGGCTGCCGTGGCGTCGTCGCGCATGCGCCGGTTGAGCCGCGCCGGGACGGGTTCGCCCACCAGCATGAACCGGGGCCCGTAGTAGGCGCCGGACGGCGCACCGGGGTCGGCGGCGGCGAGCAGGATCGAGCCGGCGCCCTCCGGCGGCGCCATGGAAGGCAGCGGTGACCGCGGGGTCCAACCGTTCCGCCGTTCCCGGCCCATGGTCGGTCCCGTGATCTGGAGGTTCGTCCGGGTGAACCCGGGGTGTGCCGCCGTGCTCACCAGGGCCCAGCCGCGGCGTGCGGCCAGGTGCGCGAGGTGCCGGGCCAGGTGCAGGTCGGCGAGCTTGGACTGCCCGTACGCGGCCCAGGCCCGGTACGGGCGCCGCTCCCAGTCGAGGTCGTCGAAGTCGATCCGCCCCCGGTTGGCCACGCCGGAGCTCATGGTGGCGACGCGTGGCGCGGGCGCCGCCAGCAGCATCGGCAGGAGCCGGTTGGTCAGGGCGAACGGGCCGAGAAAGTTGGTGCCCCACTGCAGCTCGTGGCCGTCGGCGGTCTCGTACCGCTGCGGCGGGACCATCACGCCCGCGTTGTTCACCAGGGTGTCGAGCCGGTCGAGGTCGCGCCCGAGCCCATCGGCGAAGGCGCGGACCGACGCCAGGTCGGCGAGGTCCAGGAGCCGCACCTCCGCCCGCGCGTCGGGCCGGGTCGCGAGGACCTCCGCGAGGGCGTCCGCCCCCTTGTCCGGGTTGCGGACGGCGAGGACCACGTGAGCGCCGGCGGCGGCGAGGCGCTTGGCGGCCTCGCGGCCGGTGCCGCTGTTGGCACCGGTGACGACGACGGTGCGGCCGGTCTGATCGGGGACGGTGTACATGGGCGCTCCTCTGACGGGATTCGATGTGGCCAACCAACAAGTTGGTTGGCACCCCCACATGCACCCGGCGCCTCCCACGCACAACCCCCGCGCACGACGACGGGGTACCGGATCTGGTCAGATCCGGTACCCCGTGTTCGCGGCGGTGCCCGCCGTGCCGGTCGCGGCCGTGCCGCGCGACGCGGTCGCGGCGCTCAGTCGCTCAGCGCGCCCGCCACCAGCTCCAGCGTCTGCGAGCGCCCGAACGTCGCGTCCAGCGGCTCGTCGTCGCGCGAGCCGGCCACCGGCACGAGCATGACCTCCTCGACGCCGTGCCGATCGGCCAGGCCGCGCACCTCGGCCGCGACGTGCTCGGCGTCGCCGATCAGCCAGCGCGCCCGCATCGCCTCGATGGACTGGGCGATCATGCCGTCGGCGGGCTCGTCGGCCGTGGCGCGCAGCGCCTCCTCGACGGTCTCCAGCGGGCCCAGCTTCTGGCCGGAGCGCAGCCGGGCCATCTGCCGCAGCTGCGGCAGGGCGCGGTCGTGGGCCTCGTCCGCCGTCGGCGCGGCCACCGCGTTGACGGTCACGAACGTGCGCGGCTCGGGGTGCTCCGGCGAGGGCCGGTAGCCGTCCCGGTACAGGGCGAGGATCTGGTCCATGCCCTGCCCGGAGAAGTGGTTCGCGAACACGTACGGCAGCCCGAGCTCGGCGGCCAGGCGCGCGGAGTAGTCGCTGGAGCCGAGCAGCCACACGGTCGGCACGCTGCCGGCGGCCGGGGTGGCCCGCACGTCGTAGATGTCGCCCGAGACCAGGCGTAGCCGGGCGCCGTCAGGCCCCATCAGGCTCAGGATGTCGGTGACGTGCTGCGGAAAGCGGTCCACGTCCGCCGTCGGACCCGTGGCGCGCAGCAGGGAGGTGACCACGGGGTCGCTGCCCGGGGCGCGGCCGATGCCGAGGTCGATGCGGCCGGGGGCCACGGCCTCCAGTGCCGCGAACTGCTCCGCGACCACGAGGGGGGCGTGGTTCGGCAGCATCACGCCGCCCGACCCCACCCGGATGCGGGAGGTCCGCGCCGCGGCGGCGGCGATCATCACGGGCGGCGACGACGCCGCGACCGCTGCCATGTTGTGGTGCTCCGCGAACCAGTAGCGCTCGTAGCCGAGCCGGTCGGCGAGCGCCGCCAGGTCGAGCGAGGCCGACAGGGCCTGGGCGCTGGTCTGGCCCGAGCGGACGGGCACGAGGTCAAGGACGGACAAGCGTGGCTGGGTGTTCATCGCCTTGGTCAACCGTCGCGGGGTCCGGCGTGTTCCTCGGCCGCCGCCCTTTACCAGTTCTGTACCGGTTTCGGTATCGCGGGAGGTCATGGCGCCCACCCCGGTCGGCCTGACATGATCACGTGCGTGTCTGTTGATGTGCGCCCCGCGACCGACGAAGACGTCGACTCCGTGGTCGACCTGTTCCGCCAGTACCTGAGGTTCTACGACCAGGAGGTGCCCGACGCCGAGGCGCGGGCCTACCTGACCGCCCGTCGCGACGCGGGCGACAGCGTGCTGCTCGTCGCGGAGGTGGCCGTCGAGGGCGCGGACCCCACGGAGGACGCCCGGATCGTCGGGTTCACGCAGAGCTATCCGACCTGGTCGTCGGTGAGCCTGAGCCGGTCGTGGGTGCTGAACGACCTCTTCGTCGCCCCGGGATCGCGCGGGACGGGCGCTGCGCGCGCCCTGGTGCAGGAGACCTGCCGCCTGGCCAAGGAGGCCGGCGCCATCCGGGTCTCGCTGGCGACCGCGTGGGACAACCTCGCCGCACAGGGGCTGTACGAGTCCGAGGGCTTCGTGCGCGACCAGAACTTCCACCACTACGCGTACGTGACGGGCGCCTGACCCGACCGCGTCGCAGGACGCGCGGCGTGCTCCTCCAGCTCTGTGTCGGTAGCCCGCGCTAGGGTGTGCCCCGGCCAGGAACGGACCTGGTCAGAAGGCCAAACTGCCGATTCGGGGAGACCCCGGGAACTGGAGCGCACACCACCATGATGGGAGGCAACCACGCCGCGACGGGAGCCGCGGCCTGGGTAGCGGTCACGGCGTCGACGCCGATCGCGTTCGGCTGGTATCCGGGGGTGACCGACACGGGCGTCGTCGCGGGAGCCCTCGTCTGCGCGGGAGCCGCGCTCCTGCCGGACGCCGACCATCATTCGGGCACCATCGCGAACTCGCTCAAGCCGGTCTCGAACGTCGTGGTCAAGGGCATCGAGGCCGTCTCGGGCGGGCACCGCAAGGGCACTCACTCGATCCTCGGCGTCGCGGTGTTCACGGCGATCGCCTGGGGCCTCAGCTTCCTGAGCATCGACACGGGCAACGAGCAGTTCGGCTCGATCCTGATCGGCCCGGGCATCATGTGCGTGCTGCTGGTCGCGTTCGCCCTCAAGGCGCTCAAGATCACGCGCGACACCAAGCTGTTGCCCTGGACCACGTCGATCACGCTGGCGGTGCTCATCGCGATCTTCGCGCCCGAGGAATGGTTCTGGATGCCGTTCAGCGTGGCGCTGGGCTGCACCGTGCACATCCTGGGCGACATGATCACCACCAACGGCGTGCCGCTGCTCTGGCCGCTGAAGTTCCGCAGCCCTCGCTGGATGCGCGACGGGCGCGGCCTGGAGCTCGACATGATCTGGCGGTCGGGCGGCAACCTGTCGCTGCCGATCCTGGGCGACGCCGGGTCGGTCCGGGAGTGGATCTTTCTCATCCCCGTGTCGCTGTACGCCGTCGTCGGCATCGTGTGGGCGCTGCTGAACGAGATGGGCTACGACACGATGGCGGTCTGGTACCAGTTCCTCGGGCTCTTCCCGGGCTGAGCCGCCCGGCACGACGACGTCGTCCGGCCCCCGCCCGCTGCCGGGCGGGGGCCGGACGTCGCTCGACCCTCGTTCAGAGGCCGCCGGCCACGGCAGCGCCGGCGGCGAGCCAGGCACGCCGGGTCTCCGGGCGCAGGGCGCCGTACCGCAGGTGCCCGTCGACCATGGCCGGGTCGAACGGGATGGTGACGACCTCACGGGCCAGCGACCGGTACCCGTCGGCGACCTTCTCCAGCTCGCCCGAGGACTCCTTGGGGTCGGCCTGGCTGACGACCACGACCGCCTGCTGCGCCAGGTACGCCGACCGGCCGTCGCGGGTGCCGAGCGCCTCGAGCAGCAGGGCCCCGGCCTCCGCGTGGTCGTCGCGCGTCGTGGTGGCGACCACGAGCTGGTCGGTCAGGTCGATCATCCGCTGCCACATCGGGTCGGACTCGTCGTTGCCGGAGTCGATGAGGATCATCCGGTAGTACTTCGAGAGCACGGAGTGGATCGCGTCGACGTCCTGCGGCTCGATCCGCTGTTCGTTGGCCATGGCGATCGGCTTGGAGCGCAGCACGTCGAACCGGTCGCGCGTCTGGTGGTGCACGTACCGCGCGAGGTCGGCGGCCTGCGCCGACGGGCCCAGGAGCCGGTCGGTCTGCGGCAGCAGGTCCAGCAGGGTGGACTCGTGCGGGCCCTGCTCGGTGCGCCAGCCCAGGGTGCCGCGGGTCTGGTTGTTGTCCCACGTGACCACGCCCGCGCCGCCGAACTGCGCGAAGACCGCCGCGAGCAGCACCGTCGACGGCGTCTTGCCCGCGCCGCCCTTGCCGTTCACCATCGAGATGGTGCGCGGGCCGGGCCAGTGCTGGCTCACGGCGCGCTCGTCGGCGCGCTCGAGCCGTTCCGACTCGCTCGGGCCCACGCGGATGCCCATGCGGGTCAGCATCCCGCGGAAGCCCTGCGTGGCCGGGTCCTCGTCCTGCTGGTGCGTGAGGAACGACTGCCGCGCCTCGCGGCGCGAGCGCGGCGTGTCACCCTCGACCGCTCGCGTGGGGCCCGACGGCGGCGTGGAGAGTCCGCCGTCCGGACCGGCGTGGTCGGCCATGGGTACCCCGTTCGTGGGCACGGGGCCCGCGAGGCCGCCGTGGATCCCGCCCGGGACGCTGCCCGGGAGGTCCTGCGCCGCGTTCTCGCGGACCCAGTCGGCGACGCCCTGGTCGCCGACCGCGGGCGCGCCGTCGGACGGGAGAGGAATGGTGGGCGCGACGCCGGGGGCGGGCAGGTTCTCCGCGGGGTCGGGCGCGAACGCCGGGGCTTCCGGCGCGAACGCAGGGCCGCCTTCCGGGGCGGACGGCGTGCCGGCGCCGTTCGACCCCTCGGGCGCGCGCGGGGCGCGGCGCACCGTGTCGGTGTCGATCGGCTCGGTCGCCTCGGGGGCGGCGGTGTCGCCGCCCGGGGCCAGGTCCGCGACCGGCACGCCCTCGAACGCGGGGGCCGGGAACGTCCCCGGACCCGCTCCGGGCTGAGGCAGCGGCTCGGGCAGGGGCTCCGGCTGCGGCTCGGGAAGCGGGGAGGCCGGCGGCGCCTGCGGCGTCGGCGACGACGGCGGCGCGAGCTCGTCCTCCTCCGGCACCACGGTCCCGTCCGGGTGCACGATCAGGTTCCAGAGCCCCTCCGGGCCGGTCGCGGAGGCCCGCACGGGCCTGCCGATCTGCACGGCGTTCTCCGTGACCCGGCGCAGGACCTCCACCCGTGCCTCTTCCAGGCTGCCGGCGGCGATCGGGTGGAACATCCCGTCGATCGTCACCTCGCCGGAACCGTCCTCGCGGACGATCGCGTCGATCCGAGGCCAGCGTGGCACGGTGTCAGAGCTCATGCGTTTCCTCCGAAGTTCCTGGGCAGGCGGCATAGCGTGGGTTCGCCCCCGAGAGCAAGCGTCGGCCATGATCGGCCCGCTGGCCACCCCAACGGGGCATTCACCCCACCTGGTAGGTTCTCGCGCAAACAGGTGTCGAAACCGGGACCACAACCGAGGAGCCCTTGCGTGTCCGACGAGCCCACCCGCCGAATTCCTCCGGCGGCCGACCCGACGCAGATCCAGCGACCACCGGCTCGTCCGGGGCAGCCGGGAGCCCCGTCATCGTATGACGCGACCCAGCGGATGAGCGCATTCGCACCGGGTGGTGGCGCCGGACAGCGGGTCCCGGGGAACCAGGGCGGCTCCCCGGTCGATGAGTCCACGCAGCTCATGCCGCCACCCCGCGGCGCCTCCCCCGTCGATGAGTCCACGCAGCTGATGCCGCCGCCCCGCGGCGGCTCGCCCGTCGACGAGTCGACCCAGGTGATGCCCCCGCCGCGCGGCGCCTCCGCCGTCGACGAGTCCACCCAGCTCCTGCCTCCGGCGGGCACGCAGCGGGACTACCGGTCGGCGACGCCGCCGCCCGCGCGGCCGTACCGGCCCTACGAGACCGAGCAGCCCACGCAGGTCCAGGCCCCCGGCGCCTTTCCCGGGGAGCCCGGCTACGGGCAGGGCCAGCAGGGGTACGGCCAGCAGGCCGGCTACGGGCAGCCGGGTCAGCAGGGTCAGCAGGGGTACGGCCAGCAGGGTCAGCAGGGTTACGGCCAGACCGCGGCGTACGGTCAGCCGGGCCAGGCCGGGCAGCAGGGTTACGGACAGCAGGGCTACGGCCAGGGTTACGGGCAGCAGGCCGGCTACCCCCAGCCGGGGCAGCAGCAGGGCCAGCAGGTGGGCCCGCCCAACCCGTTCGAGCAGGGTTTCGGCCCGCAGTCCGGCCACCCGACGCCGCAGCGTCGCGACCGGGACGACGACTCCCGCGGGGGCGGCTCGACGGCGGGCGCCGTCCTGGCGTGGATCCCGCGGATCCTGCTCGCGCTGAGCGTGTACCAGCTGATCCGGCTGATCCCCGGGTTCGACGTCATGCCCGACGTCTCGCAGTTCCCCTTGTTCCGCGGGATCGGCGACGGCGTGCTCGGCATGCTCAACCTCAACCCCGAGTGGTCGGACCAGGCCGCGAACATGACCATCCCGGTGCTCGGCATCGCGCTCGCGGGCCTGTTCAACACGATCCGGTCGCTGAACACGTCGCTGGCGATCTGGCCGTACGGGCTGGCGATCGTCGCCTGGATCGTCGTGTTCGCCGTCGGCGGCATCGTCGGCTACGCCCAGGACGCCACGGAGAACGTGAAGCAGAACGTCCAGGACACGGTGGACCAGGAGATCGAGGACGCCAAGCAGGACGCGAAGGACTCGGTGCAGCAGGAGATCGACAAGGGCGTCGAGGACGCCCGGCAGAACGCGACCGAGAGCGTCGAGGAAAGCATCAACGACCAGCTCGAGGACGCGCTGCCCGGCGGGAACGGCTGAGCGGGCCAGGTCACGGGTCGGGCACTTCGACCGCGGTCAGGGGCAGGACGCTGATAGCGTTTCTCACGTCCAACCGGTAGTTCCGGTGCGCTGCTGAGGAGTCCTTGCTTGTCCGACGAGACCACCCGCATGACGGCCGCACGCCCTGCCGGACAGCCGGTCGGGGGTGGCGACCAGACCGCCGTCGTGCCGACGCCGCCCACGCGGGCGGTGCCGCCGCTGCCCGCGCCCACGCGGACCGTCCCGCCGCCCACCGCGCCCACGCGGGTGGTGCTGCCCACCGGGCCGTCCGGGACGGCGAACGGTGTGCCCGCGAACGTGGCGCCCACGAGCGTGGCCGGACCTGGGGGCGCCGTCGGGCAGGGAGCCGGGTACACCGGTGGCGGGTACACCGGCTCCGGGGTGCCCGGAGGCGTGCCGCGGATCCCTGCGACGGGCGAGGTGCTCGGGCCGTTCCAGCTCGGTGACTCGCTCGGCCACGGCGGGTTCGCCCACGTGTACCGGGCCACGGGCCAGGGCGGCGAGGTGGCGCTCAAGGTGCTGACCAACACCGAGTCGGGTTCGCTGGACCGGTTCGTCGGCGAGGCGGCCCTGCTGGAGCGGCTCGCCGGACGCGGGTTCCCGCAGCTCGTCGCGGCAGGCCTGGACTCCCCCACGCCGTGGTTCGCGATGGAGCTCGTGCCGGGTCCCACGCTGTCCCAGCGCCTGGCCGCGGAGGGCCCCCTGCCGGTGCACGAGGTGCTGCGCGTGGCGGACGACGTGCTCGACGCCCTCGCCGTGCTGCAGGAGGAGCACTTCCTGCACCGGGACGTGAAGCCGGCCAACATCATCGCCGCGCCCGACCGGTACGTGCTCATCGACCTCGGCATCGCCAAGGGACACGGCACCACCACGTCGACGCATGCGGCGGGCACCATCTCGTACATGGCGCCCGAGCTGTTCGTGCGCAAGCCGCACGCCCGCTCCGACGTGTACAGCCTGGGCCTCCTGCTGATCTTCCTCGCCACGGGCCAGCTTCCCAACGACCTCAACTTCGCGGGGCGCGATCTGACGGCGGCCGACGTCGGGCCCGTGGACCAGCGGCTGCTGCCCCTGATCCTGGCCATGACGCGGCACCGGCCCGAGGACCGCCCGCCGCTGCACAACCTGTCGCGCACCGTGGCCCAGCTCGCCACCGACAGCGCCCGGCTCGACCCCGCGCTGCTCGCCGCGGCGGGCGCCACCACGATCGAGCGCGGCCTGGTCACCGAGGTGCTCACGGGCAGCGCGGCGGCGGCCACCGTGGCGCCCACCAGCGTGCTCGCGAGCAACCCCGTGCAGCCGGGCGAACCCATGACCAACCTGGTCTACGACCAGCAGCTCATGGGCCGCCTGCACCAGGTGCACGGCGACGGGTTCGACGGCGCGGCCGAGGAGGTCATCTCGACGTACCTGGCCGCCGTCGGGCCGCAGCGGGCCGGCGGGCGCGCGCCCGCCGCGATCAAGGACTACCTGTGGGCCGCGATGCGGTGGGCACCGGCGTTCACGCCCGAGGGCTACTCCGACACGTTCGAGGGCTGGGCGGCCTACCGGCAGCGCCACGGCCTGCCGCTGCCCGGCGCACCCGGCGCGACCACGCCCCGCCGGCACACCAGCAGCGCGCCGCGGGTGGCGCCGGCCGCCCACCAGCAGGCCACGCAGGTTGCCCCCTCGTTCCGCCCGGGGTCTGCGGCGACGGGCGCGCGGACGGCGCCGTCGCCGGCACAGCAGCCCGGGACGACCGGCACGCAGCCCGTGCAGCGGCCGACCGGGCCGGTGCAGCCCCAGCCGCCTGTGCAGCAGCCGACGGGGCCGGTGCAGCCCGCCCGGCCGGTCCAGCCGACGGGACCGGTGCAGCCGGCCGGGCCCGCGGCGGGGCTCTCGCGGCGGGACGCCCGTGACGAACGGGACGCCCGCGCCGACCGGGACCGGAGCTCCGACGGCGGCCTGCGCGCCGTCGCGGTGATCCTCGGCTGGATCCCGCGCGTCCTGCTCCTCATCGCGCTCTACCAGCTCGTGCGCCTGATCCCGGGCTTCGACGCGATGCCCAGCGCGGCCGAGCTGCCCCTGTTCGCCGCGCTCGGCGACATCACGGTGGCGACGCTGGGCCTCGACCCGGAATGGGCGCCGCGCATGGCGGAGCTGTCGATCCCGCTGCTCGGCATCATCGCGGCCGCCCTCGTCAACCTCGTGCGCGCGGTGCGCTCGCGCCGCGGCGGCCGCACGTGGCCGTTCTGGCTGGTCGTCGTCGTGTGGGTCATCGTGATCGCGGTGCAGGGCGTGGTCGGCTACGCGCAGCAGGTCACGCAGGACGCCCGCGACTCGTTGCAGGAGCAGCGCGAGCAGATCCAGGACGACCTCGAACAGGGCGTCCAGGACACGACCGAGGACGTGACCGACTCGCTCTGGCAGTCGTTCGAGGACGCCCTTCCCTGGAACTCGGAAGAGGGCTGACCCCGCGGCGTCCGTCAAGGTGCTGCGAGGTCGGCAGCCTCCTGACGCCGGGCTCGGAAGTCGGCAGTTTGCCCCGCAGGCTCGGCAGTTGGCATCGAGATCGGCACAGGCCTGTGCCGATCTCGATGCCAACTGCCGAGCGCTCAGCGAAG